>CAYMSH010000052.1:0-22957 GCA_964392945.1 uncultured Planctomycetaceae bacterium | reverse complement strand
GCGGCCGAGGCCCAGTTCTCTGTCGGCCAGGTGTTGCAGAAGCAGGTCGAAGTTGCGTTCGCCAAGGAGCACAACAGTCGCTGGAGCGATAAAGGCAGATCCGCCGCGACGGCCAAACAGCGCGCTATGGGCGCCGCGATTGCAGCCTACCGAAAGACCTATCAGACTTATCCCGAAAGTGCGTTCGCCGCCAAGGCTTTGAGCAATGTCGTTCGGTTCTACGTGGAATCCGAAGACTTCGCACAGGCCTCGGATTTGCTGGAACATGTATTCTCCGATTTTCCCGACGCGGCGTTCCTCGATGAAATGCTGCTCTTGTGGGCGAAAGTCGGATTCCGCATGGGCGACAATGAAGTGGCCCGCAAGAAACTCCGCCAGTTGATCTTCGATTACCCTTCAAGCAAATTTGTTGCTGAAGCCCAGAAGAAACTCAACGCGTTGAAAGATAAATAGTAGGACCGAACATGCCTGATATAAAACCAAGAATGCGGACCAAACCGCTCGCTGTGAGTGTAGCGATCGGGCTGTGCGTGTTGTGTCTGACCGGCATTGCGGTTACCGCTCCGTCATCGTTCGACCAGCAGCGCAAGAGCGTATCGGCGTCTCCGGCGACGCAGTCTGAGGCGGCGATTATATCGTTGCTCCAGGCGGGCATCGCCGACGACAAGCCAACCCAGGCCATCGCCGTTGCTAACTTGTGGTTGCGACAGAACGTCGCCGGGAATCCGCTGCTGCTTCACCACGCCGCCCGTGCGACCGAACTCAGCGGAAATTGGCGCGGAGCCGCGGCGCTCTACCAACAGTATCTCACGCGGGCGGACCTGAAATCAGAGACCGCGGCGACTGCGACCCTGGCGGTTTACACGCTGCTGATCGATCAGCTCGACGATACCGAAAGCGCGTATGCGTACATGTCCAGCAACGGGAATCGCTTGCGTTCGTGCGGCCGGGCCGGGCAGTTCGATAAATGGTTCCTCGACATCGCCGTTTCGCGCAAGGACGCCAAAGCCGTCGCTGAGCGTCTGCTGACGTGCATCAAAACCGGCGTTTCGACAGATCTTCTGTTGGTCAGTTACGACAGCTATTTCCGCTGGTTGCTGAATCGGGTTGACACCCACTGCGATCACGTTGTCCGGGTAAGCGACGATGAGGTCGCCGCCTACAAGAAACTGAGTGCTGCGATCACTTTCGACGACGAACTGAAGCTGCGCCTGGACTGGGCCGTGTCGGTTATGGCGTACAACCAGGCGAAGATCGCCGAGAAGGTTATAGCTCCCCCGATCGCCGAAGCTACAGCGTTGCTGGCGAAATATCCTCACTACGCCAAGTGGGTTCAGACCGGTTGGGCCGGCGGCGGCAACGGCAGGTACTACCGCAACAGTCCGGCGAAGTATTGGCCTGACCAGATCGAGGCCAAGATGGCTCCGATCTTGGCGGCGATACCGAAACTGACGGATCTCCAACGCGCCGAACTGGTGCGATCCTGGCACGGCGCCTACTACAGCGGAGCCCCGAAGGCCCTCAAAGTCAAGGCCGTGCGCGACTACGTGCTGGCGAATCCAAAGCTGACCGACAGCAGAACCGGTTTGATTCCGATCGAGAAGACCTGGCACGAACTGAAAGTTGAAGAGGTCCAGAAATTGGCTCCGCTTCTGGGGCAATGCTCGCAGCCCGAGGCGTCCATGATCCGCGCCATGGCCGCGGGCGGTAAAGAGAAAGATTACGACAAGATAATAGCCGCCTTACACGGTCCGGAAGCCTGGCGACTTGGCCCGAATGAACTTAACGGTTCCAGTGCTGACAGGCTTTGGCATTGGGCAGGTCGCCCCGGCGGCAACCAGAAACGGGACCAGGAGATCGCAAGAACCAAGGCGATCGCCAAGTCATTCGCCGCCGGCGATGTGAAGAAAGAAGATCCCCCAGCCAAGCGTACCGCGATGTTCAAGAAGCTGTGGGCTGATTATCGTTCGGCGCAGCCGAAGATCCCCGCGGTGCGATCTCGTCTGGCCAGTGTACTGAGAGTCACGCCGGAAGTTGTCGCCGAACTGCTCAGAGACACCAGCCCCGAAGCGCAGATACTATTGCGCGACGCGATCGCCAAGGGCATGGAAAACGCCAAAGGCCCGCTCAGCGCCGAGGCCCATGCTGTGGGGCTCAGCCCCAATCGGTACGATCCGAACATTCTGCGCAAGGCCGCTCGCCACAACGGCATGGAGCGGATGAAGCAGTACAGGAAGGATATGTACTTCCCGCACCCGCTTGAATCTGCGTTGCGCAAGACCGTTGCCGATCAACTCAAACGCGGTAAAGCTACCGCGTGGGTGACTATGGCGTGGCTCAACGCCCAGTTCCCTGAAGACAACGCTGAATCACTGAAACTGATGGCCGCGTTGCTCAAGTCGCCGATCTACAAGACCCTTCCGTATGATCTGCGATATGGCGTGCGGGCCTGGTTCAAACGGGCTGCGCTTACGCCGGGGCAAATAGCTCACCTCGACGCATCGGATCCCAAGTTGGTCTGCAAAGACCTGCTGGCGTTGACGAAAGACTCCGACGCGGCGACAACAATCACCGCGCTTACCAAGGCGATCGAGGGCGTCAAGAAGGCTCCCATGCGTTTGGATATCATGGGCCTGGATAAAGTGGGTCTTCTGGACGATGCGGTGTTCAATGATCCCAAAGTCGTGGCGCTCATGCTGGAGATCGCCGTTTCGCTCAGGACGTTCCATCCGCACACTCGCTTCGGTACGTTTGACAATCGTTTGCTCAAGTTGGTTATCGCCCAGGGCAAGGCGGATGTGCTGCACGCGACGGCGCCGTATTTCTGGCGGCATACTGAGCTTACCCATCACTCGCTCCAGACGATGATCACACTGGCTGAGTCCATGGCCGACAAGAGCCCGTCGACGGCCAACACGCTGGCTCGCTGCGGTTTGCAGACCATAGCCCGGCATCGTCGGGGTCACACTTATTACAAGAGAGATGTCGATGTCCCGCGGCTCAAAGGTATTGGCGGCAAGGCGTCGCTGGCGATGGGTTTGATCGATATACCAGTGCGGCCTGGCGATCCGGCGTATCCGATTTACAAGTCCCAGGCCGAGTTCGTCTCGGGCAACGAGGACTCCGCCAGAGAGTTGTACGATGCGGCGGCCGATCAGCTTCTGGCTGTGCATCGCGAATTGTCGATCCCTTATCTGATGTGGGTTCTGCAGCGTACGATCGATTCGCGTGATGAAGAACACCAGGAGTCGTTGGTCAAGGCGCTGATGGCATGGACACAAGAGGTGACAACGGCGTTTTCGCTCGATCAGAAAGCGGCGCTCGATATTGCCTACGGCGACATTGCGATGCAGCGAGGCCGGCTCAGCGACGCTCATAAGATATTCGCCAGGATCCAGAAGAACAAAGCGTATAACGGGATATTCCTGCAGCACAAAGCTGCTTTGCGGCGAGTGTTTGTCGAGCGAATCTCGAAGGATTTTGACGCCGCGTTGAAGACGCTCGAAGAACTCGAATTGCACAAGATTCCCAGGCTCACCACCGAGGCGCAGCATGCTCGTGCCGAAGTCTATTACGATATGGAGGAGTACGAGGACGCCGCCGAGGAGATTCTCAAGGTGCTGCAGCGAGATCCGACCCATGCCGACGCGACTATTCTGCGAGGTCGCGTGCAGCTCAAACTCAAACGATTGATCGAGGCTACCGAAGTTGAACTGGGAACCATCAGCAGCCAGAAAACCCTCGTGCCCGGCGAGTTGTTGAAGGTCACGCTCAACGATCCGACTCTGGCGATATCCAGCGGCGGGTCGGAGATCGAAGTTGTTGTCTGGGCGACTTCAGGCGATAAGGAGTACCTGCTGCTGCGGCAGTTTGGCGATGTCAAAACGAAATATCGCGGTGTGCTAAGGACGGCTTTGGGCGCGCCCAAACAAGACGACAGGACCTTGCAGATTGTGGGCGATGATGAAGTGTTCTACGCCTACTCCGAACGATTCAGGAAGAAAGTAACGAAGCTGGGCGAGAACCGCGGCGGTCCGATCAAAGTGGCCTCCGACGCGATGATGATGGCCTCGGCGCGGAAATTGCTTACCGAAAGCCAGCAGCGAGTCGCCGATATGGAAGCGGTCACCAACGCTCTGGATCTTCGCCATCTAACTTACGCCGAACGTAACGATCCGGTCCTCCGGGCCCGAATGCTCGCCGAAGCACAGGCTCGCGCTCGGGATCGCATGATAAAAGCTCGCGCCAAACCAGGCAACCCGATCCACGTGCGAGTGATCGATCCGGACCGCTGCCGCACCGCCGAAATCGACGAACTGGCGATCACCGCCAGCACATCAAGCGGCGACGTTATAGGCCGCGTCATCCTCAAGGAAACCGGAACGCACACAGGCTACTTCGAAGGCTCCGTACCGACCGCCAGCGCACAGGCGATGGCGTTTGGATCGACCTCCGAAACCGGCAGGAATCCGAACATGGTGATCAGCCCGAAAACCGGTTACGCCGCTTGGCGGCCGGTAGGGTCAAAAAACGCCAGGCACGCCTTCACCGTTGATCTTAACGACAATGCGCCGCTGGGAGCACTTACGATCGCGGCCAGCGATGCGAACTTCGGGCTCAAGAGCTTTGTCCTGCAGACCGCGATGAACCCCAAACGCTGGACCACCGTTGCGCGTTATCCCACAGATCCGATCGCGGTGAAGAACCCCTGGGCTCCGTCGGTTGTTGTGATGAGCGATACCGACCGCTACCAGATGGGCGTCCGCAAATCGGTTTATGAACTGGACGAAATCAGAACCCAATTGGACCGCGGCTGGATGATTCAGCGGCATGCCCAGGGGATCGCCCAGAACGTTACAGGTCCTTCGGCGGCTATGCCCGCGACTATCCCGACAGCGCTGAAGTGGAAGCGACAGAATCGACACGATAACTGCCACGTAGTGTATCGTTTCCGGGCTAATTTTTACGAGCCCGCCGAGGTGATCCGTCGCTTCAGCCTGGTGCTGGGCGAACACAAGACCCCCAAGGGCACTCATTCGTCGCTCGCGTCTCCGCCCCAGTTCCTCCTGGCGGTTGACGGACGAGCCATAACCAAAGAGGGCGGCAAGCTGGAAGGCGAAGTGAATTTGCGGGCCGGCGTGCACACCTTTGAGATATGGGGCATCGGTTGGGTGGAGTCGACTATGGGCTTCGGCCGGACCACCAGGCTGCAGGCGAATCTCAAATCGCCCGAGAGCATGATTGATTGTCCCGATAGTTTCTTCGACGCAGCAACGTTCCCCGCCGACGTGCTGGAGCATCGCAATGCTCCGGCCACGATCACCGCCAATGACGCCGCCACCGAGTTCAAGGTGAAGTTCGCCCCGGGCTCGCGGGCCAGGCTCATGCGGTTGGTGTTTGTCGACCAGGCCGGGCCTGTGCCCTCGCTGAACCGCCTGGCGCTTACCAAACCCGATGGCGAAAAGCTGCTGCCTGTCGCCCATGACTACGCCGATCTGCGAAAGAACCAGTTGCTGGAAATCCTCACCGGCGACAAAGTCACCATCCGATACGTGGACGATCGCTATGTGACCAAGAGCAAAGAAAAGCACGAGCGATTCCTCAATGTGGCGTTCACCAACGCCCGAGTCGAATTCGCCGACATCGAGCCGCGTTTCAGCAGCAGGCATCAAGAAAAGAGGCCATACCACGAACGGATCCTGCGTTTCGAGTACGACAAACCGCTGTCGATGGTTGTCCAGGACGCCGATATGGACGTGTCAGTCGAGCCCGACAAAGTGACGCTTACGATCGCCAGCCCGGCCGGCGGTAAACGCCAGGTAATCGCAACAGAGACCGGCCCGTCGACCGGAACATTCAGAGCTTTTGTGACGCCGGTTAGCGCCGCGACAACCGACAAGACCCAGATACAGGTCGCCCCGGGCGCGACGCTAATGCTGACTTATAAGGATGCCGAGAATATAACGCCCGGCGTACCGACTGATCGTTTTGCAGTGATAAAGCATGCGACGTTCGCCGCTCCGGTTATTCATGTCGGCAGCATGACGCTGGGCCCGCTGGGGGCTGAAGATAGCCGAACCGCCCAGCAACTGCGCGAAGATTTTACGCCCGATCATATAGTGGAAACCGACGCCCGCCGTATTGCGACCCGGGAACGGATCGTCCCGCAGTTCAAAATCAACCAGGCGTTCATCTCTTCGACTGGCGCAGCGGAAAAGGGATGTCAGGCGGTTCAAGGTCGTCACGTCCTGATTGACGTTGCGGCTCCGCACCTGGCGCTGGGGGCTGCGTCGGCTATTGATATCTATGTCCAGACCGACGCCGGGCGCAAGCAGACCCCGGGCAAGGCGTTTGACATCAACGCACCGAACACGCTGAAGATCACCGCTATGATGACCCTGCCCCGCAACGAGACTCCGCAACAAGGCGGATACGTTACCGGGCCTGTGGAAGGGTCGGTCTCACCGACGGATAGTTATAAACTCGGACGCTTTCATGCGATCGTTCCGCTGGTCTCGGGCATGCTGCCTGAACACAGTTTCACCGATCCGAAGGAAACACAGCGGCTCAGGCGGAGAGGCGTCTATCGCCCTTACGGTCTGGTCGCACGGGTCGGTGAGCTGATGCATATTGGTGTCCCCTACAAGGACGCCAAGGGCGCCGACAAGTGGGCTGCCGCATCGGCCCGGATCATCACCGCACCGATGCTGGACGTGATGGCTGAAGGCTATCGTTCGGCGCTGACAAAGGCGTTCGTCGGCGAGAAGGTCTACCTGCGAGTGGTCGATTGCGCACAAGACCGCACCGACAAACGCGATAAGCTGTCGGTCTACATGGCTTCAAAGTCCGGCGGTAAACACAACGTATACTTGCACGAAACCGCCGCTCACTCTGGGGTCTTCAAAGGCGTCTTCCAACTGGCGTACGCTTCGTCCAAGCCGCCGGCCGATGCGAAGTACGATGTAAGGCGACTCGGTTTCCCCGTGATCTACGGCGACACGCTGGCCGTTCGCTACACAGATGCTTCGGGACTGAAATCCCCCGTGAAATTCGTTGCTATAGGCAAGGGCTCCGACGGTTCGATCGCTCCGTTCTCCAAGCAGTACACCGACTCACAAACCGCTATGCGAACGCAATTCGCAATGGCTGAAAGCTACCTGGAACTGGCCCGACGCCACAGCAAAACCGGCGAGCCCAAGCAGGCCGCACGCGAATTCGCACGGGCCAAACAACTGCTGGCCAACGCGATTAACCAGTTCAAGGACCCCGAAACGCGAGCACATGGCGAGTATCTGCTGGGGAACCTGACCCAGGCCGACGCCGGCGGTACGAAGGACCCCGAACTTCGCCAGGCGCGCTATCACGCCGCACTGTCGCGATTCATGAAAATCACGGGCACTTACCCCGACACCCCGCACGCCTCCAAGGCACAGTTCAAGATCGCCGTGATTTACGAACGCCTGAATGAATCCGATATAGCCGCCCAGGAGTACGTGAAGCTGGCGTACAAATACCCCGACTCCGAGCACCTGGCCACCGCAATGGCCAGACTCGGTACGCACTTCCAGCGCAAAGCCGCCGGGTACGCAACAAAGGCCGCGCCGCTGCTGGCCAAAATCGACGATAAAGACGCCCAGCACGAAGGGACCGCACTGCAAACTCTCGCGAATCTTGAGTACGTAAAAGCGGCCCAGATCTTCGAGCGTTTGCAGACGCGTTTCTCAGATAACGCACTGGCGGGCAGAGCCGGCTACTATGCCGGACAGACCTACATACGAGCGAAGAAATATAAAAAAGCGATCACCGCTCTGCAGAAAGTGATCGACAATGAAAACTACGACGGAAAGACCCTGCGAGCCGGGGCGATGTACTGGGCGGCGAAATCCCATCAATCCCTCAACCAGCTAATGCCCGCCTACGCATTGTACAAGCGAATTACGTATGACTTCCCCGAAAGCAAATGGGCCGCGTACGCACGGGCGCAACTTTCCGAAGAGAGAATGCTGATGCTCGATCAGAAACTCGAAATAGAACGTTTGGAGGAGGGTAGATAATGAGCAAGGCATTCATACCCATCTTGACGGCGACCCTGATAGCGCACCTGGCGGCGTCCGCTGCGGCGACACCGCTCGACGATCGGATATCCGCATTCGAAAAGGCGCCCGGATCGCAGAGCGAAACGGCGGTTACCGCGATTCTCATCGGCGGGATCGAAGAGCATCGATCCGCCGAGGCGATGGCGAAAGTCCAGCCCTGGTTCACGCGCAATCAACCAAAGTCACAGGCAACTTTGTTCTATGCGGCAAGGGCCTCGGAGTTTTCAGGCCAACCGCTGCAGGCAGTCGGTTTTTACCGAAGAATGCTGAAGGCCAAGTCTGTCGATCGAAAGTTCGCTGATGTGGCGGCGACCGCGACCTATCGCCTGCTCCTGAACATTCTCGAGGATCCTAACGCCGCTTATCTCTTTATGCGGGACGAAGGAAATCGACTGCGAACGTTCGGCCGGGCCAGGCAATACGATCAATGGTTCATCGACGAAGCCAGGAAGCGGAAGGATCTCGGAGCCCTGTGCGATCGGATCGCGACTATTCTGGGCGATCGAACAAGCGATCCGGCCCGCTGGGCTAATGACCTTGAATGGACATGCCTGCAGTTCGAGCAGTTCGGAAAGCAGGACCCGGCCGACTACCAGGCCGCGACGCGTCTGGCCGCTGCAAAGGTATCGCCTGTGGTCAAAGCTCGCCTGCAATGGGTCGCGGCCGTCATGCCGTACAACATGCAGTTGGATAAACTGCGAACAGAGAAAACGCCCGCCGATCCCAAGCTCATCGATAAGCCGCTGGCCGCTGCGGCGCATCTCTTGAAGGCGGCGCCCGATCGCGGGGCTATCCTGGTCGCCCAGGGCTGGACCGCACGCTACGATAACGAATCTCCGAAACGTTTCGCCGTGGACGGCCCGAAGAAACTCGCGCAACTGCTGGCGGTGATTCCGCGCATGGCTCCGGATACATGCGACGATTTGCTGGCGAACCTTATCGCGGGAAAATGCGTGCAGTTCAAACCCGTTGATATTCGCAAACTGGTGGCGAAATACCCGGGAATACTCAACAAACTCACCGCCGCCGATATACCGCTGTTCGACAGAACGCTGACAGTGGCCGAAGCGAAAAAACTCGCTCCGCAGTTGTCGCGGAACCCATACGCCCACGCCGCACTGGTGCGCGGAATGGCGGCGGCCGGGAGTAACAAATTCAGCGAGATCACCGCTGCGGTTATGAAATCCGAGGCATGGCGGTTCGGCACTGCCAAGATAGCGATTGACGCCGTCTGGAACGCCGGTTTCGATCGTGACGTGCAGCACGAGGTAATGCTTAAGAAGTACGCCAGGCCTAACGCCCAGCACGCCCGGTTGATGGCCCAGTGCGGTCCGAAAGCCGGCGGCAAGGATCGCCTGTTGGCCTTTGCGGCGTTACAGAAGGACCTGCTCGCCCCGGCCCCGGTTATTCCCGGTGCGATATCGCTGTTCGATCAGCTCTTTACCAATAGCGCCTCGGCCGACAAGGTGCAAATGATCAAGTTGATGACCGCGAACCTCAAAGGTGAGCGTAAAGATCTGCTTCGACGAGCCCTTAGCAAGAGCACCTTCGGGTCAGGCGGCAGGATGCCGTGGAAGGCGGTCGTATACAGCAACCAATTCAGATACCACCAGAATGGTACGCGCCAGGAGGCGGGCGATCTGATTAAGCATGTGCAGGGCATGCTGAAGGCCCAGATGCGGGCCGGTAAGTTGTCCGAGACGATTCTGGGAATGTGGCTTCACACGGTGGATGTTCGCACCCCTGAGGCCAAGAAGTTCATGGCCGAACTGGTTCGTTCGCCCGCTTACGCCAAGGTTGGTTATGCCTACCAGCAGGCCGCGGCGGATCGCTACCACTTCGGGCACATCGCCATGACATCGATAATGGCCGTGTCGGATCCGCATCACGTGAGCCGAGAGCTGCTGGCCTTGCCTAAGGATGCCGGCGCCGGACAGGTCGAAGCGGCGTTCAAGACGGTGATGGCCCGCGCTCTGAAAGCCCCATCACCAGTGGCTGTTATAGGTTTGAACAAAGTGGCGGCGTTGCCCAAATACTCGGCTGCTACCCGCGGCATGGTGCTTTCGCTCTTCAAGGAAAATGCGCCTATCGGCGCCTATCCCGTTAAGCAGGGCTACGAACAGCTCGTTATCCGTATCGCCAAAGAAGCTCAGGCCGGCAAGCAATGGGGCCTGCTGGAACCTTACGCTGACGGGCTGTGGCAAGCCGCGGCGATTAACGATCATCCGCGGTCCACCGGGATCGATGAATTGTCGTTGCTGACCCAGGCCGCGTTTGAGGGCGATGACCCGTCGGTAGCGGTTACGTTCTGCCGTGCGGCGCTTAGCGGTCCGGCCGGACGCACCGTTTTCCGAAGGAAAGATTGGGGCTTGCCCGAAATCGCAGCACGCGTGCGACAGGTATCGGGCAAGGCTTCGATCGCGATCGGGCTGATTGATATTCCGGTCGATATACAGGATCCGGCTTACCCGATCTATAAATCCCAAGCCGAATTCGCGCTGGGTAATGTCGAGGCGGCATGGGAACTGTACGACGGTAACGCCGATCAACTACAACCGATCGTTCGCAAGCTTACCGTTGGGTATTGCCTCTGGCTGCTGGGCCGCAACATTGAAGATCGCGACACCGAGCGTGCCGAAGCGTTGGTCAAAGAACTTACCATCTGGTCGCGACGAGTGCCCGGCTCGTTCGCCCCGCAGCAAGAGGCGGACCTGAAGATCGCCTACGCCGACATTGCGTTCCAGAAGGGCGCGTTGAAGACCGCCCGGGCATGGTACCGCAGAGTCGCCGACGCCGACGAGCACAAAGGTTCGGCGATGCAGCACAAAGCGATATTGCGATCGGTGAAGGTCGATCGCGTGGCCAAAGACTTCGGAGCCGCGCTGGCGGACCTGGATAAACTCATGCTCGTAAGGGACGCCGGCTTGCGAATGCGTGCGCACTTCGCTCGGGCCGAGGTGCTTTTCGATCAGGAGAAGTACGCCGACTCGTACGATGAAATCAAAGCCGTGCTCAAGAGCGATCCGAACCACGCCGACGCATTGATCCTGATGGGCGAGGCCCAACTGGTGATGCGAAAACTGGTCGACGCTTCGGAGATTGAACTGGGAGTATCACGCGAGAACAAGATTATCGTCCCGGGTGAAACAATTAAGATTAACCTGCTCGACCCGACGCTGAGCATATCCGGCGTGGGGTCCGATATCGAAGTGGAAATCTGGAGCGATTCGGGCGACCGCGAACGCGTTATGCTCCATCAATTGGGTGATAACAAGACGAAATTCCGCGCCGAAGTTCCCACCAAACTAGCTGCGCCTCGCCCCGGCGACAAGGTCCTGCAAGTGCTCGGCCGTGACGAGATTCATTACGGTTACTCCAAGCGTTTTCGCGCCAAGATGACCGATCTGCCGCCGGACCCGAAAGTCGTGATCGGCGTCGCGTCTGATGCAAGGTTGGACTTGGCGGCCGGGGCGTTTCCCGCGCGTAAAGGCGAGCGAAGACTGGACCTCGCCGAGTTGGGAATTTCGAGCGCCCAGCGGGCGTTGGGCACGCGACGGGTGCGGCCGGGTAATCCGGTCTACTTGCGAGTGTTCGATCCGGACCAGAGCAAGACCGCCGGTATCGATACGATCGTTGTGGCGATGCAGACCAGCAGCGGCGACGTGATTTCGCAACTGACGCTCCAGGAGACCGGAACGCATACCGGCGAGTTCGAGGCGATCATTCCGACCGCACGGGCACAGGCCCTTGCGTTCGCCTCGGAGTCTGCTCCCAGCCGCGAGCCCAATATGGCGATTAGCGCCAAACCTTATCCCGGTTGGGCCGGACAGACCGGCAGCAAGGCCGGCGAGCGTATCTTCGGGATCGACTTGAACGATAACGTACCGCTGGACAAAATGACGATCCGCTGCGGTGATACGGGCCAGGCGTTGACGCATTTCGTGCTGCAAACTTCGATGAACGGGCGAGACTGGACAACGCGGGCCCGCTACCCCGACGATCCGGCGCCCTGGGACGGTTCTCCGCGGATTACCGCGTTTCCGACTTACGGCCGAGCCATTGCGATTTCCGCGCCGAAAGATCGAAACCTCCCCGAAGATTGGGCTCCCAAAATGGATATCGCTTCGGCGGCCAAAGCGATTCCCTACAACGCGATTAGCGTAACGGGTATCTCGAACCTGAACGTTGAACTGCCGTCCGGCGGACATCCGGGATATCCGAATCTGATTCGCTATCGCGCCCTGTTCTATCAAAGCGCCGCGGCGGTCCGCACGTTCCGCTTGAGCGGTCTGCCGCTGATCGACAAGACACATACCATCTTCCTGCTCGACGGCAAGCCCGCCGGCGAGGAATCCGGCGACCCGCTGACAATCAAGCGAGAGTTGCGTCCCGGGCTGCATGAGATACAGGTCTGGCGAAACGAGTCGCGATCCGCACTAGTGAAGCGCAAGCCCGTGTTGCTGTGCGATGTGTCGGGCAAGAAGGAATTGACTCCCTGCCCGGACAGCATGTTCGACCCGAGCAAGTTCCCCGCATCAGTCCGCAAGATGATCGACAGCCCCGCTACGGTGAAGCCGGTCGATGAGTCAGCCACGCAGTTTGACATTCAATTTGGCGCCAACACGCGAGCGAGGCTTGTCCGCCTGGCGATTGTCGGCCACCAGGGCGTGGCGCCGGCGATCGAGAAGGTCACACTGACCGATCGTAAAGGCGCTAAGCGTTTGCCCGTCGCCATCGACTACCAGGCGCTGAGAAAGAACCAGAGCCTGGAAGTTCTCCCGGGCGATCGGGTGACGGCCCGTTACGAAGACGACCGCGTGGTCACCAAGCGCCGAAACCGCCGGGAAGGGCGGCTGGAAGTGGCCTACAATACCGCGACTATCAGCGCATCGTTCCTGAAATACGAAACAACCGAGCAAGGCCGCACCCTCGTGCTCGAAGACATTCGCCGCTTCAAATTCGATGACAGCGTGGCGATCGTTATCACTGACCCCGACATGGACCAGAGCCCCAAACGCGATCAACTGGCGTTCTCGGTAAGCTCCGGCGGCTCTGGGCCCGTTGCTCTCGTGGCGCTAGAGACAGAAGCACATAGCGGCGTGTTCCTGGGACGCGTTTATCCGGTCGCGTCCAAGCCGTCGCAGAAATCCCAAATCCAGGTAAGCTCCGGCGGTACGTTGACTGCGACTTACCGCGACGCCGAAAATCTGGATCCGGGTATTCCCACCGATCGGTCAGTTACGATCGAGCACGCCAGCTACGCTGCGCCCGAGTTGGCGGTTTACAGCATCAGCAGCAAGCCTCTGCCGCCGCCGGCGAAAGCCGAACCCAAGAAAGATGATGCGAACAAAGACGATAACGGACCGGAAATCGTTCAGCCGCGTCGCTCGTTGAATTACGAATACATGGACCAGGCGGCGATCAAGGCGAAGTCTTCCCAAGCCGTGATCGGCTCCAGCCTGCGGTTCGATATAGTGGCGACCCATCGGGCTTTCGCCGGGTCCAGCAGCATTACAGCTTACGTGCAGACCGACGCCGGTCGCAAAGCACACAAGACCGCAGACTCGAGCCTGCCGTTCGATGTGCGAGCGCCAGGCACCCTGAAATTGTCTGCAAAACCGATCGCCGCCGAAATAGGCGATCCGCCCCCCGGATATGTTATCGGTAAGGCTCCTTCATCACCGTCGAACAGGCCTCCGCTGGACGAAGGGCGATTCGCCTTCTCGGTGCCGCTGATCCTGGACGATTTGCCCTCACGCAGTTATGCGACTCAGGCCGCCGACGCGCTGCCGTCGTCGCAACTTCCCGACGGCCTGGCCGTGCGCGATGGCGACAGGGTGCATATCGGATACGCATTCAAGGACCAGCAGGGCAAAGTGCAGTGGCGAACCTCTACAGTGACTCTGGCCGCCAACGCATTTCTGGATGTCATGAACGGCAGATACCGGCGCACAATATCGAAGGCTTACGTCGGCGAGAAACTCTATGTGCGTTTGATAGCACCAGGCCTTGACAGCAGCGCCGAACGTGACGTGACAACCGTCAATCTCAAGGCCGACAGCGGCTGGGGCACCGAGTTCCAGTTGCGTGAGACATCAGCGCACACCGGCGAGTTCAAAGGTTCGTTCGCCCTGAGCTATGCAGCCAAGGCTCCCAGCGGTAAGTTGCCCTCAGTTGAACTTCACGGATTCCCGGTGAAGTATGGTGATAAGGTTGTGGTCTCTTACAAGGACTCTAACTCGTCAGGTCCGCCCGCTTTGAGCGTGATTGTAAACAAGGGCGCCGATGGCGGAATCGAGCCGTTCAGTAAGCGATACACCGAAGACGCCGTGGCGATCAAAACGACGTTCACCCTGGCCGAGTGCTTCTTTGAACTGGCCAAACATCATCGCAAGATGGACCAGGAGTCCCTGGCCCGGCGCGAAATGGGCCACGCCCAGAAGCTGCTGGCCGAAGCGATCGCCTCGCATAAAGATGATGAACTGCGTGCTCACGCTGAATACCTGCTGGGCAACCTCGCCCAGGAGTACGCTGACCTTTCAAAGAACGAAGCGTCGAAGAAACTAATGTATCAAGACGCACTGGCGCGGTTCTCCAAGATACCGTTGGACTATCCCGACGCTGAGTTCGCACCCAAAGCGCAGTTCAAGAAGGCGTTGATCTATGAAAAAATGGGTGAGCTGGACATCGCCGTTGAAGAGTATGTGAAACTCGCTTACAAGTATCCGGACCACGAGTTGATCCCGATGGTCATGTCGCGGCTGGGGTCATACTTCCAGAAACAGGGTCTGGCCTACAAGACCAGGGCCGAGGAGCTGGAGAAGAAGGAAGACGATGCGCATGCCGCCGGCGAGGCGATTCGCCTGAGAGACGCCGCGGTCAAAGAGTACCTCAACGCCGCCAATGTTTTCGCCAAGCTGCAGAAACGTTTTTCCGATGACAAGCTTGCGGGCCTGGCCGGATTGCGATCGGCCCAGAACTTCATGCGGGCGGGCCATAACGCTACGGCGCTCGAAGCCTTCCAGAAAGTTATTGATGAAGAACGGTACGACGGGAAGACGATTCGCGCCCAGGCGATCTACTGGTCCGGCCTGTGTCAGGAACGTTTGGACTCACCCGCCGATGCGTATAAACTATACCGTCGCGTAACGTTCGATTTCCCCGACAGCATCTGGGCCAAGCGCGCTAGAGGCCGACTGGCCGATCCGATATTCGCAAAGATTATCGAAGTGGAAGAACAGCAGCGCCAGATGCTCCTCGATGGCCTGAGGAAGCGTAAGTAATTGTTGAAAACAATCGTAAGGAATACCTATTGAACGCATTAGAACATGCCAGCTTGATTGCCGAAACCAACGGCGCCGAGCCTCTGGTGTCGGTGCGCAGCAGTACGCGTGTCGATACCGGGCGCTGGTGGCGCCGCAGCCGGTTGTGGGTGTGCGTTACCGAGAATGATGTTGTCGTGCTCGCAGCGGCGAGGCGGATTTACATACAGCGTTTTTCAATCGCTGATTGCCAGGGCAGTCATTACTGCCACACCAGCGGCCAGCTGGTGATCGAGGCCGGCGAGGAGTTGCGGTTCAGCCGACTGGCCATGTCGCCTGTGGACGCCTTGAGCGTGCTGCATGCGATCGATCGTACGAACAAGGAAAACTCACAGAGTTAAACTCAAGATGATCGGAGAACTATTGTGCTTGAACATATACTAAATGGCGGTCCGTTAATGCTGCCGCTGGTGGCGTGCAGCCTGGTGTCTCTGGCGGTTGTCTACGATCGCTGGATGGCGTTTCGCGCTAACCGGAGAATCGACACACCCGCCCTGCGCGCCAAAGTGCTTGCCAGCCTGCGGGCCAACAACATTGGCGCGGCGATCTCTGAGTGTGAGTCGGCTCGCGGACCTATCGCCTCGGTGCTGCTGGCCGGATTGCGATCGTACGAGCAGTTGCACGAAAAAGGCGAGAGCTCTGAGACCATGCGAATGGTCGTAGCCCAGGTTATGGAGGATTACTCCTCGCAGGCGATGGGTGTTGTCAACAAGCGGCTCGACGTGTTGACTACGATCGGGACCGCCGCTCCGCTGCTGGGAATGACCGGAACGGTAACCGGTATGATCGCGTCTTTCTCCGGGATGGCCGAAGGCGCCGGCGCCGGCGCAGGCGGCCAGATCGCAGGCGGTATCGCAGAAGCGCTGGTCACCACCGCTGTCGGTCTGATTATCGCGCTGTCGGCGGTTATCCCGCAGAGCGTGTTTAACCGCTGGAGCGACGAGATCGAATTGGAAATCGAGGAATCGACTACGGATGTCGTCGAGTTCATCCTGACCCACCACTAAACGGCGAATCGCCAAACGGAACCACTGATGTTGAAGCATCGAAGAAAACAGGAAAAGAAGCATCGCACCGGAGATATTCCGGTGGGATCGTTTTCTGATATTGCGTTCCTGCTGATCATCTACTTCTTAGTGGCCACAACCATGATCAAGGTCAAGAGCATCACCGCCGATCTGCCGACGGGCGAAAAACAAACCCAGGCGCAAATCGACAAGACGCCGATCGTTAATCTTCGCGGAGCGGACATCTACTTCAGCGACAGGAAAGTTACGATCGAGAATCTCAACGCGCGACTGGCGGCGTTGGATCTTCGCCAGCAGCCGGCCGGTAAGCGAGTGATCATGTTGGAGTCCACTGACGATGCTTCGTACCAGGCCTATTTTGATGTCCTTGCGGCCATCAGCAGCAACGGCGGCGTCGTGGCGCTGGTGGAGGAAGAGAAATAACAGTGAAACGGTCACGCAGGAAAAAACGCCGTAAAGTCAAAGTGCCGATAGCGAGCATGGGAGATATCGCATTCCTGCTGATCATCTTCTTCTTGCTGCTCAGCGACTCCAACAAGGACAAAAAGCTGCCTCTTGTCCTGCCGTCGTCTGCGCAAGTCAAGAAGGACGAGGCGGCCTTGGCGGCGCGAGTCGCGATCGATTCGGCCGGCGTGATCTATCTCGACGGTAACCGGGTCGATAACGCAAAGGACATTGAGTGGGGCGTGCGTGCGTTGTTGACCCGTACCGTAGCCGATGAACAACGATACGTGCAGTTTAAGTGCGACGCGGCGCTGCCCAAGAAGACATTCGAGCCCGTGCTCAAAGCCATCGCCGAGGCCGGCGGTGTTATCAAGGCGGTCGGAGAGAAAACACAGTAAGCGGCCCCGGCGCCTGCCGGGAGCTTCGGAATTATTAGGAAAAGCACGATGAAAACAGAACAAACAACCGACAGCGAGGGGCAGACCTATCCCGACGAGACGAGTCCCGATTCGCTGATGGGCGATTTTCGCGGGCGCCCGATCATCAAGATTCTCTTCTTCACTCTGCTGGTCCATGTAGTGCTCATAGGCGCCTTCAGCATTGGTTACCTGAAGACCCAGATCATGGGCGAGGACACCTCGGAGATGAGTAAAGAACAGCGACTCGAAGTCGCCGTGCAAGAAGCGACAAAAGAGCTGCGAAAAATCGCCGACCGTCACGAGATGAGCGCCCAGGAACTCAGCGATCTGCTGGCGACCGGCAAGCCGAGGCCGGCTGCTGCTCCTGCGGTCAAAAAGCCCGTCGAACCGGTCACCAAACCCGCGAGCGATGAGCCCAAAAAACCGGAGTCGGCGATAGAGAAAACACTGAAGACAAAAGTGGTTGGGCCCGACGTACCGGACCTGGCTCCGAAAGAAGATGACGACCTGTTCAAATAGGCGAAGACCCTGTAATGACTGAATTGGCCCATTCAAAAGCAGTTGCCGATCGGATCGATGATATCCCTACAGGTCCGTCCGCGTTTAAAGCGTTGGTCGCCAGCATCGCTGCGGCCATGCTCGCGGGGCTGGGTTACGGGATGTGGGAATTCGGAACGCCGGCGTTGGCTGCGTTGCTCAGCCGCAATGCGGAAATTGCGATACTGCTTGAAGGCAAGGGTTTGTCCGAGCCGCTGTCGGCGTGTTGTTTGGTTTTCGGGGTTGTCGGCGCGGTTTGCGGCGCGTGCGGCGTATTGAGCCTGGTGCGAATCAAGATCACTTACCACATGCTGCGTGCGGCGCTGGTGTTGGTCTATCCGGCCGTGATCGGATATGTGGTGATCGTCTGGATGGCTCTGTCGGCGATCGTGGGAGCCGAACTGGCGATCGACGGCGCCGAGCAGGATCGAGCCACGGCGATCATCTTCTGGTGGAGCGTGTGCTGGCCGGCGTTGGCGATCGGTGCGTATGCGGCCTGGCTTCACGCTATGCTGCGGAGCCGTTCGGTCTATGCGGTATTTACCCGCAAGTTGGGTCCGCCGATGCGTGGCGATCTGGTTCTGGAAGATTGGCGAACTCACGGCCGCGATCCACGCGCCCGGCGAAGCTTCTACATGAGCTTCCTTACCCACGTCATGATCATCATCGTGATACCTTTCCTTCTACAGGCTCGCGGCTGCGTCGAAGCGTATCGCGTGCCCAAAGGCAGCGGCAATCCGGTTGTGGCCATGGTCAAGATGGTCAAACCGAAGAAGAAGAAAAAGAAAACGCTCACGCTGCGTCCCAACTCGGCGATCTTGTTTGAAATTCCGGACCTGGACGACACCGAAGTCGATCGGATAATGGAAGAGCAGACCCAGGCTACGTATCAAGCCAGCGTGAACGCCAAAGCCGGGAAGATGGGCAAAGGCGGCGGTACCAAAGGCGGCTGGCCGGCGGGAATGGAAAATTACAAGATTCGCTTCATCCGCCTCGAACACGGAGGCTCCGGATGGGACGACGGCATGAATCAGACTGACGCGGATATCAATTTCCTGCGTGCGTTCGCCCAGGCGACGGGGTTCAAAAAGATCGCCTCCAAAGGCGAAAGCCATCCGATTTCGCTGCTGGCGCGATACCCCAAAGACGGCTTCCCGCCATTTGTCTACTTGACTGGCAATGGAAATATGGGACGAATCTCGCCGGGTGACATGAAGATACTGCGAGAATACTGCTTAAACGGCGGATTGCTGATCGCCGACGCCGGAAGCGCCGCTTTCGATCGATCGTTCCGGGACTTTATGCGCAAGGTGTTCAAAGACAAGCAGTTGATGGATATCGCCGACGACGACATGTTGTACCAGTTGCCGTTTGGGTTCCCCAATGGAGCTCCGGCGTTTTGGCATCACGGCGGGCGGCGAGCACTGGGCATGAAGCACGAAGGACGCTGGATCGCGTTCTACCATCCCGGCGATATGAATGACGCCTGGAAGTCGCCAGGCTACAGCGATGTGACTCCGGAGATGCGTGATGCGGCGATACACCTTGGTGTTAACCTGGTGTATTACGCGTTCAACCAGTGGAACGATGCGGTGTCCAGGTTGCGGAAGTAAATATACAAGAGTATCGGATAAGCGATAATGAACTGGGAAATCTTTAGTCTGGCGGGGTATGTGAGCATAGCGGTCTGGCTGTGCATGCCGCTGCTGTGGCTAGTGCAGATGCTGTGGCGACCGCGGCGTTGGTTCTGCCATATTGCGCTGGTGCTGGGCGTAGCGGCTTTTGTGCTGGCGAATGTTAATTCGCAAACGCATGTGAATCGCATCCAGGTCGATCGCAGCTCGCAGATCGCCGAGCAACTCGCCCGCCAGGAACAGGCCCGCAAGGCCGCCGCCGACGAGCGAGCAGGACAAGCGGCGCAAATTCACTTCGCCGAAGATGACGGCGACGATCGTCTCGACACCGCGGGCATGGACGAGGCGGACCTTAAGTACATGCAGAGTTTCGACAAAGACGCAACGCCGGAATGGAAGAAGAACAAGAAGCAGCGTTCGGCCGGAGCCACAGACGACAGCCTGGACTCGATGATTGGCGCAAGCGAAGAGACCAAGGGCGTCAAGGCTGACGTGTTGATCGAAGAAGAACAAGCCGTCGAACCGATCCTGATGTCGGACAAAGACAAGCTGGCCGCAGACAGGTTTGACGCTGCGAATCACATGATCATTCGCGTGATGCTGCTCCTGGGCGTTCTGGTTGTCGTGATCGACTACCTCCGCCGAGCGAATGTCTACCGCGAGGCGTATTTCCCGCTGCCGTTGCCCAGCAGTTGGCTCGACACAATGAGCCCTCACGCTCCGGTCCAGGTCCGCACAAAATCACCGCGCAGAACGCTTATCGAAGAGTTGCGCGTATTCACCAGGCGCGGCGAATCATTCGTGTACGTCACTGACGATTCGCACCAGGCCTCCCAGGCCGCAGCGACAATGCACCGCCTCCCGATGAAACGCCGACCCGTAGAGGTCCTCGACGTCGACGATCACGCGGCGATGGACGACGATTTTGTTTTCGAGACCCTTTGGTACGGGCGGAACTCATTCGTAGTAAACTCACCCGATCGCGCCGAGCAGATGCTCGCGCGATTCACCGAACTGCTTACCGAGCGGAGAGCATCCCGAGCTTGCGCCAGGCAAACCGTCCATATCGTGTGGGACACCGCGGCGCCGGTTACCGAGCAGATGCGTCATCGCCTGGCCAACCTGGGCGCCGCGACGCGCTACTCCCTGCTGCTGTGCCGCGAGGCCGACTGAATCCAACCAAGGACAGAATCATGACCTCTCGCCGATATACAATCATAACGTTTGCACTGACCGCAGCCGTTCTTTGCGGCCTGGCTTTACCCGGCCTGGCCGAGGAGCGAACGCTGACAGACGCCCAGAAGAAGGCCCTTTCGACCGCCGGCGATTTCGCCGAGCCCGCCAAGACCAGGCGGCCGGCCCAACTGCCGGATCTGACCAAAGGCGAGCGGATTGGCGAGAAGAACAAGGGCTACACGTGGAACCTCGGACCAACCGGGATAGTGGGGTACCTGGTCAGAGGTCATAAAGGCGATCAGATCCAGGTCACCAGCGTGCTTCCCGGTTCGCCGGCGGAAGGAAAGCTTCAGTGGGGCGATGTCATTCTGTCGATCAACGATAAGAGATTTGTCCCCGGCGGGCACCTCGGTATGACGTTCGGAAAAGCGATCATCGAAGCCGAGAAGAAAGAAAACAAAGGCGTCATGAAGCTGAGGGTCTGGCGCGACCGGAATTTCGCCAAACGCAACGGTAAGAGAGACGTCAAGAAAGTTGATATCGACAAGCTGTTTAATCAGGCCAAAGCCGATGATTCAGTCTACGACTGGAAGCCCGAAGCAGAGCGGGCCAAAGAGGTCGACAGCGATAATTTCAAGGAGTTCCCCCTCGACGGTTTCTACACCGACGTGACCCTGACGCTCAGGGTTATGCCCGCTTACAGCGACACCTCGCCGTACAACTGCCCCAAGACCGATCAGATTCTCGCCGACGCCTGGGGGGTGTTGGCGGAACGCTTCGTCGCCGATCCGCGACGTCCGCGCAGCGGACGGGGCGGCATTCTGGAAGCGATCGCACTGATCGCTTCGGGCAAACCCGAGCATCGCAAGATCGTACACAAATGGGTTCGCAGCAAATACTCGCCGTGGCGGCCGCCGACTGAGCCGATTGGCGCCATGTTCAAGCCCGGTTACCGGGGATACAAGGGCTACCAGAGCTGGCACAAGGGCTTCAACGGGCTGAATTGCGCTCTCTATTACGAGGCCACGGGCGACGACTTCGTGCTGCCGGCGCTGCGGAAATATGCGATCGAAACGGCGATGGGCCAGGCCGCCGGCGGATCGTGGGGCCACACCTTCTCCTACCCGTCATTCAACGGCGGAAAGCTGCACGGTATGAATCCCGGATACGGGGCGTTGAACGCGGCCGGTAATCGTTGTTTCTTCCTGATCACCCTGGCACAGAAACTCGGGATCAAACATCCGGAGATCGACCTGGCGGTCAAACGCGCTCACCGTTTCTTCGGTTCATACGTCGACAAGGGCGCCATCCCGTACGGTTATCACGGTGCGGCGTCCACCGACGACAGCAACGGAAAGAACACCGGAGTCGCGTTCTCCATGAAGCTCCTGGGCGACTATCACGGAGCCAAGTATTTCGCACAAATGTCCACACACGCATCGTTCACCCGGCGTGGCGGACACGGACACGATTACCACGGAAACTGGTCGACCTGGGCCACCACAATCTGCGGACCGGAGGGAGTTATCCTCGTAGCCCGCAATATGCGGTGGCGCCGAACGCTCTGCCGACGCCACGATGGAAGCTTCGTTTATCATTGTCCGACCGGCGGTAAATACGGACCTCTACGCGATCCGACGGCGACGGCGGTTCTGCATTACGCCCAGCACCTGAAGCAAACCCTCATCACAGGCAAGAACCCGATCAAAGCCCTCTGGACAACCGATGCGGAAATGAAGCAGCTTATGACCAGTGCGATCCCCCAGCTTAACGATGAGACGCTGATCAAACGCGCCGGGACGCCCTTGCGGGAGCAGAGCACTGATGAACTGCTCAAACTCCTGGACATCTTCAAACCGAAAGTGCGAAGGATAATCGCCGGCGAACTTGGAAAACGCTACAAAGCCGGCGAGAAGAAAATCCTCCCGCGCGTGGCGAAACTCCTCGAAAGCGAGAAATCACGCTTCCGCGGCGGAGCCTGCCGCGCCCTGGCCGCATGCGGAACAGACGCAACGCTGAAGTATATGTCCAAAGTCGCAAGGCTGCTGAAAGACCCCCAGGAGTTCGTGCGAATACAAGCCCTGGTGACAATGTCACGAGCGTCCGAAAGCACCGATACAAAACTGGCGATGCTGAACGCGACTGTCACCGATCACGAGAACATGGCCTGCGGGCCCAACAATCTGAGGACCTATGCCCAGAGCCCGCTGTTCAAAGGCGACAACAAACTCGCCAATTCGCCGTACGAAGCCGGGTTCGATGAGAAGCTCATCCAGGCTGCTCTGGAACGGCTCATCCTGC
>CAYMSH010000051.1:21769-23070 GCA_964392945.1 uncultured Planctomycetaceae bacterium | reverse complement strand
CTTCCAGGAGTAAGTCGCGTTTCCTGTTCTTCTTCGACAGCCTCAGGGCCACATTAGGAGCCAGGCGCTTCATTGTAGCGACGAAAGGTTTGCCGTCCTTGCCGAGCTTCTCAGAGGCCTTGACCAGGCCGATATTCCCCCATCGGGCGCCGGTCAGAGTCCAGACCGCAGGAAGGGTTTCGAGCTTCGGGAACACCCGCTCGATAGCCGGCAGGATCGGTATCGCGTGCTCGGGATTCTTCTTCATGTTTATGTAGCGAAGCGTCTCGAAGATATTGTTCAGATCGATGGGCTGCTTGAAGCCTTCGCGAACCGTGGTTCGCCTCAGCGACCCGGCCATGCCGGCGACAACCATATCCTTGATCTTGGGGTTAGTCGCAATCGCCTTCTTGAACACGCTGGTGGCGCCCCATCGGCGGCTGGGCAGATTCCTGTCGGTGTGGTAGCTGGCCAGCAGCGTCGGCAGAAGCGCGCGGAACGTTTCGGTTTCGTCGACCAGAGGCTCGATGGCCTTGAACGCCGCGACGCGCAGCCACCATTCCCTGTTGCGGAAGTACGGTTTGATCACGCGGAGATTGGCCTTGATCGCTTCGACGTCGCAGCAGCTCATCGCCATCAGCGCGTGGCGTTTTTCCCACATTGAGGCCCTGGTGCTCTTGAGCGTATTTACGATGTGTCCCAGGAAGTGTTTCCTGATCATCTCCGGGGTGATGTTCGAAACGGTCTTGCCGGGGCCCCAACCGGTGGTGCAGCTTATCGCATTCAGGCCGGCGACGCGGAGACGTCCATCCTTGCTGGCGAGGGCCTTCTTGATCGTTCCGATCGCTTTTTCGCCCTGGAAGCCGAGTCCGTTGGCGGCCCAGACTCGGAACGTCGGCGAATAGTGATGCATAATCTTGAAGTACCATTCGACGGGCATCGCTTTCTTCGTGTACTTTCTGGATACGTTAATGCTGGCCTTGGCGCCGCGCGGGACCTTCTTGCCCGACGCGTCATAAAGCGTGGTGAATACCGCGTTGATCTCGTGCGGCTCAACGTCGATCACAACGCCGTCGACGTGGCCGGTGCGGTGGAAGTCGTCGGTCTCCAGCGACAGTTCCACGGCGGTGGGCTTGTGTTTGACGCTGAATTTCGTGCGCGGCTTACCGCAGATTCGCAGAGTTTTCAGGTGCGAGGTGTACCCCATGGCGATAAGACCGGTCTGGTAGAGCGGAGCCCGGCCGATAACCTGGTGGGTCGGAAAAAACGGCGTCTTGAACCCGCCGCCGGGCATGCGCGACAGCTCGAAGTGCCAGATCAGC
>CAYMSH010000051.1:13141-21759 GCA_964392945.1 uncultured Planctomycetaceae bacterium | reverse complement strand
CGGGCAGCGAGTAGATCAGCTTGTCCTTGTTGCGGCGGTAGGAATCCTTGTGGGTGTCGATTACCAGCGCGTCTACGATGTTCCGCCAGGTCAGGTTGCCGAAACATGAGCCGTGACCGCCCTCGCTGTCGAAGTAACTGTCGGTCTCGGCCAGGGCCAGCAGTTTGGCTCCGCCCTGGAATTTCTTGCCCGGCAGCAGCGTCAGCGCCGAGGCCAGCCCGCCGCTCTTTCCGTTTGTCGAGGCCCACAACTCGGGATGATGATCGCCGTACGGAACCCCGCCTCGCCCGGCGAAGCGGAAGAAGAATCGCAGCGCATCGTTGTAAGCCGTATCGCTTACATCCACGCCGCATTCCCTGGCGATAATCAATGTTGTCAGAGCCTGGTCACCCGCGGCGTTCAGC
Organism: uncultured Planctomycetaceae bacterium; assembly: GCA_964392945.1. Taxonomy (GTDB): domain Bacteria; phylum Planctomycetota; class Phycisphaerae; order SM23-33; family SM23-33; genus BS750m-G57. Next base: position 21,355 of record CAYMSH010000051.1, on the reverse strand, counting down.
AATCCGCCGGTTACGTATCCCGGCCCGCACTTCTGTGCTCCGTGGCCCCACCCGCCGAAGTACTGGCCCTTGCTCAGCGTGTCGCAGCGGGCCTCCAGGGCCGGCAGAACCCGCTTGTCGCCGGTGGCCAGGTAGTATTCGCCCAGGAATATCCCGCTGTAGCCGATGCTCCAGACGCTCGTTCCGCCATTACGACTGGCCAGCTTAACCGCGTAGGCCTCGACCGCGGGCATGTACTTCTTCTCGCCGGTGGACATAAGGAACAACGCTTCGAGGTTGCCGTTGATCCCGCCGCCGGGTCCGCCGCTCTTGAGAATGAACGCGGCCGTATCGTTCACGATCCGCAGGGACTTCTTGCAGCCGGCGGGGAACGCAGCGCTGTAGGCGCCTATGGCTTCGAGCTGAATGACAACCGTTCGTTTCGCCGAGCCGCGGGCGATGGAAAACTCCATCTTACCGTCGCGTCCTTCGGCGGCGTTGATCGCAAAGCCCAGCGGATGTCGCGGGTCCTGGATGTCCAGCCTGGCTCCGTCAACAGCCAACAGCACGTCGCCGACCTGCAGTTTCCCCGCGGCCGGGGTCTTCGGCGTGACCTTCGTTACGCACAACTGACCGCCTTTGAGTTCGACGAACATTCCGGTAACGCCAACCATGAATTCCTTGGTGTCCTTACCGGCCGGCAGCGTATTGGCCAGGGCACCAAGCGGCGCGGCGCAGATCAGCATTATCGTAATCGCAAGTCGCTTCATCATATTCTCCGGGGCGTGCATGAGCCGACGGGACCGTCGGCAGTTCGGATAATTCTAAGTTCTGTTCGGTAATTAGCAAGTAATCCTCGCCGGAAAGCCATCGGCCGACGGCGCGACTAACGACTGGCCCCGGCTGCCACGGGCTTGTCGCCGCTGGCATAAGCTCGCGGATTTGATACAATCGCCCCATGGCCTGCAATAGTCGCCGGCCGGAATGCGCATGGGGAATACCGTAATGGAGCAATCGATGAAAGTACTGGCGCCGATCGTTGTAGCCGTAGCGTTCTTGTGCGGCGGAGTGTCTGAAGCGGGGCTCGATTATTACAAGTATCTCCGCTATCCCGCGAAGCTCGACCCTACTGTGGGCCGCGACAAGGTCAGCCAGGAAGGCGGTCCGAACGCAAAGGGTTACCAGAGGCGAACCGTTCAATGGCACCCGCGCAAGGGTCACGACATTGTAGATATTCCAAAAGGCGCCCCGATGCGGACCTGGACGAGAAACAAGGGCCAATTCGATCCGGAATACCAGGCTGGTCTCTGCCGCAACTGGACGGCGTCGGACGGAGGAACTTTCAAGGCTCACCTGATCGGCTTTCGCGGATTCGGCGTTGACACCCGCGACCCGCGTCACGACTGCCTGCTGGCCCCGACGGCCGTCCTGCGTATGGAAAACGGCCAGCGACGAGGCGTGAATGTCTACAAACCGTTCAGCCTGATGCTCAGCGAGGAAGATCACGCCTTTATCCACAAGATATGGAAGCGGGAATTCAAGAAGATCACCGCGGCGGTTTCTCCGATCAAGTACGACGCCCCGCATCCGTGGGTTGATCCGAGAATGACGGTGAAGGTCAGATCGGATCATTTTCTTATTCGCTCCCCGGGCGTGACCGAGCACAAGACTCTCTGGTGGCTGCGGCCTCACGAGCCGGAAAAGCAGGAGATGTTTCGCAAGGGCTCTATCGAGTTCGCCGAGAACATGTGGTCCCACATCGAAGTGGCCGGCAGCACAATGCCGTACTGGCGATGCGGCGGCGATCCCACGCCGTATGTAATCACGGTGCAGTTGAAGGTTAGCGGGAACCTAGGCGGAGGCGGTTACGCACACTGCGGCCTGCGCGACAACGGCGGCGGTCCCAGGAACGTCGGCCTGAGCCACGAATTCTACCACGGGCACCCCACCGGCGGATGGGACCTGTGGACATTTGGCGAAACGACGTGCAACCAGGGCGCACATTTCAACCTGCCCGGCGAGATGCTGATGTTCAGCAGCAACTTCGCACACCCGTGGCGGAACGTGAACTGCTCGCAGTATCAATCGGCGTTGCTGTATGTCGCACTTGGCGACAGCCCTCACTGGGGCTACGGCGCCGCCAGCGTGATAGCGAGCCTGGCTTCGCTGGCCGAACAAACGCCGTATCACACGATCGCACGCCTGGGACAGGCCCGCGGTCTGTGGAAAAACGGCGTCAAGGGCTTCGGCGACTTCTTCGGCGAGTACGCCGCACGCATAGTCACCTGCGATTTCGTGCTGCAGCACCCGCTGCGGTCCAAATACGGAATGCCTACGCTCAGCAGTCTGGAGCCGATTTACGGTCGCAAGAACAGCTACCGAATACCCAACGCCGAGGCGCCGCGAACTTACGGTTTCAATATCGTTCGCCTACTGCCCAACGCCGGGGCGACGCAAATCACCGCCGACTTCAACGGTCTCTATGAACCGCTCCAGTATTCCGACTGGCGAGCAAGCATGGTAGCTGTTGACGCCAAGGGTCGGGCCCGATACAGCCCGCAGTGGAGCAAAGGCGAAATGACCCTGGAGTTCGAAGATTCCGACAAGCATTTCTGGCTCGTTGTCGCCGCGACTCCCTCGGCTATGCCGCTGTCTGAGACCAACTGGTCCGACGGCAAGGTGAGCCGACCGGTCATGGAGTCGAACCTGATGGGCGCCCACACGCGACGATATCCGTGGGAGGTTACCCTGACCGGCTGCCGACCGGGGTCGCCCCACCGCCGCCAGGGCGACGTGGTCAATTACGACGAGATGTATGCGGTGAACAGCGGCAACAGGTTAACCGACATCTCCGTTCGCCACGAAGCGCCGACACCGCTGAGCGACAGTGACGGGGCGCTGGTACAGACCAAGCTCAAAGACCTGGCCAGGCGCATCGCAGCTTCGCAGGCCGCCTGCCACAAGAAGCGTAAGAACCAACCGGGCGGCGATTATGATTCCGACCACTGGTGGGAGCACCGTAAGATACAGGTCCTGGGCGACATGGCCCGCCGGGTCAAGTTCCTGCAGCGCAACGCCAAGGGGCGGCGGCATGTCAACGGAGGCGGATTTGTGTCCGACAACGCCCGCGCGGCCGCCAGCGCTTACGTAGGCCCCGATGCGATGGTGCTCGACGGAGCCAGAGTCGAGGGCTCGGCCTGCATCAAAGGCCACGCGATTGTGATCGGCGAAAAAACCGTCGTTCGCGGAAATGCGAAGATCGGCGGCAAGGCGTGGGTCTGCGGCGATCTGGTCATCGAAGGGAATGCCCGCATCCTTGAATCGGCCACGGTTATCACGACCTGGCGAGAGCGTGACAAGCGGTCCGACGGGCGGGCGAAGATCACCGGCAACGCGGTGATCAAGGGCGAACACGTCCTGAAGCTGTGCTACGCCGACGACCAGAGACTCACAGGCGGACTGGTCATGGACTACACCCCGGGCGTTGACGGAACGCTCTATTATTGGCTCCCGGGATTCCGCAGCATTACAACGTACGTGCCCGGGGTCGAGAATCACGACAACGGGGTCTACGATCGCGGAAGGATCTACAAGAACCAGAAACTCGCCGACGGCAAATACGCCGGATCCCTCTACGCCGATTGGCGATTCAACCAGCCGAAGACAACGATGCTGGAGGATTCATACGTAAACAACAACGGCGTTCTTCGCGGCCGGCCGACGCTGGGTCGGACCGATGATACGCAGCGTAAGTTTATCGTCTTCAACGGTAAGGACCAGTACGCCGAGGTGCCTTCGTCGGTCGCGGATTTCGGCGAATTGACCATCGACATGATGATCAATCGCTCCGGCGGCGGAAGGCTTTTCGACTTTGGAACGGGCGACGATGAATGCTTCCACCTGGCGATAGACGCGAAAAACGGCAAGCCGAGCCTTGGGGCGAAACACAAGGGCAAGAGCTATAGCCTCGCCGCGGCGCAAGGCGTGCCTGCCGGCAAGTGGATCCGCCTGCGCATCGAGATGGACGGAACAACCGCCTCGATCTACATCGAGGGGAAACGGGTCGCCCGGGGAGCATTTGCTTTCAGCCCCCGCTCGGTCTTCATCGGAGATCGGGCCGAAGGCAACTTCATCGCCTGCGGGCGGAACAGGAGCGACTTCTTCGCGGGCAAAATGGACCATTTCCGTATCTATCGCGCCGTGCACAAGGATTTTGAAGCTCTCGGATCGGCGCCGTCTGCAATCACCCAGTTGCAGGAATGGTCCCAGGCCGATCAGCGCAAAGCCGACGCCTGGGAAGCCAGGAAGCTCGTGGCCCAGGGACGTTTGATGACAGGCCAATACGGCCGACTTCACCAGGAGATCGAGCGGCACATGAAGGAAAAGCAACAAGTCCTTCGCAAGCTGTACGACATCGACAATCTGGAGGCCCGCGCCAAGAAGGCCGACGAAACACTCCGCCAGATGCATCGCGAAATCAACGAAGCGGCCCGGGCCAAACCCGAAATAGTCGAACTGGAAAAGACCATCGCCGAACTTCGCAAACAGTTAAACGTAATCACCAGCGAGATCAGGAAGAACGCAGAGTATGTCAAACTCGAGCGGCAGGTTAAGGCGTGCGAAAAGCAACTGCACCAGGTTGACGCCAACGCGCGGGCCATTGGCGAATACAAGGCGCTGGCCGACAGGATCAAGACCGCTAACCGGACAAAAGAATCCGCCCGGAAACGCATAGAAGACCTGCCGCAACTGACCCGATTGGCCGAACAGGTAAAGAAGGAAAAAGACGGCTCAAAGAGACGAAAACTGCAGCAGCAGCATAGTCACATGTCCCAGCAACTCACCGCCGCGGACCTGCAATACCAGCAGGCGTCGGTGGCCTCTGCACGTATGAATCGCGTGTTCCACAAAATGTTGCGATACAAGGTTCGCACGGATCGGCGAAGGCTGGAGCCCCGCTTCAACCTGCTGCGTAAGGATCGCAACAAACTGCTGGCCAGGCTTACCGCAAATCACAGCCAGGCCGCCGATCTGCAGAAACAGATCGCCGCAAAACAGCAGCGTCTGACCGCAGTCCGCAAGAGCATACAGGACCGCATCGGCGCCAAAGACGTCTACAAAGACGCCGAGCAGAAGCGACATGTCGCAACACGGACATTTGACCGGCCCAATCTCCCCCGCCCACAGCCCAGCGCAAAACACCACCATAACAAGGAAATCAAACGACTCGGCGCGCAGATCGCCAATCTGCGAAAACAAGCCAATCGGATCAGGGACGCAGCGTTCAAAGCCGCCGGCGTATCCGGCGACAACCCCTACCCCGGCTCCGAAGCCGCCGAGTTGTGGGACCACCAGCAGAACCTTACGCACCACACGACCGCCGACTGGGACACGAGAACTCGAGAAGAACTCGAGAATCGCGTCACCCCTGTTTTCAAGGAATGGCTCCTTCGCGTACGCGGATACTAGAATACCGAGACAAGGCGACAGATCACCCGGAACATTCGAGGCCGAAGCATATGAATACAAAAACGCGATTCGCTGTTTCAATACTGCTGCTTGTCATGACGGGTTCCGTCCTGGCCCAGAAGAGAGGGAAGAACAACTGGTCCCAGTGGCGCGGCGAAAACGGCAGAGGAATCAGTTCGGAGACCGGTCTTCTCCAGACATGGCCCAAGGGAGGACCGAAGAAGTTGTGGACCAGCTCCGCTGTCGGGACGGGGTTTGCGTCGCCGATTATTGTCGACGGCGTGATCTACATCAGCGGTAATATCGGAAAAGAGCTGATGGTGTTCGCACTGGATTCCAATGGCGCGGTCAAGTGGAAAACGCCCAACGGAAGAGCCTGGACACGGGCGTATCCCGGCTCGCGGGCGTCGTGCAACTACAGTGACGGGAAGCTGTACAACACAGGCTCGTTCGGGCGCCTCCTGTGCATGGACGCCAAGAGCGGCAAACCGATCTGGTCAGTCCCGCTGGTTGAGAAGTACAAGTGCCGAGGAGAAGCCTGGGGCCTGCACGAAGTGCTGGTGATCGACGACGATGCGGTCTACGCCGCCATCAGCGCCGCCGAAGCACTGGTTCTGGCGTTTGACAAGAAGACGGGCAAGGAAATCTGGCGGACCAAGAACACGATCGACGATTACTACACCTACAGTTCTCCGATCCTGGCCACTATAAACGGGAAGAAACAGGTCATCTGCTGCGGCGGCGTGAACACCTACGGGGTCGACGCCAAAACGGGCAAACTCCTCTGGAAGTTCCCCCACGTTTACAGAGGCAGAATGATCGCCACGATGCCGACTTTCGCAGACGGCGCGGTATTCGTGACGAATTGCCATCCCAATGAAGGCGTTACGTATCGCCTGGACTTTGAGAACGGAAAGCCCACAAAGACCTGGCAGGCCGATCTCGGCGGCGACGCATCCGGCGGGATCGTCGTGCGCAACGGCGTGATCTACGGCAGTCGCCATCGCTACAAGAAGAGTTTTATCAGCCTGGATGCAAAGACCGGCAAGCTCATGGCCAGCAGAGCAATTCCCAAAGAGGCGGCGGTCATCTACGCCGACTCCCGCCTGTATTGCCAGGAGAGCATCGGAACGATATCTCTGCTCGAAGCCCGCAAAGACGCCTTTGTGGTCCGCGGCGAACTGTTCATCGCAAAGACCAAACAGTTCTGGTCCCACCCCGTCATCGCCGACGGAAAACTCTACCTGCGGCACGACAAAACACTCTACTGTTACGACATAAGGAAGCGCAATAAGTGAGGAGCCCGATCATCCCCACAATCGTTCTACTTACGCTCCTGGCCGGGAGCATTGCAGCTTGGGCCGGCGAGCCGTTGCACCCGCTGGGCCAGTTCGATTCGCTGCCAAAATGGCCGGAGAAAATGCCCGCAAAGATGGTAACGTTGGAGATTCACGCTCCGCCGAACGCCAAACTGCGACAGGAGCGTTTCAAGCGGCGAAATGACCCGGCCGGCATTAGAGCCCTGTGCCTGAAACTAAACGCGGCGATCGAACCGGACGCGCCCGGCCTGGACGACTTCCGAAAGCTGGTGCGTCAGGCCAGTTACGCCAAGGCACTCGACGCCTATCGCGCCTATTTCTTCGACAAGCTGAAGAACCCGAAGAAATACGGAGCATGTCGGCAAAACCTGACCGGCTACAAATTGAAGGCGCACAAAAAACACGTGCTCAAGCGGGTCGATCCGAAAGTCATCAAATTGGCGATGCAGGGGATTTACACACTCGGTTCTCTCCAGGGCGAAGTCGGCCCGCCCGGACAGATCGCCTGGGTTCCTTACTCGCTGAAACTACCGGCCGGAGCCACGTACGGGCGGATGGGCAACGAGCATCCGTTCTGGAGGACCGACAAGGGTTTCGCCGTTCGAAAAGAGATCGAATTCTACCGGGCGCTGAACAAGTTCCCGCTCGATCACATGCCGCTGTCCACCCGCTTGCTCGAGTCGTATGTCTTGACAGGGAATCGCGAGCATCTCAAACGGTGCTGCGAGATACTGGACGACCGGACCCTCAACGCACGCGGGGATATCGACGCCTGCCCAATCGACATACGCAGCGCCACGGAACTCGAAGCCGAACGCCTGCGCGATTTCCCGGGCATGATGCGCGTGATGATCGACGAGCGTCCTGAACTCGCTAAACAGTTCGATTCGCCCACGCTCGCCCGACTTATACTGCATCTCCTCAGCGATTTCATCCCGTACACGATCCGGGCCAAACGCACGGAACTGGCCAACTGGGGCGTCATGGGGATCGGCAACGCACTTCACCTGGCAACACTGTTCCAGGAATTCAAGTCCATGACCTACGCGCGCCGCGAGTTGTGGCGGCTGTGGAACATCAACTTCACGCATTTCTTCGCACTCGACGGCGCGGCATACGAAGCCGCCGACAGCGGACACTCCCGCATCGCCGTTCCCCGGGCTCGCGAATGCATGCCGTTTTGTCGGCTGCCGGCGCAGGTCGGTCCGCTGGAACGCGCCGCGTTCGATGACCTGCTGCGGGACCGCATGCGATACGCAGTGGTCCAGATGTCGCCGCGAGCCGGCCAACACCCGCGCTTCGATCCGAACTATCGCTCGCACCCGAAATACGAATGGCTCGAACCGAAGTGGACCACTTTCGACACCGTTTCGCCGATGAAGGAACTGCTCTGGGATCGGGATGCCGAGGTACGCAGCCGCCTGCAGACGGTCATGAAGAACGTTGG
>CAYMSH010000051.1:0-13131 GCA_964392945.1 uncultured Planctomycetaceae bacterium | reverse complement strand
GAATTGCGGGGGGTGCGGTTGGCCGTGGAACGCACCCGCGGGCTTAGGGTCATTAAGAAGGTTGAAAAAGCCGACACGGCCGGGGCCCCGCAGTATCGCTCCGACATCGCCCCGTATGCGGCGATGATTTTCCTTCGTGAAAGCTGGGACAAGGACGCAGCGTGTTTTCGACTGAGCGATTACCGCGGGTCGAGCTGCAATCTGGCCATGCGTTACGTAGCGACAAAGTCGGTGGTCTTCGGCCGGGAACCCGGACGCTTTGACTTATCGACGCACGGGTGCAACCTTGTCGTCGGCAATGCGCTCTCCGTGGATCGCAAACCGGGGAACTTCTTCCACGGCTGGGCCAAGACCGGCGGCAAGACGCGATACTGCGCTCAACCGGCCCGGACCGTCGCGGGCCATCGCTTCCACAGTTCGGATCGCTTCGACTTCGCCGAATCGGTGCAGACCCGCCCCTACTACCGCCCTCCCGAGGGCCTGCGAAGGGACAGCCACGCCTTCAACCTATACAACGTAATCCCGGGCCTGGATAATCGCCCGGTCACGGATGTAAAGGTGTTCCGCCAGGTGTTCGCTCTTCGCGGCGAAGGACTCCACCTGGTCAACACACGCATCGAAAACGCCAGCGGCGCCGAGCACGAGTATTCCCAGTTCTTCGCCTTGCCGACCTGGGTTCCGGCTAGAGGGATCGATGAGGCCCAACAGAAGGCCCGCCGGCTGGGCAAGTCCGGCCGCAGATTGGTCATCGAAGATCCCGATCGCCAATTCCTGGCTACGTCAAACACGAATCGGCCGAACGTTTCGATTCACCTGGCCGCCAGCGAAGAGTTGACGTTCGCAAATGTTATCGACAAGAAAGGGAATCACGCCTCCCTGCCGCCTGAGTTCGAGGTCATGAACCAGTCACTGGCCAAGTATCGCAGCCGGAAACTCAGCGCCCGCGACTTCGCCAGACGCTGGGTGTCGCATCTTGTGCGCCCGGTATCGGTCCGATGGAATGGCAAGGGCAATCAGATGTTCCAAATGGCTCTGGCCGCGCGCGAAGCTTCAACGAAGGACGGTCTTTCCGGCGGTTTGCGATCGCACCAGAAGACTACGGGCCCCGGCGGCGTGCTGGGCTGGGCGATCGTAACCCGCAACGGAACGCCGGTCTGGTTCCAGGCCGGACCTCGCGCCAAGAACGCGCTGCTCGCAGGCCCGGTCAAGGCGAACGCAGAGTCGCTGATGGCGATGAAGAAAGACGACATCATCAGCGGCATCGTTCTGGGCGCCGAGGCGATTACGATTAACGGGAAGCGTCAAGCGTTGAAAACATCCGATGCGGAATTCTCGTTGGACGCAAAAGGCGTCTTTGCGAGCACACCGATTCGCCGGCCGATCGACACCGTACGCATCGCTCCGGCACAGAACGTATTTACCAACAAAACCGAGGTCTCCTTCAGCATCCCGACCCAGCCGACCCGCGACATCGAGTTCCGGTATACGCTCGACGGAAGCGATCCGACGTTAAAATCCGCACTGTACGCCAAGCCGTTCAGCATCGACCGCACGTGCATGGTCAAGGTCCGCCCCTTCCGCAAAGGGCTGACGGCTACGCCGTGGAACTTCCCCGGCATCGACGCGGGCAAAACGATATCCGCGATCTTCAAGAAGGTCAGCTACAAACCGGCCCGCAGCGAATCCGGGCTCGAACCCGGCCTGCGATACGAGTACCTGGAAAGCAACTGGCCCGACTTGTTCATGAACGCCAGCGACAGCAATGTCATCGCGGTCAAGGGCCGCGGACCGGCCTCTGGGCTGCTGGCCGGCAAAGAGGTCTCGCAAATCCGCAAGACCGATATGGCTTATGCGATTCGCTATACCGGCCGGATCGACATCCCCGCCGACGGCGTATACGTTTTCCACGCGCCGAAACACTTGTACGACGTAACGATGGACGCCGGCTTCGATCTGCGTGTCTGGATCGACGGCGAAGAGTGGTCCCCCTCGCCGACAATCCACACCGAGAACACCTGGTCGGTTGCGTTGCGAAAGGGCCCGCACGACTTCAAGGTCTTTTTTGTTGATTACCGATACAAGAAGTTCAAGAACGAATACTGGTTGCCCTGGCGGGAGGCCCAGGTCTGGCAAGGCGTCCCGAAGCTCCGCATCTCCGGACCGGGAATGAAAACCCAACCATTACCCAGAGCAATGCTGAAACGAAGCATTCGGCCCCGAGCGGCGCGGCCGGTCATGTCCGGGACGCTTTGACGGATTGCTGGCCTCCAACCGTCATCAGGCATTACAATAGTACGCTATGATTCGAATTGCGCGATATTGTATTCTTGCTGTCACACTGGCGACGTGTCCCGTCCTGGCCGCCGACAAGCCCGAGCCGATGCATCCCAAGCGACTGAGCCTGGCGATGTATCCGTATATGCGTGGTTCGCTGACCCAGGCCCGAATAGCCGAAGGCAGACGGGCCGCAGACGAGTTGGCGAGCATCCAATCGGAGTGGGGCAACGCGAAAACCACTTCCGCCGGGCGGGCTGAATTAGAGCAGCGATTGAATCGGCTGGCCGCAACTCTGAAGAATGTCCCGGCGATACGCACCAACCCGTACGACGCCCAGATCAACGCGAATCTCAAGCTGACAAAAACCGCCGCGGAGCCTCAGCGCATTCGCGGAATTGAGGCGTTGGGATATCTCCGCGCGTACCGCTGCGCTGGCGATGTCGCCCGATTTATGAGCGATAACTCCGTTGTGGTTCGCCGCCGGGCGGCCGAAACTCTGGCGTGGATCGGCGGACGAGCGGAGATCCCCGTTCTACTGAAGGCCCTTGGCGATTCGGACTGGGTCACTTGCCAGAGCGCGTGTGCGGCGTTGCAGAACATCACGGCGATGGAGTTGCCCCTTGACGCACTGGCAGACAAAGAGACCCGACAGAAGCAGATCGCCGCATGGCGTCAGTGGGCCGGGGCGCTCCGACCCGGCTTGTTGCCCGCCGAGCTGGTCAAGCTCGCGGCGTCTGACGATTCTGAAGATCGATTGCGAGCCGTACGTGCCGCCGGCTCGCTCGGCGGAACCGGCGCATCGGAGCTTGTCGCGAAAATCCTCCGCACCAGCGAGCCGGACAAAACCGCCGCACGCAACTTGGTCAACGTATTTGCTCCGGCGGCCAGTCGCGAGCAGACCCCCTTTACGATCATGCAGGCCGGTCTTCGCTCTCTGGGACGTCTTGGCCAACCCGAAGGCCTGCCGGTGCTCGAGGAGTATCTTGGCAAAGTCCAGTTCGCCCGATACGCGGCTGACGGGCTCGGGGAATACGGCGGCGCAAAGGCCGCCAGACTCCTGATCGACGCCGCAGATCGCTACGTCCCGGGCCTCAAAGGGCGATTTCAGCGGGCCACGGACGACGTCGAATGGCCGGCAAATCCGCTGAGCACCGCGTTTGCTATCTACTCGGCGCTGCTGCGGCTGCCTGTCGAAGGCGACGATGTTATCGCTCTGGTTGAGATCGCACACGGAGCCGCCGGTCAGGTCCGCAAGCAGCACGACCGCGGCGTGTTCTACAAACCCGAGGCCGCCCGCGTGGTCGGACGACACATCCTCGAAATGACCGGTCTGCGACGAATCTGCGTGCGGGAGGTCTTCAAGTCGCTCGGTGTGGCCGACAAACGCGACGAACTGCTGGCGGCGCCCGATTCGATCAAACGTCTGGCGAGATCCTACAAGGATGAACTCCTGCCGGGCTTCTGCGAACCGTCTGACGGGCCGGCGCTGATCAAGCTGCTTACCCACGATTCCAATCGCGTGCGAATCATGGCGTGTAAGGCGTTGATGTTCGCCGACGCGAAAGACGCCGTCGGCCCGATCGCAAAACTCCTGGCCGCGGCCAGGCCCGAAGCCGACTACGGATTCGTACGCGATTTCCTGCTGGACCCGCACCGCGACCCGCCCGGCAGGTGGCGCGGGACCTTCTCCAGGGCGCTGGGAGCTCTCGGCTCCGACGATCAGGTCCCGCTTCTGACGAAGCTGATGAACGACCCCCGCTCGGTGCTCGATGTTCGCTACGCGGCCGCTCGAGCGCTGGCCGAACTCGACACGCCGAAAGCTGTCGCGGCACTCAAACCGGCGGCGAAATCGCACGACTTCCACAACATCCGCCTGCTGGCCCGAGAAGTGCTGTTCCGTCACGGGATCGCCGGCGAGCCGATCGCAACGCCGATCCTCAAACCGCCTGCGGCGACAAACGCTCCGGCGGCCGGCGGCGTGGGGCCGGCAGTGGTGTTCATCAAGGGCGATCACATCATGCCGGACTACTACCTGACCGACATCTGGCGACAGACATACTGCCTTACCGATTCAGGCGGACCGGAGTATCGCGTAGGCGACAACCTGTTCGTCCTTCGCCCGGCTCGGCCCGGCGGCAAGCTAACGCCGCTTACGAAATTCAAAGACGGTTGGGTCGCCAGTTGCGAAGTATCCTACGACGGCAAACGCGTCCTGTTCACCCGTCGGGCCGAAGACAATCCCTGGTGGCAGGTCTTCGAAATCGGCGCCGACGGATCGGGCCTGCGTCAACTGACTTCCGGTCCGTATCATCACCTCAACCCCAACTACCTCCCCGACGGACGGATCGTCCTGGCCACTACGCGCCTGGGCTTCCGCGACGAATACCACGGCCAGCAGTGTTCGGCCCTGGCGGTCATGAACGCCGACGGCTCGGACCTGCACCTGATCGCCGCAAACGCCGGCCGCGACTGCGAACCGACGATCACACCCGACGGTAGGATACTCTTCAACCGCCTCGACGTGTTCTACAACATGACCAAGGCCGAGATGACCATCCAGAGCGTCTTCCCCGACGGGACGGGAAACGTAACGCTCTACGGACCCGAGCGTCGGGCCTTCTGGGCGAAAAAGTTCGGCCCGAAGACCGAGAACTGGTACGAGCATCCTCATAGCTGGATGCACGATCGCCACAGAGTCGTGACAATCACCCAACCCCAACCGCTGACGGCGACCGGCGAAATAGTCGCATGCAGCGGACTGGGCCTGATCGCCTTCAAGACTCGCTTCAGCGAGCGGTTCTGCCACAAGACCGACATGGCGTTGACCACTCCGTTTGCGATCGGCGACGGCAGTTTCCTTTGCGCCGCCAGCGAGCGGAACTCACCGTACGACCGGTCGCGCAAACAGTGGTACGACTCCCGCATCCGGCCGGGCGATCCCAAGACGGTCAAGCGAATCGAACTGCTCGATCCGAACCGCGTCTACAGCAACAAGCTGCAGCGATACACGCATGAATTGCTCAAGAAGCTCAAAGCCGATCTCGGCCTGTACGTCTTCGACGCCGGGACCGCCAAATTCACCCTGGTATACAACGATCCGGCGACCGCCGACTTCGAGGCCAGACCGCTGGCGCCGCGGAAACGTCCCCCCGTACATCCCGACAAAGTCGCGCGCGGGACATTCACCGGTCGAATACTCTGCCAGTCGGTGTTCACCTCCCGACAGAAACGCGTGGCCCGTCGCGCCAAATGGATACGCATTATCGAAGGCCAGCCGCTGGTCCACAAGTTCATGCGCAACAGCGACGGCCGACCGCGCTCGAGCCACAACTTCGACCCCGAACTCAGCAATCACCAGGGCACGCTCGGAAGGGTTCTCGGCACGGCCCCGCTGGCCGCAGACGGATCGTTCGCCCTGGAAGTCCCCGCCGATCGCCTGATCCAGTGCCAGACCCTCGACGCCGATCGCCAGGTCGTCGGCAACCAGATCCAGTGGATATACGTTCGTCCCGGCGAAAGCCGCGGTTGCGTGGGATGCCACAACACGCCCGACGCGGCCCCGATTCCAAAGGCCAGACCAAAAGCGATGCTGACAGCCCCGATCAAGATTCTCCCGATCGGCGGCGAGTTCGAATATGAAGCACGCCCCTGGCGCCGCAACGACCCGATAGTCCTGGACTCGATAGAAGAACGCCTGCGAACGGTCCTTTCGCTGGAACTGCTAGGGAGACAGTAAACCGCTCGGCCATAAACGCAGGCAACGCCCCCCCCATAGAAGATTCAACTACACCCGCCGCGGCGCTTACCGGGAGGCGCGTTTGAGCATCTCGGACGCTTGGCTGCGCACGGCGTTGATCTGGTCCTGGTAGACCTTCATTCGGGCCGAGGCGTACTGCCGGTACGTGAGTCCATCAGGACGTTTGCGGTCCTGGACAGTCGTAACGTTCTCGCAGCCCGAACAGGTCCACGAGCCGGACATCCACCAGTGTACGCCCTTCTTGCTGCAACGATCGCAAGCCATATGCTTGTCCTTGCCGGCCCCCTGGAGCGCCAGGCGTTTGTTCTCGGCGCGCAGCGGATCATTGTTCATTCGCGCCTGGAGAACGCGGATCTGCGCATCTCGCCAGGCTGTGATCTGTCGCCTGCTGACCGTCTGGCCGCCTGGGGCCTTCGGCGGCGGCGTCACGTGCGTAGGCGGCTTGTTGGGACGCGGCGTAACCGGTCTGGCCGGAGGGCGAGAAACGGGCTTGTCTCGCTTGGGCGGCGTCGTGCCAGCGAACTTGATCGGCTTGCGTTTGCCCGCGGCGACATCGGCGACGTACTTCATGTAACCCTTCGAGGCGATCCGCAACTGATCGATCGTCACTGTAGACGGATCGATTCCTTTGCTCTCGATCGCCGCCTTGATATCGGGGTACAGAGTGTAGACCTTTGTCCGGAACCATCGCTCGGCCCATTTGGGATGCCGGATGTACAATCGCGTGACGATGTCCATGGATCCGCGGTCCATCGGCACGCTCAAATCGCCGGACCAGGCCTTGAGCTTGTCCTGGGCTCCGTTGAACTCGCTCAACGCCTGCTTGAGCGGCTTGTCGGGATCGACCATTACCTTGCTGACCCGCTCCTTGAGCAGCGTCCATTCGGCCTCGTCGCGTGCGCTGGAGGCCAGAGATTTGCAGGCCTTGGGATCGTTGAGCAGCTTGAGGATCTGGTTGGGCTTTGGCAGTTTCTTCTTGTTGACCATCATCCACTGGGCGGTGATAGCCTTGATCCGCTCGTGTTCGGCGGCGCTGATCGGAACCCACAGACCCGAATCGCCGCGCAGGAACCACTCGTCGGCGCCATGATCCTGCACGCCTTTGATCACCGGCACGCCGAGTCGCCACAGTTCGGTCCGCTGGTATCCGCTGGTGCTGCTGTTCTTCGGCAGGCCCGCCAATTCCGGCAGGTCCTTGCCCATCAGCGCTCCGCCCTGGAGGTTGTAGATAATGCGCTTGTTGGTCTTCTGCACCATGCCTACGAACTTCTCGGTGACCTGGCCGTACGCATCGAGGCACGCCCCGAGACCCGGCACGTCGCCGGCGTGCTGCAGCGCCGAACCGAGTGCGGCAAGCGCCGCCAGGCCCCTGCGAGCACCGGGAGGCAGGTCTTTCGACTCGCGCAGGATATTGGCGGCCTGTGCGGCCTGAGTGCGGATCGTGTTGATCTTGTCGGCGTAACCGATAGCCTTGCCGGTGAACTCGCCGGCCTTGCGGGCCGACTGGATCGCAGGCATCGACGTGAGGGCCTCGATCCGCTCGGCGAACTCCTCGACCTCTTTGAGATCGTAGTTGAAGCACAACCCGGTCTCCCGCACGATTTGCGTATAGGCCTGCAGATCGTCGAGGCTCTTGCCCGCCAGTTCAGCGGTTCCGAGGAAGTTATTCACCAGGTCCATTCGAGCCTTGGCGCGCTGGGCGTCGGAAAGCTGCTTGTTGTGGTCCACGCGATCCAACGCCGCTTTGAGCCCCGCGTCAAATCGGTTCGCCGCCGAAGCCGAGCCCAGTATCGTCAGAATCGCAATCGCACCAGCCAGGATCATAGCTCTACGTGTGGAATTCATCGCCGGACCTCCTTCGCCGCCGCGGGCATGCGAATCAGCGAGTCAATGCCCGGTCGGATAGTCAGTTTCGTGTTCGAAGTTGCGTAACCGGCCCACAGGATCATCACTTCGTATGTCCCCGCCGGGAGGTTGTCGAACGTGATCTCGCCGTCACGACCGAGTTCCACAAACGACCCGGGCCCTCGCAGCAGCACCGCCCCGCTGCCGGCAAGCCGCTTGCCGTCGCTGCCGACGACGAGTACGCGGACCGACTTCTTCGCAGAACGCGTCGGCGCCTTGGCTTTAACGCCGGAGACCGCGGTAGGCCTGAATGAATTCACCACCGCCGAAACAGACGGCAGGTTCTCGCCGAAAACCTTCACGCCGCGATACTCGGTAGGCGCGGTGTAAACCAGCGTGTAGATCCTGCGAGCATGGAGAGGCGAGACGCAGAAGAACATCGTCTTCATTGGAATATCGCCCTCGTCCCGGGATCGGACATATTCGGCCTCGAGCAGATAAACCTTCGATTTGACCCCGCCGGCGGCGAAGTCGCTTTTTCGCAACTCGGTGAACCTGGCCTTGGGATACTGTTTGGCCATTTTGCCGTGGAACCTGGTCAGCACGGACTCCGCGCCGGCATGTTCGCCACCGGCGGCTTTTGTCGCCATGGAATGCACGCTCAGGTGGATCAGGTATGCCTTTGAATCCTCCTTACCGCTGAGCCAAATGCTCGAACCGTCTTTGCCCGGCTTGCACTGCCAGTGGCCCGGATAACGCAGCGAAAAGCCCAACGGCTCGCTGCTGAAGGCGTTTGCCAGAGCGGTTTTCTCGGCGCCTGCGGCCGAGGCGGCCGTCAGCACGACCATCGCCGCAGCAATCGCCGCCAACACCGCCAAGAGCCGTGCGGCGGGACGTCTGGTGTCTGTAACAATCATACCCTGCTCCTTTGCTCGCGGCCGCCCCGCGCATAACGGGTGTGCGGGAAACGACATATCGTTTCCATCGGACAGTTCCGACAGGCACTTCAGCAAGCAGGGACAAGACTATGCCAGACGAATTGCATTCAGAGCGAAGAAGGATATCTCCGCGCCGAGCGGGTGCGCGTGGGGATTGGCGAACATCTATTTAAAGCATACGACCTCGCCTGATTTTGTGGACATGTAGAGGCGTCCGTCGGCGGCGATCATGCCGTCGAAAACCGGAGGGCTCGACAGTTCGCATGCGGCGATGGTCTTGCCGCCGGCCGGTGACAGGACCATCAGCTTGCCGCCGGTTCTGGACTCTATGGCTCCAGCGATCGGGTCGGTCTCCGCCGGCTCGTGCGGCACGCTCATTACCGGGTCCTGCGGTCCGGCTACAAACAGAGCGTCCGCCGTCAGGAGCATGGCCTGGCACAGAACGGGAATGCGTTTGGTCCAGAGTTTCTTGCCTTTCTTAGCGCCGAGTTGGCTTGCGAAGAGGCGATAGTCGGTAAAGGAGCTCCTGATCGGTCCCCAGCTATGCCGCCCGTCGATCCCGACGTGGCCGCCGGAGTTATCGTGGTTGTCGCGTCCGTAGCCGTAGATCTGCTTCCCGTCGCTGACGAGCAGGCGGCCGACCGGGACGGACTGGGCCTGCCTGGACCACCCTCCCCAACCGCTCCCCATGGTCTTGCCGAACTGCCAGTACGTGCGATGCCACCAGTTGTCATCGAGAAATCCGACTGAGCTCCACAGGTGAGGCTCGCTGGCTTTCTTCCGTCGCTTGAGATCGGGATCGAAACTCGCGCCCCGCATATAAAGGTATTTTCCGTCCCAGGAAAGGACATCCGGGAGGTATCCGCCGGTCCCGCCGGAATCTCTCTTCTTCTTGTCGGCTTGCAGGGGCTGGGAATTCAAGACCTTCCCGCTGGCCGCGTCAAGTTCGTAGAGAATCATACCGTTGTCGAGGAAGTTCGTCCGCCCGGCCGCGAAGTAGGCCTTGCCGCCGGTGACCAGGACATTGCCCGGAATCGGCCAGGTCGATTCGAGTTGACCGTTAACCACGATACGTCGCTGACGAGGCGCGGCGCGGAACTTCCAGACCAACTCGCCGTCGGAAAGGCGAAGGCAGTACACGTAACCGTCCCTGCATCCGAAGATGCAGCGATTAACTCCCTTACCGGACCCGGCGGAGAAGATCGTCGGCGGGCTGTCGATACGGGCTCCGGCGATAAAAGGCCACAGTTCTTGACCCGATGCAGCATCGCGTGCATGGACGGTGTGCTGCTGTTTTGAGACAACCAGCAACACTCCGCCGGCGACGACAGCCGGGGTGAGTTCACCGCCGATTTTCGCCCGCCATACCTTCCTAGGCTCCGGCGACACCGTCGTCTTCGTGCCGCCCAGCCGAGCATTATCATGCCGATACGTCGGCCAGGGGTTCGAGGCCCCAGACGCCGAAACCGGCTTGTGGGCCGAAGCGAACGCCGGGCCCTTGACAAGCCGCTTTGCGTCGTCGAATGTGGGCGTTTTGCGTTGGGGCGCCAGAGCCATGAAGCCCGACTTGAGCAAACCGTCAACGCTGCAGGCGCATGAATGCGGGGGAGCGTATATCAGCCCGTTGGCCGGCATAATGCCGTAAGCGCAGTTGCCCCGCACCCAGAAATTAGCCGTCAGCTTGCCCGACTTGACGTCAACCATGTCGATCCCCCGCCGCCCTACGATCAGGTAGTTTGACGTCGCTTTGCCGCGATGGCAGCGAGCGTGTCCGGTTCTGCCGAGAACTTCCATGTCCGAGGGGCGAGTACGCTTGACTTTGCCCGTCTTCGGATCGCGCCCCTCGGTGATGCCGGGATCGTTGCCCCAGGCGTATCGCCCGGTCCAGAGCAAACCGTCGGCGATGAAGATATCGACAGCCGAGTTGAACCCCTCCCACGCCGCGCAGGACCACAACTGTTTTCCGCTGCGAGCATCGTAAGCGATCAGTTTGCCGCCGACGTTCTTACCCCTTATGTACTCGTGAAAGCCGCCGCTGGGCAGCCACTGGAGATCGCCGTCTGTCTTCATGCTCGCCCGGTCGGCCGCGTAGACTATTCCCTCGTGGGCTACTACCGTCGGCGATGACCAGGCAAGGCGCTGGCGCTCGACCGGCCGCGGGGCCTTCCAGATCTGCTTGCCGTCTTTGGCGTTCAGGCAGACCAGTTCGCCCAGGGTATGGAAGAAGACCCGGCCGTCTGACATCGCCAGCGTAGCCGGCATGAGGTTCCGCGCGTAAGACTCTTCGTTGATCCAGTTGACTTTACCGGTCCTGGCCGAGACGGATGCGACGCGCAAGGTATGGCCCGGCGGGGTCACCTTCTTAAACGGCGGGTTATAGTCCTTCTGCTTGACGATCTCCCGGGCCCTGTCAGCGCCCCAGGCCTTGTGCGGCTTGCCAAGAACCAGGAAGAGCGTGTCGTTGCTGCAGAGGATTTCGCGTGCGCCGGCGGTTCCTTCGTATGTCTGCAACACCTTTCCAGTGGCGCCGTCCAGGGCCACAACAGGTTTGCCGTAACCGAGAGTAACGTAGACCGTGTCGCCAACAGCCACTAACCTCCGCGCGATGTCGGCCGGGCCGCTTCGGAAGTCCCGCAGGTGATACTCCCAGTCAGTGATCGGAGCGTCCCAGAGACGCACGCCGTTAAACGCGTCCCGGGCGACGAGTTTCCAGCGTGGAGCGGCGGCGGCGAAAGCGATGGAGCCCTCATCCACGATCGAGAAGACGCGCCCATTGGACGAGACCATGGCGCTGACGCTGGCCAGGTGATCGTGACTTCGCGCAAATTGGGGCGGCGCGATCCACTGGATGTGCTGCGGCGGCCCGACTACGGTGTCCTTCGCTACGGCGTTGTTGCCGGGGGAATGAAGGTAGTGGGTCCAGTCGTCGATCGTTTCGGGGCGCGGCTTTCGGTAGATTCGCCAGCCTTCCAGGCCCGCCGCGGGCCTGGAGTTCTGAAGCGAACTGGTCAGTAGAGCGACTCCGCCCGGGGTCAGGACACGCAGCAATTCAGATCTCCGAACGGCTGACTGGCAAACCAGCAAGTTCACCATGCTGTCGGCGTACGGCAGATGCTTGCCGCCGAAAGTGCTCACCGACACCGGACCGGTTCGATCGTTCCGGGCCAGAAGCTTCTTCGCCTCAGCGATCTTCCCCGGATCGGTGTCCAGTCCCTGGACAATGAATCTGTCGTTGATTCGAAGCTGGGCTGTCAGTTCGCCCGAGCCGCAACCGACATGGACAACGAGCCCGCCTTTCACGCCGGAAGCCTTGACAATGTCAGGCCCGGAAGCGCCCCACAGAGTTGCAGGCAGTGCGAGGATTCCAAGTAGTATTACGCTCAGCTTGCTCATGCGGAATTCCCTTCTCCATTGTCGCGGCTTGTAGCTTTCATAATGCGTCTCGCTCCGACCAGCAGACAGGCCCGACCAGACGATCTCAGGTGGTCAGGCTCGATACGCCTAATCCTACCGTTCGGCATCGAAATGCACAATCGTATCCTCGGCCGAGCCGAGTCCGTAGAAGGCGGATCCGGTTTGCATATGGCCGCGACGAGACGCTGTCTGGCGACCCCTTAAAAGACAAACGGGCCAGCCGTAATTGGCTGGCCCGTCTGGTTTTTCAAACACGCCCGAGAGGATTCGAACCTCTAACCCTCGGTTCCGAAGACCGATGCGCTATCCATTGCGCCACGGGCGCGTGTTCAACATCGTCAAGACCTATTATCCTACAGTCACAGGCGCCAAATCGCAAGGGGTTTCGATTCCCAGGCGTTATCCCGGCCTATAGCCGCCTTTTGCCTCCCAGGCGCACAATTACTTCGTCACCTCCAAAACTGCCGGAACAATACAGCTTTGCACGGCGCACCTGGTCCGCTTCAGTGCCTACTTGCCGGCCACTGGAACCGGTCGGAAGTCCGGGCGATCCTTTCCGCCAGCGCCCTTACAGCCCTTGTGGGTGCCGTAGAACGGGCAGTTGGCGTCCACCCAGGTGGCTATCCTGATGAACTCCTCGCGGGTGAGTTTCGCCTTGCAGGGGGCCTTGCGAATCCGCGCGATCAGCTTGCTCTTGTGCGACCCGAAGCTCATCGGCAGTTCGAGAGGAACATTGGCGCTGCCGAACCCGCCGTCGAGGTGGGCGACGAGATCCTTCTTGATGAGGTTCACGTAGGAAACCCTCCACAGCCCGGTCAACTTGTTGGAAAGGTCCAACTCGCCCTTCGGTTTGGCGCCGCTATGGCAGCCGATGCAGTGTTTGTCCAGGATCGGCTGCAC
>CAYMSH010000050.1:17179-23275 GCA_964392945.1 uncultured Planctomycetaceae bacterium | reverse complement strand
ACAGTATTCTGATCGACGAGGCCCGCACGCCGCTTATCATCTCGGGACCGGCGTACGGCGAAACCGCGCGATACAGCAAAGCCGACTCCGTAGCTCGCGAACTGATAAAACGAAACCGCTCCTGGGACCAGGCCAAGGGGACCGTAGACTCCCTCGATCGCGAATTGAAGATGATGTCCGGCGAGCAGAGCAAGACCAAGGGCAAATCCGGCGACGATATCAGCCGGAAGATCCAGGGGCTTGAATCCAAACTAGCGCAGGCCCAGGCCGCACTCGAAAACGAAGTGCAGCTCTACAAAGTGGAGAAGGACCGCAAGTCGGCCCACATGACCCACGAAGGCACCGGCGTGGCCCAGGATATAGCAGGGGTCGGAAGCTTCTATGTCGGAGCCAACATGGAGTGGCCCCACCTCATGGAGCAGTCGCTCAGGGCCCATCTGGTCTACGAACGCGACCAGGACTACGTGGTCATCGTTGACGAATTCACCGGCCGGCTCATGGAAGGCCGCGAATGGTCCGACGGACTCCACCAGGCCGTATGCGCCAAAGAACGCGTACAGGTCAAGGAAGAGAACCAGACCCTCGCGACGATCACGCTGCAGAACTTCTTCAAACTCTACAAGAAACTCGCCGGCATGACCGGCACGGCGATCACCGAAGCCCCGGAGTTTGTGAAAATATACGGGCTGGACGTGGTCTGCGTTCCGACTCATCGCCCGATCAACAGGATGGACCACGACGACAGGATCTACGCCGACGATGCGGCCAAGCTCCGCGCCATGGTCGAGGAAATCCACGGCGAATCGTCGGCCGGGCGCCCCGTGCTCGTCGGCACAACGAGCATCGAGAAGTCAGAGGCGCTCTCTGAACTGCTGCTCCGCACGTACGGCACTGAACACCAGGTCCTCAACGGCCGCGTTAACGACGCCGACAAGGAAGGCGAAATCGTAAAACTCGCCGGACTGCAGCGCCCGCTGAAGAAGGGCTCCAAGAAGCTTGTCGGCACCGTCACTATCGCCACGAATATGGCCGGTAGAGGAACCGACATCAAACTCGGACCGGGCGTGGTCTTCGAAAAGTGCGAGGTCCCGTCGGATGAGAAACTCATCGAAATGGGCCTTGAGCCCGACCCGCTGTACCCCGCCGGCGTGAACAAGTGCTGCATAAACTGCTCGCAGTACGCATCCGATCCGTCTTGCAAGACCTGCTTCAAACCGAAGCTCGATTCGGGATTTCCCAAACGCGGGCGAAATGACTGCCGCGTAAAAGTGCCGTGCGGGTTGCACATAGTCGGCACCGAACGCCACGAAGCGCGTCGTATCGACAATCAGCTTCGAGGCCGCGCCGGGCGACAGGGCGATCCGGGCTCCAGCCGATTCTTCCTGTCGATCCGCGA
This sequence comes from uncultured Planctomycetaceae bacterium, assembly GCA_964392945.1. Taxonomy (GTDB): domain Bacteria; phylum Planctomycetota; class Phycisphaerae; order SM23-33; family SM23-33; genus BS750m-G57. Next base: position 21,879 of record CAYMSH010000050.1, on the reverse strand, counting down.
CGAACTGCTGGCGATCTTCGCCGGCGAGTGGACGCTGAAGATCCTCGGCTTCCTTGGCCTCCAGGGCGACGTGGCGATCGAAAACAAACGAGTCTCAAAGGGAATCGAACGAGCCCAGAAGAAAGTCGAAGAACGCAACTTCGAGACCCGCAAGAACCTGCTGGAATACGACGAAGTGATGGACCACCAGCGGCATCGCTTCTACTCCGATCGGCAGAAAGTGCTCGAAGGACGCCAGCTCGAAGATCTCGTCAGAGACATGATCGAAGAGGCTACTGACGCGGCGATCGGAGACTATCTCGACGGCGACTATCGCAAGCAGTGCATCGCCGAGTGGGCCCAGAAGAATCTCCAATTGCCGATCAGGCCCGACCAGATCCGCGCCAGCGGTCCCGACGATCTCGAAGACCTCATGCGATCGCTGAAGTCACGCGCCAAGGACGAGGCCGGCGGCACTATCGCCATAACGCTTGGCGAATACATGGACGACGAGATCCCGCAAAAACAGTGGGACCTGCGCGGTCTGTCGAGTTGGGCGATGAGCCGATTTGGCGTGAACGTTACGCAGAATCAGCTTCGCAAGATGAGCCCGGAGGAAGTCGATCTCCAGCTTAACGAGGCCGCGGCGGTCCGCATAGATCAGCTCGACCTGACGTCGGTTTCAACTTACCTGGCGATCGATTATCCGATTCGTTCGATCGCCGCGTGGGTCTGGGACAAGTTGGGCATCGAACTCAGCGGCGACGATCTCGGCGGACCGGGCGCATCGCACCAGGACGTCAGGAAGGTCATTCTCGACAAGGTCTCCGAACTATACCTGCAGCGAGAGATCGAGTATCCGGCTGAATACGCCATAGAGATGACAGTGGGGCGATCCGGCTCGGACAACGTATACGCCGTGTCACAGCTTGTCGAGTGGGCCAACCGCAAATACGACGCGGATCTCAAGCCCGAAGAGTTCCAGGGCGCCAAAACGTCGGACATATTCAATCGGCTCGTGGAACTGTCGAAAGACTGGTCCGACGACACGAGGCTGGACAGGTGCATTCGCGACGCGGTCGGCAGCGATCCTGACGCTCCGGCGGCGATCGAGCTTGCGATGACGCGGTTCGACACCAAACTGGAGGAAAGCGATTTCAACGGCGACGTGTCCGGCACGCTCAGGCAGGTCGGGCGAAAGTTCATGCGTCGCGAGATGACTGAACTAGAGCGGTATGTCCTGCTGCAGATTTACGATCAGTCGTGGAAAGATCACCTGCTGAGCATGGACCACCTGAAAGGCGGCGTAGGCCTGAGAAGCTTCGCCGAGCAGGATCCGCGAGTGGTCTACAAACGCGAGGGCGCCAGGCAGTTCCGCGAGATGCTCGCCGGCGTACGCGACAAAGTCACTGACATGATCTTCAAGGTCAGCCTGTCGGCCGGCGAGGAACAAGTCGCCAACGTTTACGATATCTCAGACACCGTGCACGAGCAGCTCAGCGGATACGATCACCTGACAGGGTCAGCGGACCCCCAAGCCGCACAAAGCACGCCGCCGCGACCGGTTACGATTGTCAGAGATGTGCCCAAAGTAGGACGAAACGATCCGTGTCCGTGCGGGTCGGGTAAGAAATACAAGAAATGTTGCGGCAAGGCGTAGCACATAAGGATTCGAAAAGATGGCCAGAGACAAAATCGGCGAGCGCAGGACCAGGCTCCAGAAAGACAAGAAACGCGGCGAGCGTGACCGCAGCATGTTGACCTCTGACGAGATCGACGCCGAACAGGAGCTGCTTGACAATACTCCTCCGGTAGAACCGATCAAGGCCGAGGAAAAACCCGGCCGAAACGATCCGTGCCCATGCGGGTCGGGCAAGAAGTACAAAAAATGCTGCGCGCTGAAGTAGTTTCGCGGCGCGTCAACCTGTGATATACTCTGCGCGAAGCTCGGCGGATCTGCCGCCGACAACTGTTTAGAAACGTTTGAGGCCACTGATGTCCACCGAAAAAACATGCAGACTCGCACTCGCCGACGGACTGGTTTTCACCGGAAAAGCTTTCGGAGCCGATGGTTCGATCGATGGCGAAGTCGTGTTCAACACCGGAATGACCGGGTACCAGGAAGTGCTCACCGACCCCTCATACGCCGGCCAGATCGTCACGATGACCTATCCGCTCGTGGGCAACACCGGCGTTAACGTCGAAGATATTGAAAGTTTCGACAAGAAGGTCCAGGTCCGCGGTTTTGTGATCAAGGAACTCTCGCCGATGGTCAGCAGCTTCCGGGCCGACAAGTCGCTTGACGAGTATCTCGCAGGCGAGGGGATCATGGGAATCACCGACGTAGACACCCGTGCGCTGACGCGGCATATCCGCTTGACAGGCGCCGTGGGCGGGGTGATGAGCACTGACGCTGACGTCTCCGACGCAGAACTGGTTCAGCGGGCCAAGGCGTTCGGCTCGATGGCCGGCAAGGACATGGTGGCCTCCGTCACACCGGCCGAAGCTTACGACTGGCCCGACGGCTACTCAAGCAAGTTCGCACAGGGCGCCCGCGAGCATGGCGACAAGATCTACAACGTTGTCGCAATCGACTGCGGAGCGAAGATCAATATTCTGCGCAATCTTGTCGAGTGCGGATGCAAGGTCCGGGTAGTACCGGCCTCGGCGTCGGCCGACGAAATCCTCGCATGCCAGCCCGACGGCGTATTCGTATCCAACGGCCCCGGCGATCCGGCGGCCGTGACGTACACCATCGAAACGCTCAAAGCCCTGATCGGCAAAGTCCCGATCTTCGGCATATGCCTGGGCCATCAGATGCTGTCGCTGGCACTGGGCGCGACGACGTACAAGCTGAAGTTCGGTCATCGCGGCATAAACCAGCCCGTGCGGAACGTGGCTACCGGCAAAGTCGAGATCACCAGCCAGAATCACGGTTTCGCCGTGGACGATGAATCGGTAAAAGCCACAGGCGCCCAGGTGACGCACATGAACCTTAACGACGAGACCGTCGAAGGGTTCACCCATCCCGACAAAGCGCTGTTCAGCGTGCAGCACCACCCCGAGGCCTCACCCGGCCCGCACGATGCGACATACCTGTTCGACTGCTTCCGCGCCATGATGGAAACCGGCGCAGCCCCAACGGCCGAGCAAATGCACGCCGCACAGGAGAAACTCGCCAAGGCGTAGTTTGTCGTTGTTTAGGCCCGAAGGGCCGACAGGACCTGCCGACAGGCAGGTCTTAGCCGGGTCGTGAGCCAAAAAGGACCAGAGCCCCGCAGGGGCGGCAGAGGTGTTGGCCTGCGAATGCTACTTCTTCTTCGTTGGAGTCTTCTTTCTGGCTTTACGCTTAGGACGCCTGAATGCCTGGCTCTGATCGATCCAACCGCCGCCTTTTGCCGGAACGCTGGCCGACTTGGCGAAGTCAGTCATCTCTTTCAATATCTCCGGATGCTCCTTGGCAAGATCGTTTTCCTCCAGCGTGTCTTTATCCAGATCGAACAACTGCCAGACCTTCTTGCGGGACATGTACGCCTTCCACTTGCCTTTCCGCACGGCCACTTGCCCCATGTACTCCCAATAAAGGAAGTCGTGCTGCTTTTGCGTTCCCTTGCCCAGCAGCGTCGGGGCGAACGATATCCCGTCGATGTTCTTCGGCGTCCTGGCTCCGCTGACTTCGGCGAGGGTCGGCATTACGTCGGCGAATGAGCACAGGTGATCGGTCACTGACCCGGCCTTGATCTTGCCGGGCCATCGAACGAAATACGGAACGCGCAGCCCGCCTTCGAGCAGCGAACCTTTCCCGCCGCGGAAGACCGTTGAGTTCGGTTCGAACACGCCGCGCGGGTGTTTGGCGTCTCTGAAATACGCCTGGCCGCCGTTGTCGCCGCTGAAGACGATAATTGTGTTGTCGTCGAGCTTAAGCTCCTTAAGCAGTTTCATGATTTCGCCCATGTAGCGATCGGCCATGTGGATCATCGCCGCGTACATGTTCGGGTCGCTGGGGCGGCGTTGTCCCTTGCCGCCGAGTTTCATATCCTTGTACATCAGCCACGACGGATCGTCTTCCGGCATGCCCCACAGCCCGTGGGGCAGCACGTACGGCAGATAGCAGAAGAACGGTTGATCCTTGTTGCTGCGGATGAACTTTTTCGCCTCGTCGTGGATCAGTTGCTGGGAGAAATGCTTGCCTGTGGCGTAGCTTCCGGTATTGCCCTCGAGCATCTCCTTTTTGCCGTTGCGGACCATGAACTCCGGATAGTAGCTGTGCGCGTGGACCTGGTGATAGTACCCGTAGAACAGGTCGAATCCGTGAAGCTCCGGCGCCCCGGTCGTGCCGGTGTCGCCGATTCCCCATTTGCCGAACCCGCCAGTTGCGTAACCGGCGGACTTGAACATTTCGCCGAGCGTGAATTCGTTTCTGGTGATCGGCGTTCCGCCGCCGTTGGTCCGCATCTCGCAGTGGCCCATGTGTTTGCCGGTAAGCAGCACGCATCGTGTGGGCCCGCAGACCGGCCCGCCGGCCAGGCATTGGGTGAATCGCATTCCCTCGGCCGCGATGCGGTCGAACGTTGGGGTCTTGAGGATTTTGTGCCCCATGCACGAAAGCTCGAAGTATCCGATCTCGTCGAGCATCATGTAAATGATATTCGGTTTGCGGCCTGCTGCTTGTGCGCCCAGTGGTCCGGCCAGCGTCAAACCAATCGCCGAACAACCGGCCG
>CAYMSH010000050.1:0-17169 GCA_964392945.1 uncultured Planctomycetaceae bacterium | reverse complement strand
CCTTCAGGAAATCGCGTCGCTTCATCGTGTCGCCTCGCTATTGGTCTAATTAGAACTCAACAGCATGGTAACCAATGAGGCCCGGCATTTCACCGGAATTGAATTTCAGACATCCCGCACATTCTTCACCGAAGCCTTGGGTGCGTGCTTCTTGGTTACAAAGTCCGCGGCGGCTACGAGTTTCCTGATGTCGTCTTTGACGACGGTCTCGACCTTCTCGCGTTTCGCCGGCGGCATCTTGTCCAGGGTTGCTTTGGCCGACGTCGTGAACGCCGAGAAGAACTGTTTGTTGAGCCTCTCGCTGGTGAACTCATTGTCGGGTTCTTCGTCGATTCGACTGTCGACTCGCCACAATGCGCCCTGGCAGACCATGGCTCGGGCCTTTTTCTCGCCGAACACGTTGAGCTTCAGTTCGCCGATGTCCATCTGCTTGACTGCGGCGATCGCCTCCAGGAGCGTAGCGGATTTCTCGTCGGGCTGGCAGGCGGTGTACACGCTCTTTTCTTCGGTCTCCGGTTCGGGCGCGTCCTTTTCCCCGTCGGGGCAGAATCCGGGTATGTCCTTGATCGCGTAGGCGACATGGGGCGGGATCGTGATCGGCTTTCCGATCTCGCCGGCCCCGGCGCACGGCGTTTCGGTCGGCACGTCGGCCACGTAAAGGTCCTGGACCTTCGGGTCGTCGCTGTCCAGCAGCAGGCCCGGGGGGATGGTTACCGTCACCGGCTTGTCGGTGCTGTTATCGATAGTCAGATCGCCGATCGCTCCGTAGTTCCGGCCCGACGCTCTGAACGAGCAGAACACTCCCGGCTGCGCGGGCCAGTCTTCGAGCATGCCGACCCTCTTGTCGTCCTTCTTCTTCCCCGGTTTTACGATCTTGCGTTTGCCTTCGGCGTCCGGGACGCTGAGAATCAGCATGTTGTCCCATCCGATGCTCACGTGGGTTTTGCCGTCCGGGATCTTCTTGTCGATCACCTTGACCAGGATGTTGGCGGGCACTTTCTTCTTCTTGCCGTTCTTCAGCTTCACCTCCAGCAGAAACGTCAACCGCGCCTTGCCGACCCTCACCCCGCGGAACGTTACTCGCGTGCGGGTCTGGGAGGTCACCGTCACCACGCGGCGATTGGAGTTCTTGACTGGTGTCGCCTTCCTGTACCTGTCTGGGAACTTGACAGACATCTTCTGCTTGACGTATATCACCGCGACTTTCGTGTACTTGTCGGACTTGACGACTTTGACGAGCACTATCTTCGAGTACGGTTTGACCGTCAGCAGCTTCTTGCCGCCGGGGCCGATCTCAGTCACGCGGACCTTTCCCCTGATCCGGACCTTGGTCTTGCCCTCCTTGACGCCGGTGATGATCAGGGATCCGCTTTCTTCGCCTTTCCAACTGACCGTTGCGATCGCCGGATTTCTCGACTCGATCTTCGGCTTGCTCTCGAACGGGACCTTGCCGAATGATTGGGAGCGGGAATGCCCCTCGCCGACAACGATCACGCCGCTCTGGGCGGCCGCCATGTGCGGGCCCGACAGAACCGCCGCCCCGATCGCCATCGCCAGTAGTAGTTTGATGCGGTTCATGGGATGCTCCCTTATGCTCTAGACGTCGAGGCTCCTGGTCTTGACGGGGCCTTTTTGAGTGAAATCGATCTCGCTGATCAGGTCTTTGACGCTCTGGGTGTCGTCTTTCTTTTCCGTCGGCTGGGTGGCCGGAGCCGTGACGGGAACCGTGACCGGCGTCGTAGCTGGCTGGGTCGCGGGCGTCTTGGTTTCGTCCTTCTCTTCGTCGGGGTGATGGGCCATAGCCATTGTCAGCGTCACAATGGTGATCCTGGCTCGCGACATTCGTGAGAGATTGACCTCCATGTCGCACTTGGCGATGTCGCCGCCTTTCAGAACCGCCAGCGGCCAGCAGGCCGTCACCTTCGTGATGCTGGCTCCGGAGCCGTCTTTGCCCAGCGGGACCGAGAAGCCCGGGGTCAGCACTCCGCCGCGCCCGTGGCCGCCTCCTTCGCCATGGTGTCCGCCGCCTCCGCCGATGGGGATTCCGAACCCCAGGGAAACTCTCGGCGCCGCGCGGCGGGGGGTCTGGTCCTTCCAGTTGTGCGGATCGAGTTTCGTCCCGTCTGGGCGAACCAGGTTCAGGCTGTGCAGGCTCACGTTGTCGTGATGCCGTTTCAGCTCGATCTTCACGCAGAACTCGGACTTCTTCCCATCGATCCAGCCCTTGATCGTAATGTCGCCATCAATGATCCGGATGGTTTCAGGCTTGAACGAATCGATCGGCGAACAGCCCGAGAGGATGGCGGTTGACGCCATCGCAACGATCAGTCCGCACGCGCATCTATAGAAATGTGTACTTGCCATACTTCATCGTAGCGCAGAATCAATGCGGCCAGGGAATTCGGCATGAGATTTATTCGGCTGTCGGCTCGCCCCGAGAGTGTGTCAGTTCCTCGGCGTCATCAGCTCCTTCAGGCGGATCTTCTTCAGGTCGGCGTAGCTGATGAGCTTGATGTTCAGCTCCTTGATCTTCTTTTTGACCTCGTCGCTTACGAGTATGTCGGTTACGGCCTGTCGGTCTTTGGCCACGTCGTAATATCCCTTGTGGCCGATGGCCCGCATTTCGTCGGTGTCCAGGCCCGGATGCTCCACGAAGAGATATGTTCCCGGGGTCAGGGCCTGGAGCGCTTCGATGAACTTGCCCGTTCGCTGCTGTCTGGTTTTGGCGCCTCTGTATCCGCCGAACCTTCGCACGCCGTATTCGGAAGTCGAGATGTCGAGCTTGTACTCTCTGGCGAGTTTCTTCCAGAGCGTTTTGACTTTCGGGTCCCAACTCCCTGATCCCATGTGTCCGGTCATGTGGCTGATTCGGGGGATCTTGCGGACCGCCAGTTCGATCTGGGCTCGCATTTCGGCTTCGATCTCTTTGATCTTCCACTTTGCATTACGCAGGGCGGTACCGGCCGGCGCGTTCTTTCGGCGCCAGATTGTCGGATAGAAATACCCGTCGGCGTCTGTCAGGCTCGGAGCCTTGGTCAGCGGGCGCCACTTGATGTTCTCCCACTCGCTTGTCAGCACTACGTGCACCCCGACATCCAGGCCGGGATTGGCGTTCAGCATCTTGACCGCCTCGGGGAACCAGGCGCACGGGACCATGACCTCTGTGCTCGTGGCGATCCCGTCTCTGTAGGATTTGATGCATGCGACGTTGGCTGCGTGACTCGATCCGATGTCGTCGGCCCGGATGATCAGATAGATATCCTTGCTCCGGACCAGCCCGTTTTCGCCGAGACCGTCGGGGCTCCCAATACCGAGAGCCGACAGCGACAGGGCCAGCAGCAGATAGTGTTTGCGTGTCATGTCAGTTCCTTTCGGCCTTAACGCCGGAGACTTTGCGAATGACTTCTATCTCTTTCGGGTCGTAGGGCGTGCCGTCGACGTCGCGGAAGATGTCGGTGAACCATATCTTCGGCTCCGGCGTGCCGGGTCTTGATCCCCATTGAAAATGGCCCTGGCACTTTCCGTGGACCAGGCCCCAACTGTAGGAGCCTATTCTTTTGGCCTTCAGAACGGGCAGCGTTTTGGCGAATATGTCCTTTATCACGCGCTTGCCGCGAATGCGGACCATCCACTCGGTGCATATCACCGGCCGGCCGGTCTCTTTGAATCTCTCCGGATCGGGGATCGGATACTGGTGAAATGTGATTACGTCGGATCCGGCGAGCATGATCTCGGTTTCAGCTTTGTTGTTGTTCCATATGCCCGAAGTGATCGGCTGGCTGACTCCCGGCTCGCGGGCCCACTTGAAGATTTCGGTCAGCAGTGGGAGGGTCTTGTTTCCGATCCCGCCGTTTGTCGGTTCGTTGTACAGATCCCAGGCGATGATTCGCTTGTCGTCCTTGAACGTTTTCATGAAGTCCAGCATGTACGCCCGCAGCCGTGGCCAGGCTGATTTGTCCAGCACGCGACTGTGCCCGGGGCTGGGCGACCAGTTGTAGAAGAACACGCCCTGGATCGGGGCGTCCTGCTTGCCGAGGTAGGGGTTCTTGCGTTTCCACGGGTCTTTCTGGCGGCCGAACGCGCAGTTGTCGAAGAACTGCGGCATGACGGTAAGCCCATGCTTGTCGGCGATCTCGAGGAACTGGGTGAACCGCTTCTTGTACGCCTCGGGATTGTTCTCCCAGACGAGATACTGCATGAGAATGTGGATCGAGTTGTATCCCACGCCTTCGGCCAGTGCGAGTTCCTTGTCGATTATCTTCGGATCGAAAGTATCGGCCTGCCAGAACTCTACGGAGTTGGACGCATAACTCGGCAGATAATTGCACCCGTTAATCCAGGGTTGTGCGTTATACCACTTCCAGGCTTTTTCTTTGGACCAGCGAGGATCGGCCGGTTTGTCAGGCGTTTTGATCTCCGCGGTCGATAGTCCGATCATACACGACACAGAAACGAGCAACGCTACGGTAACCAGGTGTTTTCGATTCATAGTCGGTCTAACTCCTTTGCACATCCATAGCGATTCTATCACTGCGGGTACTTGATGTACATCGGGTCGATCCTTGATTGTAGCGTTCCGTGCGGACGCACACGGTCAACGACCGCGAATCGTCGAGCGGGATATGAAGGCCGCATCGGCTTGTTGTTACGCAACTTCGAGTTTCAACTTCTTACCCAGCGCATTGACGAACTTCTCGAGAGTCGACAGCTTAATATCTTCAGCATGGTTCTCGATTCTGGAGATAGCCGTCTTCTTTGTATGCATGCGAGCGGCGAGTTCTTCTTGAGTTACGCCTGCTTCCTCCCTGGCCTGTTTAAGCATGACGCCAATCTTGAATTGCTCATATCCGGAATCAAAATCCTCTGCAAATTCGGGATCACCAGCTTTGCGCTTCCGTATGTATTTCTTCAAATCACTCATTTCTTCTTCCTTCCGAAGTAATCAGTCTTTCGTTCTTCGGCGAGTTTGATCGCTCTCTTCGGCGTCTTTTGCGTCTTCTTCTGGAACGCATGGGACAAGACAACTATCTTCGCGCCGTCAAAGAAGCCCAAGAGCCGGAAGATGTTCGAGCCCATTCTCACTCGAACCTCCCATAGGTCCTCGGTATTGATCATCTTCTTAAAATACTGCTTCGGCACGACCTCCAGTTCTTCTACAAGGCTTAACACCCATGCAACTTTCCTTGCCTGTTTTGCTGACAAAGAATCAAGGAAATCATCGATGGGTGTTTTACCGCCAGACGTCTTGTAGAAGATGATCTCTCTCATGCTGATTACATGTTAACATGTATGTTAACATTGGGCAAGCAGGAAAGAACCATTTAGCAGGCCAGGAGTCTCGTTGCTTCATGGCGATGCGGAAGCTGGTATTGAAGTTTCTTCGCCAGTGGCGAGCGTCTTCGACTCGGTTACGCTACCCCGGCAGGGTGAACGGCGCTCGGTATTCTTTGGTTGTCAGGGCGTTTGCTTTTTTCGCGATTTCGGTTGGGCCGGTGAATACTTCCTTTTTCGCGTCCAACTGCAGCGGGGCGCCGATCAGCATTGGGGTCTTGTTGGTATCGACTTTGTTGATCTTCAGATGGGCCTTCATCGACTCCCATCTTTCGGCGAAGAACGGGTTGGTTTTCGCCGCTTCGATCTGCTTGCCGTAGCAGTTGTCTTCCGGGGCGGCTACTTTGCCGAGCTTGTAGGAGATGTTGGACAAGTGGCACATCGCCGTCGAGAGTCTGCCTATCGCGATGTCGGCGTTCAGGCCTTCGTGCTTGCGTGATCGCACGGCCTGGACGAAGTTCCTGAAGTGCGTCTTGTCGCCGCCGTCGCCGGGGTATTTCTTGATCAGCTTGCCGGCGTTGTTGTAAGTTGCTCCGCCGCCGCGCCCGCCGATGAAATATCCGTTCTCGCATTTCACGTAGATCGCCGCGGTTTTGCCCTTGATCGCGTCTGAGCCTCGCTTGCCCGGGACCGCCGGCAGGTTGCGGGATTCCCAGAAGATCGGGATGTTATCGTTATAGAGGTATGCGGTCAGGACGGTGTTTGGTGTTTGCCCGTCATCGTCGTAGGCCCGTCCGCCGAAGGTGAAGACTTGGTCCGGCAGGCGATCGATCCCGGCCGTCCAGCGGGCCATGTCTATCTGGTGATTGCCGAGATTGCAGACTTCACCGGCCCCGAAATCCCACTGCCAGTGCCAGTCGTAATGGAATCGCTTGCGCACGAGCGGCTTCTTCGGGGCCGGGCCGACGTATACGTCGTAATTGACGCTGGCGGGGGGAGTCTGCGGGCTGGTGACCTTGCCGATATTGCCGCGCGGCTTGTTCCAGAACGCGTGTATGAATTCGATCTTGCCGAGCTTTCCGGCCTGGATGTCCGGGACCAGCGCCCGCATGCCGATATCGCTGCGGTTTTGCGTGCCGGCCTGGACGATCAGCTTTTTCTTCCGGGCGGCCGCCAGCATGAGCTGGCCTTCCTGGAGCGTGTGGCAGACCGGTTTTTCGACGTAGACATCTTTGCCGGCGTCCAGGGCCAGCAGCGAACCGTAGCCGTTCCAGTGGACCGGCGTGGCGAATGCGACCACGTCGATATTCTTGTTGTCCAGCAGCTTTCGCACGTCGGTGTATCGCTGGACTTTGGACTTGGTCTTCTTGTCCATATCGTCGGCCACGCGCGTAAGGATCGCGTTGTCGGCGTCGCACAGGGCGGCTATGCGAGTGCCGGGCGCGAATCCGAATCCGCGGATGAGCCCCTTGCCGCGAGAGTTGAAGCCCACGATGGCGACGCGTATGTCATTGTTGGCGCCGAGCACCTTGGCGTTAGGCAGGATCGCCGTGGCCAGTCCTGCGGCGAATGTGGTCTTGACGAATTTGCGTCGCGTGAGTTTGCTCATTTCTCGATGTCCTTTCGGGTATGTCGCATATCAATAGTAACATCCCGCATGATGTCTATCGACAGGAAACCGGCGCGATTACGGTCTGGCCCAGGCCGGCGGGTCCTTGAGCCGGTAGAGCATTTCGCCTGCTTTGGATACATACAGTCGGTTCCGGTCCTCGGCGTCGGACCAGTAGCTTACGTCGATGCTCGCAGGGTTGCGATAGCCCAGGTTGATCTGGCGACAAACATCTTCCGGGATCCCAGTGGCCAGCGTAACGTTTATTCGCGGCTTCTCGACGCCGTTTTCATATGTCCCGATCCCTCGCACGTGCGTGGAGTGTGCAAGCACGCCCCAGGGGAAATCCTTGAACTTGTCCCACTGCTTGAGGAAGTACTCCAGCGTGTGATAGCCGACCTGGCGTATTACCGCGCCGTGCGCCTCGGCGATTTCGGTTATGTGCGGAGCGTATATGATCAACTCGCCGCCGTCTGCGACGACGGGCTCCATCTTGTACATGCACTTGGCTCCGACCCAGAGCTCGTCGTACATCTCCGGTGCCTGTGACAGCACTGAATCGTACGGCTGGTCAACGTATGTGATGTGCGTCTGACTCGACAGGTCCGCGGCCGCCGACCAGGCGTCTTTGAGCCCGCCGAAGTACAGCCCCGCCAGATCGTGTCCTTTGACGACCATCGCCAGCAGGCGCGCTGGTGTGGGGATCATCTCGACGGCCGCATCCAGGGTCGCCCGGACCGGGGTCTCCTTGCAGCCGATCATCTTCGGAATCGTGATAAGCGCCCCGAGCCAGTGGAAGAAGTTCAGCAGGTCCGGCCCGCAGATGCCGGGGAAGAAGTATTTGGCTCCGCCGGAGAATCCGACGACTTCGTGCGGGAAGACCGGTCCCGCGATCATCAGCAGGTCGTAATCGAATATGCGTTTGTTGATCGTGACGTCTATGTCCAGTTCGAAACCGGCTGACGCTCCGCCGGTGATTTCGCGTATCTGCTCGGCGCTCAGTGTTCCGAGTGTCGCCAGTGCGTCGGGATTCATCCAGTCGTGATTGAACACTTCCGAATCGCCGAGCACTTCGGCGCGATTTCCCGGTTCGATATCCAGTAGCGAGTCAATCTGCTGTTCGTCCAGCGGAGGATGCGTGCCCAGAGCGATAAGGAAATCGAGCTTGCCGGCCCGGGAACCGATCGACTTTCGCAGAGCCCGGACGATAACACCCAGCGGACACGATCTCGTGTGGTCCGGTATTATCACCAGGATTCGCTTGCCGTCGGGCTGGATCTGCTGTGCGGCGGTTTCGATTATCTCGGCGATCTGCCGACCGTCGAGGAATGCGTCGGGTTGTCCGGAACCAACTACGGTCATAAAACTGTGCTCCTTTAGCGGGCGGAAATCAGGCTTGTATTCTACGAAACATCCCCCGGCAGCCAACAAGAAAGTGGGTTGATTTGGGATTTGGAATTTGGGATTTGGAATTTAACGGCATTGACGACAACGACAGACGGCTCGACACCATCAACATGCCAAGCCGCCGTCGCCGCAAAGCCGTTCGTCGTTAAATCCCAAATGAAATCCTTTTCCAAAGCTTTCCTTGCGGCGTGTTGAAACCTACAATTACGCTAAACCCACGAGGCGCTCAATAATGAATGTAGTACATGTAACTCACGAAGCGGCGGAGAAGGTTGGCGGTATCGGGGCGGTTATCGCCGGGCTGGTCAACGCCGAGCCGTACAGGAAGACCGTATCGCGAACGATCCTTATCGGTCCGCTGCTTCACACAAACCAACCGCCCGAGCTGCGACTTGGAGAGGGCGGGAAGATTTTCTATAGCAGTGTCGACGGCTGCCAGCCGCCCGAATGGCGCCAGAAGTTCAGCGCCATCGAAAAAACTTACGACGTCGGGATCGTCTACGGTACGCGCACGGTCCACGAACCGTGCACCGGCGAAACAGTCGAGGCCGAGGTCCTGCTGGTCGACGTGTTCACCATCAACCAGAAACGCCTGAGCCTGTTCAAGGCTGAACTCTGGAAAAAATTCGCCATCCCGTCGGATAACTTCGAGTCGGCCTGGGAGTTCGAGCAGTACGTACGCCTGGCCGAGCCGGGATACGAGGCGCTTAACGCCATCGGCTGCGACGGCGACGAAATGATGGTCATTCTGGCCCACGAGTACATGGGAGTGCCCACGGCGCTCCAGGCCGTGCTCGACGGCAAGGGCGACGTGCGAACCGTGTTTTACGCGCACGAAGTGGCGTCAGTCAGGCCTATTCTGGAAGATTCGCACGGCCACGATACGATGTTTTACAACGTGCTGAGCCAGGCGGCCGAACAGGACAAGACCGTCGAAGACATCTTCCCCAGCGTGTTCGCCAACTATAAGCACCCGCTGGTGAAAGCCGCGCGATACCTCGATCACATCTTCGCCGTCGGCGATTACGTTGTTGACGAGCTGCGTTTCGTAGACAAGCACATCGCGCGCAAGGATATCGACTTGGTCTACAACGGTATCCCGAACGTGAAGATCACGCTTGACGAGAAAGTCGTCAGTCGCGAGCGGATGCGCCAATACGCCGAGAACCTGACCGGCGTGCGCCCGACCTGGGTGATGGGTCACGTCTGTCGCCCGGTGGTCAGCAAGGCCCTCTGGCGTGATATGGGAGTTCTCCACGCACTGGAGCCGATGCTGACCCAGCGGGGCGAAACCGCCGTATTCTTCATGCTGGGCACCCTGGCGGGACAGCGACGCTCCCGGGACATCGCCGAGATGGAGCGGGTCTACGGCTGGCCCGTGGCCCACGAAGAGGGGTATCCTGACCTGTGCGGGGGCGAAGAAGTGCTTGGCGAAATGTTCGACTGCTTCAATCGCGATCACCAGGCCGTTCGGGCCGTGCTGGTCAACCAGTGGGACTGGTCGCCGGAATTCTGCGGACGGAAAATGCCGGAAGGAATGACGTTCGCCGACATACGACGCGGCACTGACGTAGAATTCGGACTCAGCGCATACGAGCCGTTCGGGATCAGCCAGTTCGAGGCCCTCTGCTTCGGGGCGATCTGTCTGGTCAGTAACGTTTGCGGCTGCATGGGGTTCGCTCGCCGTGCTGAAAACCAGCAAGACTGCCCCTGCGTGCTGGAAGGCGACTTCCTGCGAGGCGGGGAGGGCTGGTCCCTGGAATCGCTGCTGGGGATGCAGACCGATGCTCGCGACGCGATCGAGGCTGAAGAAACTGCACGGCTTGCGCAGGAATTGATTGACATTTTGCCTCGAGATGCTGAAACTATGCAGCGGCAGATGCAGGCCGGGTACGAACTGGCTTGCAGAATGAGTTGGGAGTGTGTCGTAAAAGACTACTTCCTGCCCGCTTTGGGACGAGCGGCCAAATAGACGGTTCGGGTTCAAAAAAAAGTGTATATTTCGTGCAAATATACGGGACTGGTAATACAATCTTGTATAAGATTCTAACTTTTACGACTTTCGTCGATATGAAAGGTTATTCGTCATGAAGTTATCCCCTGCGGCGGAGTTTGCGGTTCGAGGTACATTGGTCCTGGCGCAGAATTACGGGAACGGTCCGACTACGCTCGACTCAATCTGCGAGGCGCGCGGACTGTCGAAGCAGTACCTCGTGAAGATATTCGCTTCACTGGCGCGTGCCGGACTCATTACCCCTGTCAGGGGCAAGCGGGGCGGGTACCTGCTGGCTCGCGATCCGGCGAGCGTAAGCGTTCTCGAACTGATAGAGGCTGTCGAGGGCCCCATAGCCGTGAACTTCTGCCAGCACGATCCGCCGCGCTGCGACAATATAGATTGTGCGCTTCGCATAATGTGGACCGATATCCAGGAATACATCTGCAACAAACTGGCGAATACGACTCTTGGCCAGTGCCTGGAAGATGGGGAAAACGCCCTGGCCGCAGCGACTGAGTGATCGGTCCGCCGCCGGCTTACTGCAACTCTAATGACTCACCCGGCTGGAGCACGCGAGTATCGCACGGCGCAGATTCTGCGAACTGTTCGGCGTCTTCGGCGGTTCCGACAATGTCTCCCCAGTGATACGGAAGAGCGATCGCCGGCGCTATCGTGTCGCACGCTTGCGCGGCCTCTTCGGCGTTCAGCGTGTAGGTGCCTCCAACAGGCAGCAGCGCCAGGTCTATTGACCCAACCAGCGACATCTCCGGAGTAAGATCGGTGTCCCCGGCGTAATATATCCTCTTGCCGTTGAGGCTGATGATCGCTCCGATCCCTCCGTATGTTTTCGTATGAAAATCCTTGGACAGGTTGTAGGCGCTTACGGCTTCTATGCTCGTGTCGTCCAGGCAGAGTTCGTCGCCGGGCTTGACGACCTGGCCGTAGCCGAGCTTGCCCACGACGGCCTTCGGGGCGACAAGCACGGTCCGATCGCCGCTTACCTTTGCGATATCCTCGGCGTTGCAGTGATCGAAGTGATCGTGGGAGACCAGCACAATGTCGGCGTCGCCGGGGGCCGACGGCATCTTCCAGGGATCTATGTACATCACCCGATCGTCGCTGCTTATGCGAAAAGATGCGTGGTGTATCCAGGTTACTGTAATCGGCATAGCGGTGCTCCTTATCGAACTGCGATGAGCTGCGAACAAGTCATTATACGCTCCAGATCGCGCAAAAACGCCCCTGGCGTCGCAAATTACGCTGCGGAGAGTTGAAATCGTACTATAAAAGTGCTATATATGTATAGAAGACGCCGCAGCGAGAGAAACAACTCGGTATAGAGGCGTCCAAACGGTGATTCATGCTGGCTCTTACGAAGAAAACCGGATACGCACTGGTGGCGATGGGCCACTTGTCGCAGTTGGACAGCGGGGTGCTGGCCAGTGCGCGCCAAATCGCCAGCCGATTCGACGTCTCGACTTCGCTGCTGATGAACGTGCTGAAGCAGTTGGCGTCGGCCGGTTATATCGAATCGGTGCGCGGCGCACGCGGCGGTTACCGACTGGCGATCGATCCGATGGACGTGTCGCTTGCCGATCTGGTCAATCTGCTTGAAGGTCCGGTCCGGCTGGCCGAATGCGTGACCCACGCCACTGGCGAAGGCCAGTGCACCTGCCAGGTGATGGCCCAATGCCCCGTGACGGACCCCGTGCATCGCGTGCAGCGAAAACTCAAGGATTTCCTGGCCAGCGTAACGCTGGATGAAATAGTTAAACCCGCAGAAGCCCTGACCCAGAATAAAGGATGACGTGAAATGGCTTTGCAGCTTCCGATATACTTCGATCACAACGCCACGACGCCGGTCGATCAGCGCGTGTTTGAGGCCATGGCGCCGTACTTTACCGAGCATTTCGGCAACGCCGCCAGCCGCAATCATCCGTTCGGATGGAAGGCTGAAGCAGGCGTAGAAACCGCGCGCAGGCAGATCGCCGAGCTGATCGGAGCAGGGCCCAAGGACCTTGTCATAACTTCCGGCGCCACGGAGTCCGACAACCTGGCGATCAAGGGCGTCGCCGAGATGTACCGCGACAAGGGTAACCATATCATCACGTGCGTTTCAGAGCACAAAGCTGTGATCGATCCGTGCAAGCGGCTGGCAGAGGACGGATTTGAGATCACGTGGTTGACCCCGAACGAATTCGGACAAGTTTCCGCCGAGCAGGTCGCCGCAGCGATAACGGACCAGACGATCCTGGTCTCGATAATGGCCGCCAACAACGAAGTAGGCTCGATCAACCCGATCGCCGAGATCGGTCAGGTCGCCCGCGACGCCGGAGTGTTCTTCCACACTGACGCCACGCAGGCGGTCGGCAAGATTCCGATCAACGTTGACGAGATGAAAATCGACCTGCTGAGCATGTCGGCCCACAAGCTTTACGGGCCCAAAGGCGTCGGGGCGCTGTACGTTCGCCGGAGGAATCCGCGAGTGCGGCTCAGGTGCCAGATGGACGGCGGCGGACACGAACGCGGAATGCGCAGCGGCACGCTTAACGTTCCCGGCATTGTCGGGCTCGGTGCGGCATGCCGGCTAGCGGCCGACGAAATGGCCGGCGAAACTGCGCGGCTAAGCGAGTTGCGGGACCGCCTGCACAACGGCATCAGCCAGGGGCTGGAATTCGTCACGCTTAACGGCCATCCCAGCGAACGTCTGGCCGGCACGGCGAACTTGTCTTTCGCCTACGTCGAGGGCGAGGCGCTGATGATGAAGATGAAGGATATTGCGGTTTCGTCCGGATCGGCGTGCACCAGTGCGTCGCTCGAGCCGAGCTACGTGCTCAGGGCCATGGGCGTAACCGACGAACTGGCTCACAGCTCCATTCGCTTCAGCCTCGGGCGCAGCACCACAAACGAGGAAGTGGATTACGCTATCGGCCAGGTGATAAAAGCCGTCGAGGACCTGCGGGAGTTGAGCCCGCTGTACGAACTGGCGATGGAGCAAGACGACTAGATTACCCGGCCGATGCGGGCCGACAGAGGTTTGAGAATTATGGCATACAGCGACAAAGTAATGGACCACTTCAGCAACCCGAGAAACGTCGGGTCGATGGACAAGAATTCGCAGAACGTAGGCACCGGCATAGTCGGGGCCCCGGAGTGCGGCGACGTGATGAAGCTGCAGATCGAGGTCGATGACGACGGGCATATCGTCGATGCGAAGTTCAAGACCTTCGGATGCGGTTCGGCGATAGCGGCCAGCTCGTTGGCCACTGAATGGCTCAAGGGCAAGGACCTTGACCAGGCCACGGAACTGAAGAACACCGAGATCGCCAGCGAGCTTTCGCTGCCGCCGGTGAAGATTCACTGTTCGGTGCTGGCCGAAGACGCGATCCAGGCCGCCATCCAGGACTGGAAGAGAAAGAACGAGAAATAAGGCCCCAGGGCAAGGAGTCGAACATGGCGATTACAATTACACAACGCGCCGCAGTGAAGATCCGGGAAGCATTCCTGGTAAATGACATGCCTGCAGACGCGTGTCTGCGAGTCGGCATCAAGGGCGGCGGGTGCAGCGGATTCAGCTATACGCTGGACGTGTCTGCAGAGCCCGACGCCAGCGACGAGGTTTTCGAGTCCGAGGGCCTCAGGCTGATCTGCGATCCCAAGAGCTACCTCTACCTGAGCGGTACGGAAGTTGACTTCAGCGACGATCTGCTCAAGGGCGGCTTCGTATTCAACAATCCCAACGCCAAAGCCAGTTGCGGCTGCGGAGCGAGCTTCTCGGCGTAGAAACCGTCCGGTTCGGAAAGGGAATTATGACCCACTCACACGATCAGGCCACGCCTGTAAAGTGCGGCCATTGCGACAAGATCATGAACACGCCCGTGGTCTGCGACTACTGTCATACGATAGGTCCAAACGCCGCGGTTGCCGATCACTTCGCGCTGCTGGACCTGCCAAGGCGCTTCGATCTGGACTCCGCGGAGATCCATCGCAAGTTCCTGGCCCTCAGCAGGCACGCACATCCGGACTTCCACGCAGACGATACGCCGGAAGTTCAGCAGTTGCACCTTCAGGTCTCGGCCGCTCTCAACCAGGCGTATCGAACGCTGAAGGACCCGGCGTCCAGGGCGGCGTATCTGCTTACGCTGTTCGGCGGCAAGAGCTCGGCTGAGGACAAGTCCGTACCTGACGGGTTCCTCGGCCAGATGATGATGATGCAGGAGGAGCTGGCGGACGCGCTGTCCGACGGCGACAAGTCCGAAATCCAGCGGATCGCCGATGTTCTGCAGACCCAGCATGACGGGCTGATCCGAAAGATCGGCGTGCTGTTCGAGCAGTACCAGGAGTCGGTATCCTGCAAGGCCGTCGTAGACGGTCTGCTCGGCGAACTGCGACAACAGCTCAACGCGGTGTCTTACGCCAAGAAGCTGCTTTCGCAGGCCTCTAATGCGGAGCACGCTCATGAGTAATGACCTTATACTCGGTATAGATCTCGGCACCACAAACTCGCTGGCCGCGATAATGACCCCCGGCGGGCCGGAGATTATCCGCGACGCCGCAGGCGAGTCGCTCGTCCCCAGCGTTATCGCCTTTGGCGACGGGAAAGTCACTGTCGGAGCCGAAGCCCGGGCCCATGCAGTGGAGAATCCGACGGCCACTGTCTACTCGGTAAAACGCCTTATGGGCAAGAGTGTAGCCGACTTGAGCGACGCGATGGATGTCCTGCCGTACGACGTAGTGCCTGGCAGTCACGACACGGTCTGCGTCAACGTGCAGGGCCGGCCGATGACTCCCCAGGAACTCTCGGCGATCATACTTCGCGACATCAAGGCCCGCGCCGAGGCCGCCTGCGGGCCCGACACCGAAATCACGCGAGCGGTGATCACGGTTCCAGCGTACTTCGACGACGCACAGCGCCAGGCCACTCGCGACGCCGGACGAATCGCCGGCCTGGAGGTCTGTCGGATAGTCAACGAACCGACGGCCGCCGCGCTGGCCTACGGGCTGGACCGCAGTGAAGACGCCTGCATAGCGGTTTACGATCTCGGCGGCGGGACGTTTGACGTTTCGATCCTGAGAGTCTCCGGCGGCGTCTTCGAGGTCCTCAGCACACAAGGCGACACGCAACTCGGCGGCGACGATCTCGATCGCGAACTGATTAACCTGCTGACCGATGAAATACGCAAGGAGTTCGGCTCCGAACTCTCGTTCCCCCCGGCCACCCGACAGGCGCTGCGAACCTTCGCAGAGGCCACGAAAGTACGCCTCTCGTCAGAGGATGACGCGACAGTTGAAGTCGCCCTCGGAGCCGGTAGAGTCTTCCGGCGGACGATTACACGCGACGAATTCGAATCGCTGGCGACAAGATGGGTCGATCACACGATAGAACACTGCGCAAGGGCGCTTCGCGATGCGGGGCTCGGGCCGCAGGATATCGACCAGGTCGTTATGGTCGGCGGGTCAACCCGCGTGCCGCTTGTCCGCGCCAGGACAAAAGAATTCTTCGGCCGCGAGCCGTACACCGCCGTGAACCCCGACGAGATCGTGGCCCTCGGAGCCGCAGTCCAGGCCGGGATTCTCGCCGGGATCAAACGCGACACGCTGCTTCTGGACGTGACCCCGCTTTCGCTGGGCATAGAGACCCTCGGCGGGGCGGTCGGAAAGCTGATCATGCGGAACTCAACGGTTCCCTGCCAGGCTACCGAAACTTTCAGCACGTACGTTGACGGCCAAACTTCCGTAGACATTCACGTTCTCCAGGGCGAACGCGAACTGGCCAAAGACTGTCGCTCGCTCGGCAAGTTCCAGCTTGCCGGAATCCCGCCGATGCCGGCCGGAGCCCCGAGAGTGCAGGTTACCTTCCTGCTGGACGCAAACGGCATTCTGGACGTTTCGGCCCGCGAGCTTCGCAGCGGAAAAGCGGCCTCCGTGCAGATCACTCCGTCCCACGGCCTGACCCGCGACGAGGTTGACTCGATGGTTACCGAATCGTTCGCACACGCGATCGAAGACCTCAACGCGCACCGCCTGATCGACCTGCGAAACGAATCGCAACGAATACTCGATGCGATCGACAAGGCGCTCGCCGGAGCGGGCGACGTGTTGAGCCCCCAGCAGCGTCAGACGCTGGACCTGGCTGTGGCGGATCTGGAAACAAAGAGGCAGGGGGAAGATTGCGACGCCGTTTACGAGGCTATGGGTGCGGCTAACGATGCGGCCATGCCGCTTACGGAGGCCCAGATGGACGGTGTTCTTTCCAAGACGATCAAGGGCCGCAAAATGGACGACATCTAACGCGAGTAATACAAGGTTCGGAGCAAATGCCAAAATACAATGTGACATTCCAACCGCTGGACAAGACCGTCACCGTCGATCCGGATGATTATCCCTACGGCAGCCATGGGACGGCCGGCAGCCTGCTGGACATCGCACTGACTAACGATATTCAGATCGAGTGCGCCTGCGGCGGGGTGGGGGTCTGCTGCACCTGCCACGTGATTGTCGAAGAGGGCATGGACAATCTTTCGGAGGCCGAAGACGAAGAGTATGACAGCGTTGATCAGGCTCCGGGCAACACGCTCAACAGCCGCCTGGCGTGCAAAGCTGTAGTCAAAGGCGACGTGACGGTAAGCATCCCGCACTGGAACCGCAACGCAGTATCCGAGCACGGATAGACCCAGAGGCCCCGCGATGCCGACACTAAAATGGACAGACGCCGACGAGATCGGCTTCCAACTCAGCGAGAAGTTCCCCGACCTCGACCCGCTGAGCGTGCGCTTCACCGAAATGCACAAGATGGCGATCGAACTGCCCGACTTCGCCGACAGCCCGGAAGCCTCAAGCGAGGGGATCTTAGAAGCAATTCAAATGGCCTGGCTGGAATACTCCC
>CAYMSH010000049.1:22928-23455 GCA_964392945.1 uncultured Planctomycetaceae bacterium | reverse complement strand
AAATCGTAGTTTCTATACCAACCGCCGATCCACATCCGGGCCGGTCTTTCTATGTTCAGCGTAGCGGCGCGAGTCTTGGCTTCGGTGTCCAGCACGCCGTTTATATAGACCCGCGACTGGCCCTTCTTGTACGTGTGAACTACGTGAGTCCAGGTGTTCATAGGGATTATCGGGTTGCTGCGTATGTCGGCGTCGGAGAAGTAGCAGTCCATCCGTATCTTCGATGGGCTCTTGTACCACATCTGCACCTTGCCCTGCTTGTATTCCTTGCCCCAGGAAAGGATGCGGCAGTTCTGCTTTTCGCCTCGGAACCATACCGAAGACGAGTGCGGCTGGCAGCCGGTCGGGAACGTCGTGATATTCTCACCGCAGAACACGCCTTTCTTGCCCGGGAAATGTCTGGCCGGGCCGATCATGCCCGCTGCAGCGGTAGTGCCCTTGTCTGTCGATTTGACATCGCCGACAGTGTCGTCAGTCACCGGCCCGTTCATGTGCCACACCGCCAGGTGCCCGTTGGACTTGTCGAA
>CAYMSH010000049.1:0-22918 GCA_964392945.1 uncultured Planctomycetaceae bacterium | reverse complement strand
CCGTTCGATGCGCACTTGGCTGACGCATCGCCCCAGCGCACCTTGATCTCCTGACGCGCATTACCGGTTATCTTCGGTATCCGCACCCAGATGCTCGCAGTTCCTTTCTTCGCGTCCCACTGCTCGATCTGGTATGGCAGCGCCGCCCCCGCCGGCGTTGAGAACCGAATATCCTGACCCTTGGATTGCGGCTGGGAGAAGTCGAAGAAATCCTTATCAAGCCGCACAAGCAGCGGGAAACCTTCGACTGACGCGCCAGCAGGGATGTTCGCCCCGTCGGGAGTGGTGAGGATGAATATCGAGCCCTCTTTCCCAGCCGCCGCTTGGCAGAGCGTAAGAGAGATAGCGATACCGACAAGGATACTTTTCTTCATAATTTCGATCTCGTGTCTGGGAGTGTTCAGCCGATTATTTTTTATCGCGGATTAAGAGGTACCACATTGTCTTGTACTTCGGCGACAGGTTTACCCACTCGTCGCCTTTACCGTTGACCTTCACTTTCGCACCGCGCGTTCCGTCTGCTTGCAACGCATAGCACTCAAAGCGCCTGGGCCAATTGCCAGGCAGCGGGATTGTGCGGCATTCTGTTTGTATGCGAACCGGAGCCTTGCCCCAGTTGCGTCCAACGGAGCGGCGATCTTTCGAGAACTTCATGTCGGTGTTTTCACTCCGGCCGCCGAGCGTTATCAGTATCCTGTTGCTCCGGGCCAGCGGCAGGGAGTCCAGTGGCGTTATGGTATGAGCGTGCGGATGTGTGAAACCATCGGGCACTGGAAGGCTGCCGGCTGTAACCTCCGCTCCAGGCGCCTTGACGTCAAATAGCCCAACATTGTCGATACCCTGTTTCTTATCCCAAGTAGACCACCCGATCGACGGAAGATCCTTCTTGTTTCCGGTTGGCGCCCTGGCGGCTGTCCCGTCGTCGAACGACATTGAGATTCGCTTTTTGAGCACGTCTTTCCGTGTGAGTTTGGATGCGCCGAACATGTTTCGATCGTGGATTAGATGACGGTCCGTCAACTTGGCGAGATCGCCCAGGCCAACGGTCACCTGGCCGCCAGTCGGAGCGATGCCCGCCTCGCGGAAGATGGATGTCCCCGCCGGTACGAATCCCCATTTGGCGGGATTTGCGTGGATGTCGAAGAAGCTGGAGAAGTAGTTCTTGTCCCACGCGTCGGTCTGGTGGGAGTAGGCGAAGAGCCATATCCCGTCCCAGTCTTGTCTGGCCGCGAATGCGGTTATCATCGGCACGCACTCGGCCTGGTAGTCGTTCGGCGCCGGGTGGTTGTATTCGCTTACCGTGAACGGTTTGCCCGCCAGGCGCGAGGCGGCCAGTCCGAACAGGGGGCTGCGATCGGGGTTATCGACCATCGCGGTCTGGTTGACCGTCCAGTTACCTTGATCCCAGGGCCTTCCCGGGAAGTGCGGGTGATGCCAGTACGCGTGGGCGTCGATGAAGTCCATGTCGCTCTGGGCCCAGAGGCCAAGCGGGCCGAATACGATTGTGCCTGTGACCAGGGCTCCGCATTTCAGGTCCTTGCGCACGTAGTTTCGCATCGAGTCGAAATACGCCTTCTCGGTCTCGGCCAGGAATCGCATTCGATCGCGAGTGCGAGCCGGTGTCTCGGATTCGGCGAACAGGGCGACGTTGCCCGTGATTATCGACTCATCCTTTCGCGCGCCGGTTCTTCCGCCGGTCTGCAGTTTGATGTCCGCAAGTTCGACGCTCGTCTGCGACCCGCCGACCTGGAAGACCAATCGCGCGTTGTCTTCAGACTTCGTGGCCGCGAAACCGGCGCGGAATGTTTTCCATTCGTTCGTCAGCTTCACAGTTCGCTGCAGGCCAAGAGCGCCCCAGGGCTTGTCTGCCTGGCTCATGTTTAGCGATATCTCGCGCGGCCTGGTCGCCTTGGCGCGGAACGTAACAGTATAGAAACGCCCCTTTATAACCTTCAGCCCGGCCAGCTTGTACTGGATGTGCCAGCTCGTCGAGTCGGCTTTGCTGATCGCGATCTTGGCACCCGCAGCGCCGCTGTCTACCGATGCCTTGCAGTCGCCGTGCTGTTCGAGCGCCCAGGCGCCGTCTTTTGGAAGCACATTGGCTCCCAGCGCTTCGGCGCCATTGGCCCAGGCGCCTTTGAGCATCCGATCGGTCTTGTAGCGTTTGGCCAGCCACGCGTTGTACTGACCGGCCAGGATCTTCGCGTAGAACGGCGGCAGGTTCCGGACCTTCGACTCACCGCCCCACATGAAGAAGCTGTCCTCGTTGGTGATCTCAACGAACGCGATCGCCGGGTCGGCGGAGTATCTTACCTTGCGGTACTTGTTGGTGTGAGTCAGCAGATCGCGCGCAAACTTTTTCTGCGCTTCGATCAGTTGTGGCGTGAATATGTCGACTATCTTGTCGAAGTTCAGCGCTGCGCCCGGGCTCGGGAGTTTCAGGTAGCGGCTGTGGGATCGCGAGACATGCAGGTTGATGTTCGAGTAGATTCCCTTCCTCGCCAGTTGATCGACAAAGTAGTCCAACCGGTCCAGCGCTTCTGTAGACAGCTTCATCGGATCGTTGCGATCCCATATCCCGCGCGGGAATTTCTGATTGTCCATGTGATGGAACCGCACGGAGTTTATCCCGAACGCGGCCAGTCGTTTGGCTACGCGTTTGGCGTCGGCGTGTGTGGGGAAGCACGCTCCGAAGCAGAGGTTCACGCCCCATATGCGTACTCTTTTGCCGCCGAAACCGGCCCGGTAAAAATGCGCGTCGCGAGCGATCATTCGGGCTGAATCTACAGCTATCGGCGGCGATGTGAAGTTGATCTCTGCATCGTCTGGCCAGTCGGCGGGGATAACGAACGGTACAAACTCGCCCGCCAGCGCCGGAGCCGCCAGCAGCGCTGTCAGCAGCAAGACGGATATCAATTTGGCCATAAGAGAACTCCTTCCTTCTGTATAACGAGGATACCGCCCGGCGGCCGGGTCCACAACGGTTTGTCTTTGCACTGTAACTCCACAGGCGGCGAAGCTAGAATAAACTCCCGGACAATCAACCCGCAGAGCATGAGTCAAGGAGACCTGTTATGTCGAAAGCAGCAAGAATCTTTTCAGCGTTCGCAATCGTGCTGGCGTTCATCGCCGGCGACGCACTGGCCGCACCGAAAAAACCCAAGCCCAAACGCAAACGCGCCCCAAGCGGGATAGAACTGCCGAAGAACATCACGAAAGACAAACTCATCTGCTTCGCGCTCTACACGGTCCACAAGAACACGCTGAAGCTCACCGCCCAGCTCTACCCGCTGGCCGACGACGATCCGCGAACCGTTCGCCTTGAGATCAAGAAAGGCGACAAATTCGTCCAGGTCGCAGAGACCAAAGTGATCGAAAAGGGATGGACCGCTCCGTTCCGCGTGGAGAAATGGGACACCACTAAGGACATCGAATACCGCGTAGCACACGGCAAGACCGCGTTTTACTCCGGCATTATCCGCAAGGATCCCGTAGACAAGGACACGATAGTAGTCGCCGCGTTCACCGGCAACTCGGTTCGCCCCCAGCACGGCGGCGATCTGCCGAAGGACGACATCGTAAAGAACCTCAAGAAACTCAAGCCGGACCTGCTGTTTTTCTCCGGCGATCAGGTCTACGATCATCGCCAGCATTTCAAGGCCTGGACCCGCTTCGGGCGCGACTTCGGCGACATTATCCGCAACACGCCGACAGTGACGATCCCTGACGATCACGACGTCGGGCAGGCCAATATATGGGGCGCCGGCGGCAAGAAGTCCAACACCGGGGCCGGACACGACGGCGGGTACTTCATGCCCGTTGAATACGTAAAGGAAGTCGAGCGGGCTCAGACCTCGCACCTGCCCGACCCGTTCGACCCGACGCCGATCCTCCGCGGAATCGGCGTGTACTACACCGAACTCACGATCGGGCGAGTGAGCTTTGCGATCATCGAAGACCGCAAGTTCAAGTCCGGTCCGCAGGGACTCGTTCCCAAGCAGGGCCCGCGCCCCGACCACATCCGCAACCCGAACTACGATCCGAAATCAGTTGACGTTCCCGGCGCGGTGCTGCTGGGCAAACGCCAGTTGAAGTTCCTGGACCACTGGGCGGCCAACTGGGACGGGGCCGACATGAAAGCCGTTCTCTCCCAGACCGTTTTTGCAAACGTAGCCCACATCCACGGCGGGGCGTCCAACCGCCTTCATGCTGACATGGACTCAAACGGCTGGCCCCAGACCGGACGCAACAAAGCGATCTCGGCGATCCGCAAGGGTTACGCCAACATGATCTGCGGCGATCAGCATCTCGGCACGATCGTTCATCACGGCGTGGACGACTGGCGCGATTCGGGCTACTCGTTCTGCGTTCCGTCAATCGCGAATCTCTACCTCCGCTGGTGGAAACCGCTGGAAAAGGGCAAGAACCGCGTCGAAGGTTCACCGGAATACACCGGCGATCACATCGACGGCTTCGCCAACAAGGTGACGGTCCACGCGGCCGCCAATCCTGACGCCAAACCGAAAACCAACAACAGGCTGACCACGCGTTCGGCGGGGTTCGGCGTGATCAAATTCAACCGCAAGAGTCGCAAGATCACGATGGAATGCTGGCCCAGGAACGTCGATGTTACCGATCCGGCCAGCAAGCAGTACCTCGGTTGGCCCATGACGATCGGCCAGGAAGACAACTACGGGAGAAAGGCCAAAGCCTACCTGCCGACTCTCAAGATCGCCGGCGACGCGAATCCCGTGGTCCAGATCATAGACGAATCGAACGGTGAGATCGTCTATACGCTGCGGATTAACGGCAACAGTTTCCGAGCGAAAGTGTTCAAGGAAGGCAAGTACACGATCAAAGTTTCCAATGACCAGAAGTCCAAGACGCTCAAAGGCGTAAAATCTGTCGGTCTGAAGAGTTCCGAAACGCTGGACGTAAAACTCTAAATCGTCCGCGGCGGCGTTTCAAAGGCGATCTGCTACAGTTGTCGGGTGGTTTGCGCCCCGATACGACGATATAATAACGCAGAAGATACCGCAGATCGTGGGGCCGCAAGCTGCCGGGGGGCGTCCGCGATCCGCCGCCCCGCGAATGTGAAGGGACTGTTGGATGAGCCTGCCGTCGGATAAGACTCTAAAGCTGACTGTCGCCGTTGCAGCGGTCTGTTTCTGGCTTGTCCCGTCGGCGTCTGCCGAGGACTTCAAGCATCTGCAGCAGGCCGCCTTAGCGCGTGAGTTCAAGCGATTTGACCTGGCGATTGAGTTCTACACACTTGCGATAGACAACGATAAACTCAATCGGGCCGACCTGCTGAACGCCTACCGCCAGCGCGGCCGGGTTTTGTATCTCATCGGCGAAGCCGACAAGGCGATAGCCGACTTCAGCCGAATCCTCGCATCGAACCCGAAAGACGCTCAGGTGCTCAACAACCGCGGTATGGCTCAGATGGACAGCGGAGACTACGACAAAGCCATCGCCGACTTCACCAGAGCCCTCAAATTGGATCCGAAGCTCCTGTTGGCCCGCGCCAATCGCGGCATCGCCTGGGACGCCAAGAACGATCGCCGCAAGGCCGTCGCCGACTTGGAGCGAATCGGCAAGTCGGCCAGAGAATTCGCCGGCGTATACCAGAAGCGCGGCTTTGAGTTGCTGGCGATGAAGAAATACGACAAGGCGATCGCTGATTTCACCATATCGATCAAGCTTGCGCCGAGGCACTACTACGGTTTCAGATGCCGCGGCGTGGCCCGCAAGGAAAAAGGCGACTATGACAAGGCGATCGCCGATTTCAACCGTTCGATCAAGTTGCGCCCGCACGACTCCTACGCATTCCGGTGCCGCGGCGATGCGTGGAAGTTAAAGGGAGACAACGATAAAGCCATCGCCGACTACAGCCGGGCCATCGAACTGAACCCGAAGGACGCCCAAGTCCTCCGAAATCGGAGCATGGCCTGGATAGACAAGGGCCGGTACGACAAGGCGATTATCGACCAGACCAGCATTATTGAGCTGAACCCCAAAGACGCGAATTCCTATGCCGATCGCGGGATATCCTGGGAGTTCCGGAGCGAATTTGACAAGGCCCTGGCCGACTTCAACCGCGCGATCAAACTGGATGCGAACAATCATACGGCTCACTTTCACTACGGTTCGGCCTGGCACAGTAAGCACGACTACGACAAGGCGATCGCCGGCTACAGCAGGGCGATCAAACTGGCTCCCGGAGACGCCTTCGCCTACCACTGCCGCGGCATTGCCTGGGCCGCCAAAAGCGATCACGAGAAGGCCGTCGCCGATTTCAGCATGGTTATCGAAATGGAGCCCAGGCACCTGCGGGCTTATCTCGATCGCGGGATATCCTGGGAGTTCCAGAGCGAATTCGACAAGGCCTTGGCCGACTTCGACCGCGCGATCAAACTGACCCCGAAAGACGCCGAAGCTCACTTTCACTACGGAGCGGTCTGGCATCGCAAAGGCGACTGCGACAAGGCTATGACCGGTTACAATCGCGCGATCGCGCTGAGCCCGCAGTACTCCGTGGCGTACTACAATCGCGCCGTTGTCTGGTCCTCAAGGCGCGCCTACGACAAGGCCGCCGCCGAATACGCTTGTGTTGTGGCCATTGAACCGGATCACGCCAAGGCGCACTTCGAGATGGGGCTGTGTTACACAGAACTCAAGCAATACCGCCGCGCAGTCGATGCCTTTAACAAATGCATAGACGCCAAGCCGACGGGAGATATGGCCAAGAAGGCCCGCGAGCTTGTCGATCTCCTCGATCAGGATGAATGAGCCGATCGCCGATTGCGGCCGGCGATTTGAACCGTCTGGAGACCTCGGCGCCTATAATTCAAAGTAATCGCCGCAATTCGTCGATCTGCGCGCCAACCATACCGAAAGGAACGATTCATGGACGTGATGAAAGCCGTTGTCGCCAAGACCGTCGGGCCGGATGCTCGGCTTGAAACTGTCGAGCTGCCAGTCCCGGAGCCCCAGGCCGGGCAGGTTCTAATCGAGGTCAAGGCATCGAGCCTGAATCCGATCGACAACGTCTTCTTGCGCATGTGTCTCGAAGGAATGAGCCCCGATTTGCCGGCGTCGCTGCATGGCGATGTGGCGGGAATCGTGTCGGCTGTCGGACCCGGCGTCGAGGCGTTTGCCGTTGGCGATGGAGTTTACGGATGTCCCGGCGGTTTCCGCGGCCACGGCGGAGCGCTGGCCGATTACATGCTCGCCGATGCGGATCTGCTGGCCGTCAAACCGGCGTCGCTGGATTTCGCTCACGCCGCGGCGCTGCCGCTTGTCACGCTGACCGCCTGGGAGGGCCTTATCGATCGAGCCGGTCTCCGGCCCGACCAGCACGTACTTATCCAGGGCGGCTGTGGCGGGGTGGGGCACGTCGCGATCCAGATCGCAAAAGCCCACGGAGCACGCGTAGCGACGACGATCTCCTCGCCGGCGAAGGCGGAAATCGCACTGTCTCTCGGCGCCGACGACATCATCAACTACAAGCACGAGGCCGTCGAGCAGTCGGTCCATCGCCTGACCGAGGGTCGCGGCTTCGACATCGTCTACGACACAGTAGGCGGCGCCGTGCTGGACCGATCGTTTCGAGCAGTTCGCCACAAGGGCCAGGTGATCAACATCCTCGGCTTCAATTCCCACGACCTGTCGCCGGCGTTCAGAAAAGGTGCCACGCTCCACCTGGAGAACATGACCCTGCCGCTATTGACCGGCCAGGGGCGCGCCCGCCAGGGCGAAATCCTGGCCCAGGCCGCAGACCTCGTCGAGGCCGGAAAACTAAAACCGTTACTCGACCCCAACCAATTCACATTCGCACAAGCCAACGAAGCACACGCCCTGTACGAATCCAGAAAGCACGTAGGAAAAATAGTCCTGACCCACGACTGAAACCGCTCAGAACACCATTGCCCGCGCCGAGATACGCCGATAGAATCATGCGGGTGACTCCCGGTGGATCGGGGCCTACATCGATTGACGAACCAGAGATTCTGCGCAAGGTGTGGATCATGTTGCACATAAACTGCCCAAAATGCGGGCAACGCCTCAATCTGCCGCCAATTCAGGACAAACAGGGCGTTCGCTGCCCGGCTTGCAGGCATGAGTTCACCGTTTCACCCCACAGTCAACCCCAGCCGCCCCTGAATGCTGGGACTGGAAAAGACACGCGCGTGTTGGAACGCAAAGCTCTTGTCGCATTCGGCGCGATAAGCATTGTCCTTCTTGGAATGTGCATTTACTGGTCTCTCCCGGCCTCGAAACCCAGTGATCATGACCTATTGGGTCTTGCCGACGCAACGAACTCCGACGGACAATCGGAATCTCCCGGGCCGACGCCCGGGTCGAGAACCAGCCCGCGCGACTTGCACAAGCGGGATGAGCGTCAAGACGAGTTGCGGGATTACGAACAGGCCATAAAGAAGTACCAGGCAGAGGTCGCCATCAAGCCAAATGCCGAGGCGTACTGCAACATGGGTCTGGCCTACATGAGATGCAAGCAGTATCGTCTGGCCCTTACTGCTTTCGAACAGGCCGCTGCACTAGAACCGACCGCTGAGGCTTACTGCTGTATAGGCTTGGCCTACAACAAACTCAGGCTGTACGCTGATAGCCTTGCTGCTTCCAAGAAGGCGATTGCCCTTGAACCGGATTTCGCAGGATCGTATGTCACCATGGGTTTTGCCTACGGTGAGCTCGAGCAATACGCTGAGGCCCTTGCCGCCTGCAGAAGAGCTCTTGCCATCAAGCCGGATCTGGCTGAAGCGTACAACTGCATGGGTTTCGTTCACGAGAAACTCCACGAACACGCAAAAGCTCTCGTCTGCTACAAGAAGGCCCTGACCATCAACCCGGATTCCGCGGATGCCTATATTGGCGCGGGCGTCGCCTACGCGACCCTCGGGCAGTATGAACTCGCCATCACCGCATCGGAGAAGGCCCTCGCCATAGAACCGAGCCCCGGGCCACACACAACAATAAGCCTGGCTTACACCGGACTCCATCGGTACGAACTGGCGATTACAGCTGCACGGAAGGCTATCGCACTCAAGCCCGATTGTAGCGAAGCTTATCTTGGGTTGGGCCTGGCCTATGCGGGGCTGGGGAAGTACTCCCAGGCAATAAATGCGTTCGAGGATGTCATCAAACTGCAACCCAACGGGAAGGATGCCGACAAGGCGCGCGATACTATCCAACTGATCCAGAGACACTGAGAAGGTAGCATGGCTTACCGTACGCTGCTTGCTCGGCCTGTCCGGAAGCCAGGCAGGCCAGCCATGATTTCACCAGGCCTTCGGGGTCGGTGTGCCATGGAGGGTCGAATTGCATACGTTGAGCTTCACAATCGGTCCAGTGACGATGGCGCGTTCGGACCCGACAGGCGTCGTTGTCGAATACTGGGAACATTTCCCGATGAAGACTACAACTGGTTGTACCTATCGTATTAGAATGGAGGACAGTTATGACCTGGAATGCGAAAAGGTTGCGGATTGGCATTGGCCTCGTGGTTTGCGTGGTTGTTGCGCTGTGTGCATTTGTGCCGGCTTGCGGCCGGCAGGGCGGTGATGCTCGGAGCGATGATGATGCCGGGAGAGACCAGCGGCTGGCTGAGAAGCATCGCCAACAGGCTGCGCGAATTGAGGCGCAGCGCAAGCAGGCGGCCGGCGATATGGCTCGGGGTATGGCGAAAGCTGACTTTCTTATCGGCGAAACTTACCGCAAGATGGGCTCTGCGGACAAAGCTGTTGCGGCGTATCGGGAGGCGATCGCTCGGTGTCCGGATTACGCCGAAGCACATGCTGGTATCGGCTCGGCGCTGGCTCGAGCCGGACGAACCGACGAAGCGCTTGCCGCGTGCCAAAAGGCGATCTCTGTAAGTCCGGGGTCGGCTGTCGCGCATTTCAGCGTCGCCAGGGTCTACGTGCAGATGAATATGCACGCACCGGCCGCCGCGGCGTTTGAAAAAGCGATCGAACTGAAGAGCGATTACGCCGAGGCGATGGTTCGACTCAGCGGTCCTTATGTCGAGCTGGGACGAAACGCAGACGCCCTGGCCGCATGCGAAAAAGCGATCGCCCTCAAACCGAACTACGCCGAGGCCCGCAGCCGACTCGGCATGGTCTACAGCGCCATGGGACGACACGACGAGGCGCTGGCCGCATGCAAACAGGCGGTAACGATGAAACCGAACTCGCCCGAAGCGATGAACAGCCTGGGCGTGGCCTACCGTAATCTGGGTCAGCGTGACAAGGCCGGCCGGGCGTTTAAAAAGGCCGTCACCCTGAAGCACGACTACGCCGAAGCGCACTACAACATGGGCGTGCTCTTCGACGAGATCGACAGATACGACGAGTCGGTGCGGGCCTACGATACGGCGGTCTCACTCGACCCGACCCGCGCCGAGGCGCACTTCAACCTCGCCGGCGCCTACGGCCAGCTCGGCCGCTACACCGAGGCGGTAGCCTCTTACCGAAAGGTCGTGGACATCGAGCCGGATTTCGCCGAAGCGTTCTACAAAATGGGATTCGCCAGCGACGAACTGGGCAAACACGCCGAGGCGATCAGCGCTTACGAAAAGGTTGTAGCGCTCAAACCCAACAGCGATCTGGCGACGCTGGCTCGCCATCACATCGGCAGGCTCAGGAAGAAGTGAACGTCTCAAGATGCAAATCGCCGCGCCCGCCAGCGCCGCTGGCGGCGGATTACTCGTCCCGATCGGGGTCCAGGAAGTCCAACCATGTTTTCACCAGACCATCGGGATCCGTGCGTCGCTTCTTTACGCTTAGTATGCTCTGGATTCCTATTGCGATCATCACGATCGCGCCGATGGCGCCGAAGACCATGAATATGGGATTGAAGCTGAAACCTTTTATCGGGTCGAAGAACAAGAAAATCACCAGGCCCATACACATAACGCCTGCGAACGTCAGTACGGCTCCCGACGCGACGTTGCCCGGTTCGGACATCGCCTGCAGGCCGCGGGCCAATACATCGGCGGATTCCGCGTCGAGGCCTTGCCCCTGGAGCTGGGTTCGGATATTGGCGATTGGGAGGCCCGAAGCCAGTGCGTCAGCCGCTGTGCGAACGTGCGTCTCGTTTGCCAGCGCGGTCCGGCGAGTGTCGTCGGGAATCAGCTTGCCCTGTAGTTTTCGTTTCCGGATTTCGCTGCGAATTGTCGATAGAATGTCCATCGCAAACGGATCGACTTCTCTATGCACCAGGCACGCCACGCCGTTGATGCGAAGTTTCTCCGGAGTGAATCCGCCGCCGGTGACCCTGACAATAGAGATGCGGTCTAACGGAATCGGGACCGGCACATGTGCGCTGTAGACGAAGCGATCGGTAATCAGCATCCCGCGAGCGGCCTTGCGGTGTTTGAAATCCAGGAAGATCGCCAAAGGCGTTTCGGCATCGCTCATGGCCTTTGCGTAAGTGCGCCTGGCGGCTTCGATGTGCTTTGGCGGTATGCCGTCGGCGACGTCCTGTCGGCCCGATCGCTTTGCGACGCCGTTGACGATGTTGGCGATGAAGACCCTGACCTTTTCCGAGCGAGATGCAGTCTTGACGTCGGTTTCCGGGGTCATGCTCGAATGCTCCTTTCATCCAACCGGTAAACACGAGAACCCTTCTGCAGACCTTCGTGTGATTGTACTGCACCTTCAGGTGACGTCAATGCCGTTTTGGACTGATCGGATTCTCAATTCGTCCCGGCTCGCTCAAGCTTCGCCTGTCAGTTCTATGCCTTCGGTCTTGAGGTGCTCGCCGAACTTCATGTCTACGCTGCGGATGTGATTGATCAGCCAGTTGGCCAGGAACGTCTTGAGGAAGTCGGCCAGTATGTGCGTGGCGCCTTCCTCCTTGAAGTCGTCGATCAGGTTGCCCAGCGTATCGTTGAGTTCATCGTGCTTGGCCTGGTGATCTTCGAGGCCCGAATAGCCGCTGTCGATCATGTGCTGCTCTTCGGCGGCGAAATGAAACGCCGTGTAATCGACGAGGAATCCGAGCGTTTCGGCGATTTCGCGCGGGCCCTGCTGTGAGTCTACGGCGGAAGTCAGCTTGTTGTAATGCTCTATCCACGTCTTGTGCTGCTGATCGATCAGCTCGGCGCCGATCGACAGACTGTCGTCCCATTGCAATTGTTCCATCGCAAGCTCCTTCAATACAAAGCGTTCTCGAGCATAATCCTACGATAGTCGCTAACCATTGGCAAGCTCTCTCGAATGTGCAACAATCTGATGATCGACGACGTTTGGCGCAAGTAGGACGGACCAGGTTGATGTTCCAGACCTCTTTTGGAGAGCTTACGAATGAAGAGACGCGATTTCTTGCGGGCGGTTGGATGTGCGGCCGGGGCGGTTGCTGTCGGCGGGGCGGCGCGCGGTGCGGCCGGGGCGACTAAGAAGCCGAATATCGTTCTGCTCTTTGTAGACGATCTGGGCTGGGGCGAGATCAAGTATCGCCGTCATATCTTCGAGACTCCGCACCTTGACGCGATCGCCGCTGACGGCATGACGTTTACCGACGCTTACGCGTCGTGTCCGACGTGCAGCCCGTCGCGGGCGTCTGTCATCACCGGCCAGCACCCGGCACGGCTCGGCATGACGCGGCATATCCCGACCGGGCGCACCGACGGGCGAGTGAAAGAGGAGTTCCACACCAGGGGCTCGGACCCCGCTCGGCTGCCGTCTCGCAACTGGCTTCCGCTGGAAGAGCCCACTGTTGCAGAAGCCCTGAAAAAATGCGGCTACCGGACCGCGTTTGTCGGCAAGTGGCATCTGGGTCACGAACCGTATCACCCGATCAAGCACGGGTTTGACGAGCAGTTCGGCGTGTCGAATTTCGGACACGTGCACAGCTACCACGCACCATACTTCGGCAAGCTCAGCGAGACGTACAAGGATGTGCCCAAGGGAAAATACCTTACCGATCAGCTCACCGACGATGCGGTGAAATACATCGACAAACAGGACGGCAAGGCGCCGTTCATGCTGACGCTGTTTTACTACTCGGCGCACGATCCGTTTCAGGGCCGCAAGGATCTGGTCGAAAAGATCGAGGCCGAGCATCCCAACTGCAAGGGCTGGAAGTCTGCGTTTGCGGCGATGATCGCGGCGATCGACGAATCTGTCGGGCGCATCCGCGGGGCGATAAAGAAGAAGGCCCTGGACGCCAACACGGTTGTGTTCTTTGTAGGCGATCAGGGCGGCAAGGTCCCCAACGGTCCGTTGCGAGGAACCAAACGCGGCGGGCGAGCGCTCTACGAAGGCGGCGCGCGGATCC
Source organism: uncultured Planctomycetaceae bacterium (assembly GCA_964392945.1). Classification (GTDB taxonomy): domain Bacteria; phylum Planctomycetota; class Phycisphaerae; order SM23-33; family SM23-33; genus BS750m-G57. The sequence goes on along the minus strand of CAYMSH010000049.1, from coordinate 9,619 downwards.
CGATGCAGATATGCTGGCCGGGCGTGGCTAAGCCCGGCTCGAAACGCAGCCACCCGGTCTGCACGAACGACATCTTCCCGACTATGCTCGAGATAGCCGGCGGCAAACCGTCTGACTACCCCAAGCTCGACGGCTTGAGTCTCGCCGGAATGTTGAAGGGCGCCGAATCGATCGATCGCAAAGAAGTGATAATGTACCGCAGCTACGAGGACCAATACGCGGCCGTCCGATCGGGCAAGTGGAAACTCGTTGCGTATCGATCCGGCAAGTGCGAACTGTACGATCTGGCGGCCGACATCAGCGAGAAGAACGATCTTGCTGCGACTAACAACGAGAAGGTCACGGAGTTGACCAGCGTTCTTCGCGCGTTTGAAAAGAAGCTCGGCTTACCGGGCAAGATCGACAAGCAGCAGCGTTGACAGCGTATCGTATGGCAATGGCGCCGATCGTTCCGGATTGCCTTGGGACGCGTGAACCGGTCCGCGCGGGGCCGAATTCCGTACTTGACCGAGGCGCGATCGGCCGTATTATTGTTTACAGTCGATTCAGGGGCGGTCTCTGGATTTCATCGAATGGGTGAACCGGATCGAACGAGCGCATCAAGCGATAAGCAAACGCGAATCTACGGAGTAAAAGCACAATGGCGGGAAAGTCGCCAATAGCAGTAGTGGTGTGCGGCGTTATGGCGCTGGCGTCGACGAACGCTGGAGCCCTTACGCCGAAGGAAGTGTTCGCCAAAGTTTCGCCGAGCGTTGTGAAGATCGTGATGTTCGACCCGCTCGGAAAACAGTTCGGCGTGGGCTCGGGGATCATCGTATCGGCCGACGGAGCCGTGGTCACGAACTATCACGTGATCGAAGCGGCGCGAACTACGCGTAATCTGCGCATCGAACTGAACGGAAAACTTCGCAAAGTGCGAGGTCTTCGCGCGTTCCTGCCGAAGCATGACCTGGCGATCCTGGCCATGTCGGTTCAGCGCGGCGAGAAGCTGCCTGTGGCGGTGCTGGCCGCCAAGCGTCCCGATCAGGGGGAGAAGGCCTACACGATCGGCTACCCGCTCGGGCTGCCGAACGCCACGATCGCCGAGGGGCTCATCAACGGCCACCAGAAGCTCGGCGAGATGACGCTGCTGCAGACCAGCGCGCCGATCAGCCAGGGCTCCAGCGGCGGTCCGCTGCTGACCTCGGACGGGGCTGTCGTCGGCGTGACTACGTTTACAATGACCGAGGGCCAGAACCTGAACTTCGCCGTCCCGATCGAGCATGTCCGCAAACTCTTGAGCAAAAAGGCCTCGCTGCGGACGGATATACCGCAGTTCCTGGACCCGGCGGCGTTGGCGAGCCTGCCGAAGACCACCGGCAAGGTGTCGCTGAGCGTGCCGGTGCACCTGGAGGATCTGCGCCCGCAGATGACGCCGGGGCGACTCTACGCCGGCATGGCCCAGCAGTACCTGGCCCTGGGGATCGCCAACTCCGGTCTGGACAAGACCAATCGCAAGGAGCGGTTCAACGCGTACATCGCGATCCTGTGCAAGCAAAGACTCATCGCGCGGCATGTGACCTGCGATGCGGAGATAGTTCGGCTGACTCCCGGTCAGAAGCGCCCCGGAACCGTCAGCTACCTGACACGAAGCGTAACTCAGAACAACGATCGGCGGCGCCTGGCCGCGTGCCGGACTCTGCTCAAGCAGGCCGAACCGGTCAGTACGCTGGCTGTCTGCAAGAACCCGTACTGGCCCGGTATCATCCAGGCTTACATCAAGCCTGAAGACGCCGCCAAACTAAAAGCGAAATCACAGGTCAGGATATCCGGACTGATCTCCTCCTGGGGAGCACTCCAGGGCAAGAAGCATCTCGTTGTGACCCTCGCGCTGGAAGCGTGTCGCGCCGAGCCGATCGAACGGACCAGGAAACCGGCGCCGACAAGGAAGTAGAAATAACCGGTCTGTGCGGCGCCCAGCCGGAACAGAGCGATATGACCGATACCTCAAGGTAATCGCCATGAGAATCATTACATTTGTACTGGCGTTCGCATCGACTTGCGCCGCGAGCGAGTTTTACGTTTCTCCCGGCGGCGACGACGCCAATCCCGGTACGAAAGCAAAACCGTTTGCAACGCTGGGGCGCGGGCGCGATGCGGCGCGCGGGTCTAAGACGTCGGTCACCGTCTATCTGCGCGGCGGCGAGTATCGACTTGGCGAGACGGTTCTGTTTTCTCGCGCTGATTCCGCCGCCGACGGATGCGCCATCACTTACGCCGCCGCCCCGGGCGAGAAAGTGGTGATCGGCTCCGGCGTGCCGATCACCGGCTGGAAGAAGCTGCGGGGCAAGATCTGGGTCGCCCCGATCCCGAAGGAGTTGAAAGGCAAACTGTTCCGCACGCTTTACGACGGCGACAAGCGCCTGCCGCGTGCGTCGAGAGGTTTCTCGCCGAGCTCCAGCCCCAAAGGCAAGAAGGGCTACCCCGTGGTCAACGAGAACTACGACGTTCTTCGCAGGCTCGAGTTTCCCAAAGGGGCGCTGCGGAACTGGGCGAATCTGTCTGACGTCGAAGTCGTGATCCGCCCTCACAACGCGTGGGTGCTTAACATACTGGCCCTCGAATCGGTTGACGAGAAGACCGGCGTTGCGATGACCACGATCCCAGGGACCTACTCGCTGAACCGCTGCGTGCATGTGCGCCCGGGCGGGATATCGGCGTGGGTCGAAAACGTGCTCGAAGCGATCGACGCACCGGGCGAGTGGTCCGTCGATACGCAACAGGGCAGGATCTACCTCCAGCCGACCCGCGATCGTCCGGGCGACAAGATCACCGCTCCGCGACTGACGGAACTTATTCGCGTAGAGGGCGATATCGACATCGCCGGTCCGAGCGACAAGCCGGTGCGAGGGCTCGTTTTCAAGGGCCTGACATTTACGCGGGCCGATCGCGGAGCCTGGACGAAAGACGACGCCGGCATCCAGCACGATTGGGAGATGCTCGACAAGCCCGACGCGCTGGTCCGCTTGCGAGGCGCCGAGAAATGCGCGATCGTTGACTGCAACTTCATCAATTCCGGCGGGTCGGCGATTCGGCTGGACCTGCACTGTCAGAGCAACCGCATCGCGGGCAACGAGATCGCACGCCTCGGCGGCGCCGGCGTGCTGATGATCGGATACGGGCCCGGGACAAAGGACGCCAACAAACACAATACCGTCGAGAACAATCACATTCATCACATTGGCGAGATATGGCGCCACTCCCACGCGATAGTGGCCTGGCAGAGCGGGTCGAACCGAATCGCAAACAATTACATTCACCACTGTCCACGAAAGGCCGTCTGCCTCAGCGGCGTCAGGCCCGGGTTCTTCTGGACCGGACGAAAGAACCGGCGCGAATGCTCGCGAACCATCCGCCGCAGCGAGACCGGCGATTCGACAAAGTGGGCCGACATCGTCAAGTTTCTGCATACGCGAAACAATGTCGTCGAACACAACGAAATCCATCACGTGCTGGCCGATCTTGGCGACGGGGCGGCGATCAATGTTTCCGGAGCCGGTAACGGAAACGTGATCCGCCGCAACTACATCCACGACATTGAAAACGCTCACAGCACCTCGTGCATTCGCACTGACGACGCCCAGAACGGAACGCTGATCGAAGAGAACATCGTGTTCCGCGCCAAGATCGGCGGGATCACGCCGAAGTGGGAGAACCATTTCGTAAACAACTTCCTGATCGATGTCGGGCCCGGCGGCGACTGCATCCACACTTCCGGCAAGTGGGGCCCGTACCGCAAGTCGCGGATCGAGCGGAACATAATGATCAACACCGGCGACAACCGGCGCTTCTGGGGCGGTTTCCAGGACAAGCACGTCGCCAAACTGAAAGACTGCACGATCGATCGCAACATATACTATCGCCTCGGCGCCAAGTCGTCTGAGGAGACGGCCGGCGAAGAATTCCTCGCCGCCCTGAAGAAATCCGGACACGACGCAAACAGCTACTACGGCGACCCGCTGTTCGTCGATTACAAGAACGCCGACTTCCGTTTCGCCGCCAATTCGCCGGCGCAGAAGCTGGGCGTCGTTCCGCTTACTCTCGATAATGTCGGTCTGACAAAGGACTTCCCGAAGCGACTCAAACTTGAAAAATAGTTCTCGTATTGCTTGGCGGTCTTGGCGGCGTATAATTACCTGGAATCCGGCGGAATCTCGACTGGCGCCGGGCCGGTGCTGATTCGCACATAAACCCTCGGGCATAAGCCCGCGAAAGGAACGATCATGAAAATCGCACAATTACTGTCATTGACGCTGCTTGCCGGATTGACCCTCTGCCTCGTCGGCTGCGGCGATGAGACTCCCGAGCCGCCTGAGGGTCCCAAGACCGTCGCCGTGGTCAATGGAAGATGTCCGATGATGGGCGACAAGCTGAACCAGGCGGCCGTCTCGGAAAGCCAGATTCGCGAATTCAACGGTCAGAAGGTAGGATTCTGCTGCCCGCCGTGCATGCCGAAATGGGATGCTCTGAGCGAAGAAGAAAAAACAACTAAGCTCGCCGCAGCGATGCTTCCGTAAGCGGCGCCCGTTAAGAGACGATTCGATCGAGCCCCCGGCCTCGCACGGCGAGGACCGGGGGCTTTTGCGTTTATCTTGCTTACACCGGCCGGGCGGATATACAATATCCGGTCCGTACATAAGGAGCAGAACTATGGCGAATACCGGAAATACTGTAACACGCCGAGGGATGTTGAAGGGATCCGCCGCTGCGATGGCTGGTCTTACGATCCTCCCCAGGCACGTACTCGGCGGACGCGGCTACACTCCCCCCAGCGACAAGATCAACCACGCGGTGATCGGCGTGGGCGGAATGGGACGCGGACACGTCAACATGGCCAAGGGCGACGCGATCGGCAATCTGCTGGCCGTCTGTGATGTGGACGAAAAGCATCTGGCTAACGCGATCAAGCAGGGCGGATGCAAGGGATACAAGGATTACCGCGAAGTATTCGATCGCGGCGATATCGACGTGGCCCACGTTGTGACACCGCCTCACTGGCACGCGCTTATTTCGATAGCCGCGGCCGAGGCCGGTATCGACGTATGGTGCGAAAAGCCCATGACGCGCACCATCGCCGAAGGTCAGCACGTGATCGACGCGGTCCAGCGAAACGGAGTGGTCTTCCGCCTGAATACGTGGTTCCGCCTGTACGGCGGGCTCTACGGACTCGGCGCAACGGCCAAGAACGTCAAGAAACTCGTCGAGTCAGGCGAGCTGGGCTGGCCCCTGACTGCTCGGGTGAGCCCTCACACAGGATTCTCCTGGAAGGTTCGCATGTGGTCCGGCCGGACGAACATCAAGCCCGAACCGGTGCCGGAGAACTTCGATTACGACATGTGGCTCGGACCAGCGCCGGTAAAGCCGTACTTCCGGCACCGCACCCACGGTTCGTTCCGCGGATACTGGGACTACGACGGCGGCGGACTGGCCGACATGGGCCAGCACTACCTCGATCCGGTCCAGTACCTGCTGGGCAAAGACGACACCTCGCCTGTCGAGATCGAGGCCCACGCGCCCTGGCCCACGCATCCGGACGCCTGCGGAGCCTGGGGACGCGTCGAAATGAAATACGCCGACGGCTGCAAGATCATTCTTGAATCGGCCGAGTGGGGCAAGCAGGAAACCAAGGGCAAGCCCTACCTCGAAGGACCTGACGGCAAGCTGTATCGAGGTTTCAAGACCGATCCGCCGTCACTGGCCGAAAAAGTCAAATCGATGCCGGACCCCGAACCGATGATCAGCGACTTCAATATATCGGTCAAGACCCGCAAGACCTTCGGGCTGAACGAGGTCAACGGAAACCGCAGCAACCTGCTGGTTCACCTGGCCAACGTCGCGATCCGCACCGGCCGCAAGCTCAAGTTCGACCCGGTCAAGCAGCGTTTCATCGACGACGAAGGCGCCAACCGACTGGCCGATCAGCCGATGCGAGCCCCGTGGCATCTGTAATCGAAACAGCACGATCAAGGAGATCTGACGTGATAAGACGAACACTTTCAATTTCAATTGTAATCGTAGCGGCTGTCGGCATGCTGCTGGCCGGCGGAGCTTCGGCGGCGACAGTCGGCGAGATAGTCGCCAAAATGCCGGCGATCGACCACGCCGAAGGCGCGCCGCTGATAGCCGAGATACTCAAAGCCGGCCCCGCGGCCCTGAAGGAACTCTGCGGGATGATCACCCCGCCGGACGACACCGCCGACGCCAAGGCCCGCTTCGCGCTGCACGGAGTAGTGCTCCACGCGATGCGCCCCGGCGCCGAAACCGAGCGAGCGATGCTCGAAAAGGCTCTTCTGGACGGCATGGCGTCAGCCAAACAGCCCGATCTCAAGCAGTTCTTCGTAAAGCAGATCGAACTGTGCGGTTCAGACACCGCGGTAAAACCGCTTGGCGAACTCCTGGGCGATGCGCGACTCTGCGAGACCGCGACGCGAGCATTGCTTCGCATCAGGTCGGCCGCGGCGATAACCGAAATCCGCGGGGCGCTCGATTCGGCCAAAGGCCCGTCGCTGATCACGATCGTTCGAGCCGTCGGACAGGCTCGCGATAAGGCCTCGGCCAAGGCCATCGCCAAATACGCCGGAGCCGCCGACAGAACGCTGCGTCACACCGCGTGGTTTGCGCTGGCGAACATCGGCGATGCGTCGGCGACGGAAGTGCTGAAAAAAGCTTCGCTGGCCAAGGGCCCCTACGAACGTTCGGTAGGCCTGAAGAACTACATGCTCCTGGCCCGTCGGCTGGGAGAAGGGACAGACAAGACAAGGTGTGCGAACATCTGCCGCGACGTGTTGCGCGAGCGGACCGGTCCCAAAGACGGAACCGCACGATGTGCGGCGCTGACGGTCCTGGCCCAATCCGTCGGTCGCCACGCCGTTAACGACGTGCTGGCCGCTCTTGACGACAAGAACGCATACGTTCGCGATCGAGCCGCACGACTCCTGGGCGGAATAAAAGCCCCCGGCTCATCGGCCAAGCTGATCGCGCGATACAAGACCGCGTCTCCGGCGACGAAAGCCGCGATTCTCGGCGCGTTGGGTCTGTCCGGCGACACCGACAAGAGCGTTGGCGATACGCTGCAGGCCGCGACGACGGATACCGACAAGAGCGTTCGCATCGCTGCGATCGCAGCACTTGCCCAGGCCGATCCCGACAAGGGCGCGGCCGCCGCGGCCGGGGCGATGAAATCCAGCGACACTGATGAAATCGCCGCCTCAAGAGGCGTGCTGCTCGGCGTCAAGAGCAAGAAGTTCGCCAGTTGCGCCGCCGGGGCGATGACCAAGGCCTCGCCAGCGGGCCAGGCCGCACTCCTGGAAGTACTCGCCGCACGCGGCGCGACGGATCAGATCAAAGCCGTCATCGCACAGCTCGACAGCAAGGAATCTTCGGTAGCTCAAGCCGCCGCCAAGGCGATGGGCGACCTGGCCGGCGCCGGCGATATAGACGTGATCCTGGCAAAACTCCTGATCGCTTCTGACTCTCGCCAGCGAGCGCTGCTGCAGAACTCCGCAGTCGCTGCGATGCGCAGAACGGGCTCCGGCGCCAAGCCGGTCATGAAGGCCCTGTCGGGCGCCTCGGGTGACAAACGGGCCGTGCTGCTGAAAGTGCTGAGCGGCATTGGCGGCGACGACGCACTGCAACTGGTCGTAAAAGACACCGCTTCGAGCGATAAAACCGTCAAGGAAGCGGCCGTCAGAGCCCTTGCCGCCTGGCCGGAGATCGGAGCGGCTAAACCGTTGCTGGCGCTGATCGGCAAGACCGACAACAAGACCCATCGCACACTGGCGCTCCGCGGATACGTGAGGCTAATCTCAGTACCGAGCAATCGGGCTGCGAGCGAGACCGTTAAGCTATTCGCGGCCGCTATGGACGCTGCTCCTGGCGATTCGGAGAAGAAACTCGTGCTCGGCGGTCTGTCTGGTATTCGCACCGTCGAGGCGATGGCCCTGGCGATGAAATACGTTGACGATCCGAAGCTGCGCGAGGAGGCCGCGATGGCGGCCGTCAGGATCGCGTGCCCGACCCGCAGGCGACAGAAGCTGCTCAAGGGCGCCGACGTTAAGAAGAACCTGCAGAAGATCCTCGAAGTGACCAAGAACAAGTGGACCCGCGATACGGCGAGCAAATACGCCGGTAAGAAATAGTTGACCAACTGCACGGAGAGTTGAATATGAAGAAACGAGCATTTGCGGCGATTATAGTAATGTTGTCGATGGCGGTAGGTGTTTTCGCCGCCGACAAAGCGAAACCCAAAGACGACGAAAAAGGTTTCGTATCACTGTTTAACGGCAAGGACCTGACCGGTTGGGTCGGTTCAGTTGACGGCTACGGCGCCGCCGACGGAATCATGTTCTGCAAGAAGGGCGGCAACCTGTACACCGCCAAGGAATACGGCGACTTTGTCCTGAAGTTCGACTTCAAGTTCCCTCCCGGCGCCAATAATGGTCTCGGCATTCGCGCCCCGCTTAAAGGCAACGCCGCCTACAAGGGCATGGAGCTGCAGATCCTCGACAACACCTCGCCGCGATACGCCAAGCTGAAACCGTATCAGTATCACGGCAGCATTTACGGTGTAGTGCCGGCCAAACGCGGATTCCTCAAGAAGCCCAACGAGTGGAACTCGCAAGTCGTCTACGCCATCGGCCCGAAGATCAAAGTTGTCCTAAACGGCACTACGATCGTAGACGCCGATCTCGAAGAGGTCCTCAAGAAGGGCGGTCCGAAGCTCGCTAAAGGTCATCCCGGCCTGAAGAACAAGAAGGGCCACATCGGCTGGCTCGGACACGGAGCCCGCGTTGAGTTCCGGAACATCCGCATCAAGACGATGGACGCCGCCACGGCGCCCGCGGCCGACTGCAATCTCGAGGACACCAAGAACACGCCTCCCGATGGCTTTGTCGCACTGTTCAACGGCAAGGACCTGACCGGCTGGAAGGGCCTGGTCTCTAATCCCAAGAAACGCGCCGCGATGAACGCTGAGCAGCTTGACGCGGCCCAGAAGAAGGCCGACGAGCGCATGCGCAAGAGCTGGACCATTGAAGACGGCGTGCTGGTCTTCAGCGGCAAGGGCCAGTCGTTGTGCACCGCCAAGGACTACGGCGACTTCGAGATGTACGTTGACTGGAAAATAAAGAAGAACGGCGACAGCGGGATCTACCTTCGCGGTTCGCCGCAGGTGCAGATCTGGGACCCGGCCCGGTGGCCCGTAGGTTCCGGCGGACTGTACAACAACAAGAAGAATCCCAGCAAGCCGCTGGTTTGCGCCGACAATCCGATCGGCCAGTGGAACCGCTTCCGCATCAAGATGATCGGCGAGAAGGTCTGGGTCTGGCTCAACGGTAAGCTCGTAGTTGACAACACCACGCTGGAAAACTACTGGGACCGGAAGATTCCGATCTACCCGACCGGCCAGATTGAGCTCCAGAATCACGGCAACACGCTCTGGTTCAGGAATATCTACATCCGCGAAATCAAAGCCGGCGAGAAATAACGCCATTTGGCGACAAGCAGTTGCTATAGCCCGGGTCGCCTTGCGGCCCGGGCTTGTTTTTTGTAATTCAGCAGTTCTGATCAACAGCTTCCATGT
>CAYMSH010000048.1:0-23472 GCA_964392945.1 uncultured Planctomycetaceae bacterium | reverse complement strand
GGATGATCTTGTGATCGGGAATCTCTTCCGGCACGTTGTTGAGAAAATCGCAGACTTCGGCGTCCCATGTTTCCTCGCTGTGCAGTTGCGAGAGTCTCAGGCGAACTGACGCCCGGATCTTCTGGCGATCGTTGAACCATGTGATTCTGATGTCAGTCGGCATGACCGGATCGCCCGGCTTGCCGTCCTCCATGGAATCGGCGGAGATCGGTTTGTAGTCTCCCACAGTGGCCGACATTACTTTCCGTCCGTCGGTGTCGAAGAAGTTGACCTCCTCCAGGCGTCGGGGCTTCTGCTTGCCCCAGAACAGTTCGGACAGTCCGTCAGGCCGCTCCTCGTCCCAGGCGAAGCGATACTCGCGTCGCATGATGTGCTTGTCGCTGGCCGGCTGGCGGGTTACGTACCCCAGGACGTAGGCGTAGCGTCCTTTCGTGGTGTCCATTTTCAAGGTGACGGCCGGGAGCTTGCTCTGGTCCGACGGCAGTTGACAGATTCCCAGGACCGCCTGCAGACCCATGGGATCTATATCGAGGTGTTTTATGCCGGGCGCTCCGGCGAGTTTTGCGTGTCCCCATAACGCCCGGGTTTCCGGCATCAGGGTCCACATGTAGTAGACGTTGTCATTGCTGCTGGACCCTACGCGCATGACCTGCTTGCTTACTTCGCGTCCGATGAGCACCATGTCGTGGGGGCCGAGGGGCTTGGGGCCTTTCCTCATTCGCAGCAGACCGTTAGGCGAACTCCAGATCGGCAGGCCGAACATCGTCAGCTCAATGTCCGCGTACGCCGCGAGCATAGGTACGGAGCCGGCGTTTTCATTGTACTCGGCCACCAGCTCCCTCAGCGAAACTTGCGTCTTTGGTATCGGTTGACTGCATCCGCTCATCGCGATGACGAACAGCGAAAGCAGCACGAGTCCCGTTTTGCGCAGTTTTGTCATTCGAAGTCGCCTTCCATTATTTCGCCGAGGCTGTTGCTTACTTCGGCGATCTGGTCTTCGTCGAGTTTCGGATCGATCACCAACTGTTCGGCCGACGGATCGGTCCCCTTGAAGTGCATGGACCAGACTTCGCGGCCTTGCTCGTCGGAGCCCATGCGATCGTATATCAGCAGCTTCTTGCGCATCAGCACCAGGGCCAATGCGTATCGGAAATTGATCTTCGATTCATCCTGGCTTTCCGAGAGCCTCTCGAAGAGATTGATCAGCAGATCGTCGCTGACCAGCAGTTTCTTCTTCTCTTCGGGGTGCGGGACGACAGTTCGCCACTTGCAGAGCACCGCGGCGCTTGCTTCTTCGGCAAGCGATTCGCCGCACGCGTCGCAGTAGTCGTTGCGGATGAGTTCGTCGTCGCCCTCGGAGACCGTGGCGGTGAATTCCGTACCAGGGGCCAGTTGAGTCTCGCACTGGGAGCACTGACCGCTTGTCTTGCGAATGTTGTAATCTTTAGCCATGTTGCGTTGTTGGTGTGGGCTCGTAAGCTCTTTATGGGAGGATGTCTCTTGTTGCTTCTTCTATTTCGGCCTGGATCGCTCTGGCGCGGGCCAGATCGTCTCGCGAGGCGGTTCTGAATTCTTCGGCCGCCGCGTCAGGCATGTTCGACAGGTTTATTCGAACGTTGTAATCGCTCAGCGTAGCGGCGGCAACCGCCAACGCTCCGGCCGCCAGCAGGTCCGTGATCAGCCAGTTGTTGCACTTGCCGGCCAGTTCCTGCATGTCTTCCAGCAGGCCCAGGGCGGTTTGGGTTGTTCTACGCGGCACGTCGATCGCCAGATGCGTGGCCTGGTCGACAGCCAGCTTCTTCTCCGGACCGTCAGGCAGGCCCGTTGCGGTCTGGTAGGCCTGGTATGCGGCGATGTCTTCTGCGACCAGTTGCAGCATCGTATTGCATGCGGTCTCCAGGCGTTCCTGGAGCTCGGCGTAATACGGCTCGTGCTGGGACAGCGATTTCTTGCCCTTGGAGAAGTTCAGGGTCATCCGACCCAGCGCAACGCCGAGAGCTCCGACTACGCCGGCGACCGAGCCGCCGCCGGGAGTAGGGGTCCTGGCGCCGGTTGCGTCTATGAAATCTTCGACCGATCTTGTCAGGATGTTTTCGTTTTGGGTCATTTGCCGGCGGTGTCCTTTTCGAAAAGTTCGGGCTTCGGCGTTGTCACCGTTATGACGTATCCGCTGCTGAGGTACTTCTGGGCTACTCGGGACACGTCGCCCGGCGTGATCTTGCGGTAGTGAGCTTCCATTCTGCTGCGGAAATCATATCCGAATCCGTACAATTCATCCAGCGCCGCAGAGAGCGACAATTCCGACATCGACTGGCTTCCGAGCAACTCGGCTGTCAGGATGCTGTTGACCGCCAGATCGATTTTCTCCTGGGTCGGCACGTGTCTGGCCGCACGCCGGTAGTTCTTCTTGATGATCTTGACGATCTGGGGCGCGTTTTCAGGCTGGCCGGCGGCGTAAGTCATGAACGCCCCAGGCGCCAGGCCGGCCCAATTGTAGGCGTGGACAACGTAGACCAACTGCTTTCCGCGAAGTTCACCGTGCAGCCAGCCGGAGGGAAGCTGGTAACCGCTGATGATCGTGTCGAGCACCGTGATGGCGAAGCGATCTTCAAGATTCGTTACTTTCATCCCGGGCGCGGCGACGATTACGGCCGCGACTTTGTTCGTGGTCTTCAGCGTGTACAGTTCGCCTTCGTCGGCGACTTTTCTGCGCTGGATATTCAGCGCATCGACGCTCCAGTCGCTGCGTTTGGGCATGTCGGCAAAGAGCTTGCGGACCTGCTTGCCGGCGGCGGCGGCGTCGAAGTTGCCGTAGATCGTGAGCACTCCGCGGGTCGGACCGGCCGGGGCGATGTGCTTGAGGTAATACTCTCGCACGCTGTCGGAAGTCGCCTTACTGACCACGTCGCGGCTGCCGGAAGACAGCATCGCGTAAGGCGAGCCGGTGAAGAACTTCGAACGGAAGAACTTTCGGAGTTGCGGGCTCCAGCTTTCGTCAGTCTGCTTGATCGCCGCCAGCAGTTTCGGCTTCAGGATGTTCAGCTCCGACTGGAGGAATTTGGGCTTGTTCACCACTTCGGCCAGTATCTCCAGGGCCTTGTCGAAGCTGTCGTCCAGCGATGTGGCCTGCCAGTAAAACGCGTTGTTGCCGCAGGACCCGGAGACCGATCCACCGGCCTGGGCGAAGAATTCGTCGATCTGTTTGGCCGTGAAGTTCTCGGTGCCTCTAGTGGTCATAGCCGCCATCAGCTGGCCCATTCCGTTTGTTTCTGGCGTTTCGGCCAGCACGCCGCCTTTGACCGCCAGGGCCATCGAGACCAGCCCGACTGCGGCGTTGGGCTGCAGCACGACTTTCAGGCCTTCGTCAGTCGTGAACGTTACGGCTTTGGACTCGGAAGCTGCGGTCTTGGCCGCTGCCGCCCCGGATGCCTTCTTCGCCGGCGGAACCAGACGGGTGATGACCATTCGATCGAAAGCAAAGTATTTCCTGGCCGCGGCCTGGACCTGTGCGGTTGTTACGCTTTGTATGCGTTTGGTGTAGTTCTTGGAGAACGCGGCATCTCCAGTCGACAGGAAGTCAGTGGCGATTACCGCGGCGATGTCTTCGGCGGTCTGCTGGCCGTAGACCAGTGCGGCGATCTTCTGTCGCTTGGCTCGGGCCAGTTCATCGTCGCTCAGCCCGCTTTCGGCGACTTTCTTCAACTCGGCGATTATCGCCTTCTCGGCGGCGTTGGCTTTGTCTTTTGAATCTGCTCGGAACGATACGGTGAAAAACCCTTTTCCCCACTGGGGGGTCCAGGAACTCGTGGATATCGACGTGACGAGTTTCTGCTGGCGTTCGACGGCTTGAACGAGCCTGCTGGCCCGTCCGCGCGACAGTGCGAAGCTCAACACATCCAGTGCGTACAGATCCTCGTGGATCAGCGGGATGCTCTGGAAACCCATCTCCTGCATGACGTCTTTCAGGGCCTTGTGGACCTGCACCACGCGGCGGGTGTTGGCCGGCGATTTGACCGGCGGCAGGAGCACCTCGGGCTGCCTTCCGCTGTTGAATCCCGCCATCGAACTGCATATCTGCTTCAGGGAGGCTTCGACATCCACGTCGCCCACGACGCAGAAGACCATGTTCTGTGCGACGTACATTTTCTTGTGGTAATCACGCACATCCTGGTGGGTGACCCTGGCCAGGACCGGTGCGAATCCGATGACGGGCACCGAAGCGGGGTGGCCCGGGAATGCGTTGGCCGCGTTGGCGTACCACATCTGGCGGCGCGGGTTGTCTTTGCCCATCTCCAGTTCGCGCTGCACCACGCCGTGTTCACGCTCGAAATCGCTTTTCGTTATCGCCGCTTTGGTCATCCAGTCGGCGATCAGGCTGATGCACGCCGTGGTCTTCGAGGAGGCGGCCGAGATGTAGTAGCACGTGTGGTCCAGCGTGGTGTATGCGTTTGACTGGCCGCCGATTTCCTTGATGCGGTTCTTCGTGGACGTTGCTTTCTGGTCCGGGCCTCCTTCGAAGACAGCTTCGCCTGCGACGAGGTGCTCCAGGAGGTGACTCAGGCCGCAGCCGAGCCACTTGCCCTCAGTCATCCCGCCGGCCCGTACGTAGGCTCGCACGCAGACAACGGGCGCCGTGCGCGTCGGCTTGATGATTACGGTCATGCCGTTGGACAGTTCGGCGATAGTGGCGCCGTCAGTGACAATTCTCCTGACGACGGTCTGGGGGGCGGGCGCTGATGACGAGGAAATCGTCGCGGATTTTGCGGCCGGCGTTTTTTTCGGCGTCGAGTCCGGCGTGACGGCTTCTATCGTAGGTGTTTCGACGGCTTTCGGTTTCGACGGGAGCTTCTCGGTCCGCTGGAGATCGGAGCCCCGGGCCATATCTCTGGCCTGGTCTTCCAGTTGAGTCTCCGGGGTCTGGCAGCCGGGACAAATCGACATAGCCGTTACGGCGACGACTATGGTGAATATCGCAAACTTTGACGTGAATCGCATTGCTCTGCTCCGATCTTTGGAGTTTGAAATTTTCCGGCTCCAGAGCCTCTGGGGCTCCGGTTTGCTTCGGCGGTCAGGATTCGGGTTTTTCGACCTGTCCGAGATACGCCAGGGTGCGGTCCAGTTCACTCTTGAGATGCTTTACCCTCAGGAGGCTCTTGACCCGCGTAGTCAGTTCGAGGCGGTTTACCGGTTTGGTGATGAAATCGTCGGTCCCGCTCTCCACGCCCCGTTCTATGTCGGTAAGTTCGTTCAGCGCGGTGACCATTATCACCGGAATGTCGCGTGTCGTCGGATCTGACTTGATCTTGCGGCAGACTTCGAACCCGCTCATCCTGGGCATCATGATGTCCAGCAGGATAAGATCCGGGTTGTCGGCCGCGATCTTGTCGAGTGCGTCAACGCCGTCGACCGCCGTGACGACGGGACAGCCGAGCGTCTCAAGGTACGCAACCAGCAGTTCGAGATTCTGCTCGTTATCGTCGACTACAAGGATCTTGCTCGCCGCTATGCGGGCGTTGCTGTCGGTCGCGGTATCGTTCATTCTAAAGTCTCCTGATTACCCGGGGCGGTATCATCGGCCCCGAACGCACAAGCATACACACCACGCACCGACAAGGCAATACGGCATTGAGATAGGATCGGCCGCGATGGACTGTTGGCTCCGGCCGGTTATGCGGATAGTATGTGCGTATGTCTCGCTTGTTTGAAGAACCTGTTGATCCGGGTGACGCCTCGGGTGATGCGCCCAGCGACGCTGTTGTCGGTGCGCCGGTGGTTGGCGTTGCTGTGGCGGCCAATGTCTGGTCGGACTACGACTATATCTGGCCCGAGCGGTTCGGTACGCCCCAGATCGGTCAGCGCGTGCGGGTTTCATTCGGGCGCGGCGGACGAATGACCAGCGGCGTCATAGTGCGCACCGAAGGGGCCGCGGCCGGTAAGAAGCTGAAAGTCGTCGCCGAACTGATCGACGAAGAATCGCAGTTCGATCCGACCAGATGGGAGTTGGGCCAGTGGATAAGCTGCTACTATCTCAGCCCGCTGGGCATGACCCTGGCGGCGATGATCCCGTCGGCCGTCGGAAAACACGCACCGCGGAGCGAGACCGTCGTATTCCTGGACGGAGACGCCAAAGACATTATCCGCGTACCGGGCGCCAGGCAGAAACGAGTTCTGGACGAACTTCTTGAAGCCAGAAGGCAGGGCGTCGAGCCGCTGAGGCTCAAGGCTCTCATGAACCACAGTGGAGCCTCCCGCAACACGATAAGCCGCCTGAAGGATCGCGGTCTGGTCAGGACCGAATCGAGACCGGTTCAGATAGAGGATATGAATGCCGAATCGTTGGAAGCCGACGCCATCGATCCCAACGATCAGCAGAAAGAAGTTATCGCTCAGATAGAAGCTCGCCTGGGCCAGGGATTCTCGGCGATGCTGCTGCACGGAGTGACCGGCAGCGGGAAGACCGAGGTCTACATTCGCGCCATACGCAAAGTCGTAGCGGCCGGGCGGCAGGCGATAGTGCTGGTCCCGGAAATTGCCCTGGCTACCCAAACCCTTCAGCGCCTGGTGCGACGCTTGCCGCGGGTTGCGGTTCTCCATAGCGGTCTTACCGACGCTCAACGGGCGTTTTACTACCAGCAGATCCGTGACGGCCACGCCGCGGTTGTCGTCGGTCCGCGAAGTGCGATTTTCGCCCCGGCGGGCAAACTCGGGCTGATCGTGGTCGACGAGGAGCACGAATCGTCCTACAAGCAGGATACTCTTCCTCGCTACCACGGGAGGGATGTCGCGGTCATGAGAGCGTCGCTCGAAAAAGTCCCGATAGTTCTCGGCTCAGCCACTCCGTCGCTCGAATCGCTCCACAACGTTCACCGAAAACGATACGACCTGCTGAAGCTCCCCGATCGCGTGCGGTCCTTGCCTATGCCGTCGCTGAAGATCGTGAGCCTTCGCCAGGAGATCAATCCGCGCAAAGTCGAACTGCTCGGCCGGACCCTTACCCAGCAACTGGCGGTAACGCTCGACGCCGGACAACAGACGATCCTGCTGATGAACCGCCGCGGATTTGCGAGCTTTGTGTTCTGTCCGAGCTGCAAGTGGGAGTTGGGGTGCGATAATTGCACGCGACCGATGGTGTTTCACTCGGCTACGGAAATGGCGATGTGCCACTACTGCCAGCACTCAGAAGGCGTCCCGGACAGGTGTCCGGCCTGCGGCGGCAAGCTGCTGCTGTTCGGTATGGGCATACAACGCGTCGAAAGCGAACTGTCCCGCAAATTCCCCGGCGCCAAGTTCGCACGTGTAGACTCTGACACCATGACCTCGCCGAAGCAGTTTCGCAAGGTGTTCGAGGAGTTCTCCGACGGGACCCTGGACATTCTCCTCGGCACGCAGATGGTTGGAAAAGGGTTGGATTTTCCCGGCGTGTCGCTGGTCGGCGTTTTGTCGGCCGATACCGCACTGCAGATGCCCGACTTCCGCGCCGCCGAGCGAACGTTCCAACTGATCGTTCAGGTAGCCGGGCGGGCCGGGCGTTCGGACCTGCCCGGGCGAGTCGTCGTCCAGACCCTGCACCCCGACGAGCCTGCTATCATCTACGCCACGCACCACGACTACAACGGTTTCGCCGAAGTCGAAATGGCCCAGCGCTGCGAAGCGCAGCTCCCGCCTTATTCGCGCATGATCCGCTTCCTTGTCCGCCACGAAAAGGGCGACAAGGCCCAGGACGGGGCGGCCGAACTGGCCGGGACGCTTCGCGCGATGCTGCCGGCCGATCGGATATCGATGCTCGGACCGGCCCAGGCCGGCATCGCCAAGCTGCGAAAAATGTTCCGCTACGAAATCCTCGTAACCCCATCATCCGGACCGCCGGGCTGGATACAGAAACTGCTGTATCCCCAGTTGGCTTCGATATGCCGGGCGAATCCGGCCGAAGTTGTGATCGACGTTGACCCGATGAACCTTATGTAACCGCCGCAATCGAAAGAACAGACCGATGCCACACGAACAGATGAACGCCTCGCAGGTCGCCGTGTATCTCGCGATGGACATGCGCGAAGTGATAAAGCTGGCGTCTCGCGATCAGATTCCGTGCCTCAAGCTCGGCGGCGACAAGGCTCCGAAGGATCGATACCGGTTCATCAAGAGCGACATAGATCACTGGATCGAGAACCAGATGCATACGTTGAATCGCGAGCGGCTGGCCAGCATTTCAAAGTCAGTCAGCGATCATCACGGTCTGGACAACGATGAAATGCTCCTCTGCTCGCATATTCCCTCCGGCGGGCTGGACGTGCCTATGCACGCTCGCACGCGGGAGGCTACGATTCGCGAACTGGTTGACGTAGCCGATCGGGCCGGCATGGTCTATCTCCGGAACGAGTTGATCGACGAGATCCGCGAGCGTGAGGACGTCTGCTCGACGGCGCTGATCCCGGGTGTCGCTCTTCCTCATCCGCATCATCCTGTGGAATACGATATTGTCGACAGTTTCGTTGTCGTCGGCCTGACGCACTCGGGCATACCGTTCGGAGCCCCGGACGGTACGCTTACGCGACTGTTCTTCCTGGTCTGCTGCAAGGACGAACGCACGCACCTGCACCTGCTGGCCAGGCTGGCCCAGATGCTCCATACCCCGGGAGTGATGGATGCTCTCCTGGCTACTGACAGTCCCGAAGAACTCCTCGGCGTACTGAGGCGGTGCGAGGCGGAGATCGTCCGCGGTGAAAGTTAGAGGGCGCCCAGAGCGTGAGTAACGACAGCGACAACCTGTTTGACGCCGATTTCCTGGCCGGGCTGGAACGCCTTCACCTGATCGCCAAGCGGGCCAGTTCGGGGTCCATGAGCGGCGCCAGGCGGTCCAGGCGCCTCGGCGACGGGCTGGAGTTCGCCGATCATCGCGATTACACCCCGGGAGACGACACTCGCTTTATCGACTGGCCCTATTACGCCAGAATGGAAAAACTCCTGATCCGCCTGTTCCACGAGCACAGCGAATCGACAGTGGTCATCGCGCTGGACTGTTCGGGCTCCATGGCGCCAGGCGGCGACGCCGCAAAATTCGACTACGCCAGGCGGACCGCCGCGGCGCTGGCTTACGTGGCGATGGGGGCTCTTGACCGCGTGGCGTTGTCGGCCATCGGCGGGCGCGCCGGGGTCGGGGATCTGTTTTACGCAGGCAGGAACCGCAGTCGGATAATCGGCGTGCTGGACTACCTCAGGCAGTTGCCCGTCGGCGGGCGCACCGATCTGGTCGGCGACATCAAGAGCCTGGCTCCGCTGCTGGCCGGGCGCGGCGGGGTGGGTCAGTCAGTCGGCACGATCCTGCTGATTTCCGATCTGCTGGACTGCCGCGACGATCTGGACCGGGCCCTGAGGGAACTGCAGATATGCGATGCGTCCCGCAGCAGGGACGTTTCGGTGATTCACCTGTTCAGCCCGCAGGACGCCGGGTACGATCTGCCGCAGACCGGGGCGATGCTGCTGAAGCACGCCGAGACCGACAAGCGACTGTCGCTTCGCCTGACGGACGAAGTGGTTGACGCCTACCGCGCCAAGTGGATCGAGTTTCAGGCCCACTGCCGCAGAACCTGCCTGTCGCGCAAGGCTTCGTACATTCCCGCGCGATCCGACGTCCCGTTCGAACAGTTGATCCTGGCGACGCTGAAACGGGCCGGGATCTTGTCGGCCTAGCAGGCGATAATCGCCAGACGGCGTCGGGAAATCTGGGCAAATTGCTCGCGGTGAGTGTATAGTATGTGTCAGAGGCCATTGAGGCTCGACTCTGGATCGATCTCCGGGTCTGCGGCTTGGGAGCTTGTCGTTATGAATTCATCGAAACTGTTGGCGCCGTTCCTGATTATCGCCACTTTAGTCTGGGGCGGGTTGTGGTTCTTCGGCCCCAGACTTGTCTATCGCATATCATACTCTCGCGAATCGGCCCGCCAGCAGGCGATGCTGGAGAACCTGCCCAACCTCAAACAGGCCGACGGACTGTCGATGCTGTATCGAGCAGTATCCAAAGCCGTCAAGCCGGCGGTGGTTGAGGTGCGAGTCTCCCAGAAAACCGAAATACCGGGACACCGGATCCCGCCTCGCCTGGAAGGCGGGGCTATCGGAAGCGGAGTTGTCGTGGACCGCAAGAACGGTTATGTCGTAACTAACGAGCACGTCATTTCCGGAGCCGACAGCGTCGCGGTCGTGCTCGCCGACGGGCGAAAGCTCAACGCCGAGTGGGTGCGATCCGACAGGATGACGGACCTGGCGGTTATAAAGATCCCGCCCGATAAGCTCATGGACATCCCGATGGGCGACAGCGACAAAATGGAGGTCGGAGATCTCGTGCTGGCCGTCGGATCGCCGATTCGACTTCCGCAGACAGTTACGTTCGGCGGGATCTCGGCCAAGGGGCGAATGTACGGGCAATCCGATAAGTACCAGAACTACCTGCAGACCGACGCGGCGATCAACCATGGTAATTCAGGCGGGCCGCTGATCAACATGGTCGGCGAGATTATCGGCATTAACGTTGCGATCGTCTCGCCTTCCGGCGCCAGCGCCGGACTCGGTCTGGCGATTCCCTCAAACACCGTCAAGCGCGTCACGAGTCAGCTGATCGCCTCGGGTAAAGTCGCCAGGGGCTTTATCGGCCTGGCTTTCAAGAAGATTGACAAGGAGACCGCTGCGGAGCTGAAACTTCCGCATACCAACGGCGCCCTGGTTACTATGGTCGCCCCCCGCGGCCCGGGCGACGTCGCCGGAATAAAAGCCGGCGATTTCATACTGTCGGCCGACTCTCAGGTCGTCATAAGCAGCCAGAAATTCCGACATATCATCGCGGCGATAAAGCCTGGAGCCGTTATCCCGATAGAACTCTACCGAGACGGTGAGACTATGATCCTGTCAGTCAAGATCATCCTCCAGCCGGAGAATATGGAAGGGGCTTTTCGTCCGTAGTAGAGAGTGTTTTCTTGTGGTATGGGCCCGCTGGCTCCGATACAATAAAAAGTGCTGGCTATCGACAATTGCAATGCACTTGGATTATGGGAATTTCATTTATTGTTCGGACTGGGTTGGACTCGCGCCGGGGCGCCGGCGCATTGAATAAGGAAGGGTCGGTTCTATGATGACGCCAATTACCGTACAAGCATCCCGCGACGAATCAGGAAACGCTTTCAAGCCGGCCCACGGACCGGTAAGCAAATGGGGCGACAAGGTTCTGGGGGGCGGATACCACCAGTACAGCTCCGAGCAGAGCTGGTCCCCGGCGATGAATGTCTATGAAAGCCCGCAGAAGTACACGCTTGTAGTCGATCTGGCCGGTTTGAGGGGAGGGGACATCGAACTTGAGGCCGAAGACGGCGTGCTGCGGCTCAGTGGGCAGCGAGACATGCCCGATCCGCACGAGGCGGCCGATCGCGTGAAGATACGCCTTATGGAAATCGATCATGGGTGGTTCTGCAGGGCTATTGAAATGCCCGATGACGCCGATGACGCCGCCATAAGCGCTACGTATCGAGGCGGGCTGCTCTGGATTACGATCCCCAAGAGCCAGTAGGTTGTCGACAGGGCGGGAGCTGCCGACGAGCGGCGTTTTCAGAAATATACAGCAAAGGCGGTTTGGGCTATGACGCCAGAAAAGAAACCAGACGATAAATCGGCGATCAGCAAGATAGTAACCGACGAGGAGCCGGAAGTGACTCTCGAGCCGAGCGTCGCCTCCAGTCGTGAATCAAAACGCCCCTCGGTCTCGGATATTCCTTCCGAAGCAGCGGTGCTTACTGTTCGGAATATGGTGCTGTTTCCCGGTACTGTGATTCCGCTGGCCGTAGGACGGGCCAAATCGCTGAACCTCATAGAAACTGTACTGCCGGAGCACAAGGTGCTGGTCACCGTCTGCCAGAAAGACCCCGAACAGGACGATCCGGGCCCCGGCGATCTTTATCGGGTCGGGACCGCCGTGATGGTGGTCAAGCTCCTGCGGGTCGATGCAGATACGCTCAGTGCGATCGTACACGCCCTGGGGCGGGTCAGGATCGACAAGTGGACCCAATCCGATCCTTTCTTCCGAGCGAAAATCACTCCGCTCCAGGACACGTTTGTTCCCACGACAAAGACAAAGGCCCTGGAGGTCAATGCACGCAATCTGGCTACGAGGGTTATCGAACTGTCGCCGGAGATTCCCGACGAGGCGGCGATGGTGCTGTCGAATATCGACTATCCCGGCGCGCTGGCGGATTTCCTGGGAGCCAATCTGCAACTCGAACTGGGCATGAGGCAGAAGTTGCTGGAACAGCTTAACGTGGCCAGGCGGCTTGACCAGGTCGGGGTTGCGATGCAAAAGCAGCTCGAGGTCCTCGAACTTTCACAGGACATCCAGAACCGAGTCAGGGATTCGATCGACAAGTCCCAGCGACAGTACTATCTCCAGCAGCAGTTGAAGGAGATCCGGAAGGAACTGGGCCAGAGCGACGATCACGGCGCTGAAATAGAAGAACTCCGCCAGAAGGTCGAAGCGGCGGGGATGCCGGCCCAGGTGAAGACCGAGACGGTCAAGGAGCTCGATCGGCTTGAAAGAATCCCGTCGGCCAGTCCCGAATACAACATGATACGGACTTACATGGAGTGGATGACCGAACTGCCGTGGTCCAGGCAAACCGAAGATGATCTGAACGTAAATCGCGCCAGGCGGATACTGAACAAAGACCACTACGATCTGGTCAAGGTAAAGCGGAGGATTCTGGAGTACCTGGCGGTCAGGAAGCTGGCTCCCGAGTCGCGCGGACCGATCCTCTGTTTTGTCGGGCCGCCGGGAGTGGGCAAGACCTCGCTGGGAAGATCGATCGCAAGAGCGCTGGGCAGGAAGTTCATCCGGATGAGCCTTGGCGGTATGCGCGACGAGGCCGAGCTGCGAGGCCACAGGCGAACCTACATAGGCGCCATGCCGGGGCGCATTATACAGGAAATCAGGAAAGCCGGCGCCAACAACCCGGTCTTAATGCTCGACGAGCTGGACAAAGTGGGAGCCGATTTCCGCGGCGACCCGACTGCGGCGTTGCTGGAAGTGCTCGATCCGGCGCAGAACAACACGTTCCAGGACCACTACCTCAATGCGCCGTTCGATCTGTCCAATGTCATGTTCATCGCCACGGCGAACTACATGTCTCCGGTGCCGCCTGCACTGCGCGATCGGATGGAGGTTATAGAACTGGCGGGGTATACGCCCAGGGACAAAATGCACATCGCAGAGAATTATCTGGTTCCCAGACAGATTTCCGAAAACGGACTCTTGAAGAAGGTCCCGGCCAGGTCAGCCAGGGGACGCCGCAAGTCGAGCAAGACAATCAATCTGGTCAAGTGGACCGCTGCTGCACTGCGATCGGTCATCCGGAGCTACACTCGAGAGGCCGGAGTCAGGGAACTCGAACGGCAGATCGGTTCGGTCTGTCGCTCGATAGCGGCGAAAGTTGCGTCGGGAAAGGCTCCTGACGACAAGGCCACCAGCATAACCGCCGCTACCGTCAGCGACATTCTGGGCCCGCCGATTTACCAGAGCGAAGTGGCTTTGAGGGCCTCGTCGGGGAAAGTGTCCGGCGTAGTGACCGGGTTGGCGTTTACGCCCGTCGGCGGCGACATCCTCTTCATCGAGGCCGCCGGCTACAAGACAGGCGCCGGAGAAGGGCGATTGACCCTCACCGGGCACATCGGCGATGTCATGAAGGAATCGGCGATGGCGGCCCTGACGCTGATAAAATCGAATGCGGCCAAGCTGTCGCTCGATCCGGCGGAGATTTCCAAGACGGCGATCCACGTTCACGTGCCCGCCGGAGCGGTCCCGAAAGACGGGCCGTCGGCCGGGGCGGCGATCTGCACAGCCATCGTCAGCATGCTGAAAGGCAAGCCGGTGAATCACAAGCTCGCCATGACCGGCGAGATAACCCTGCGAGGCTTAATACTGCCGATAGGCGGAGTTAAGCAGAAGGTGCTGGCGGCCAAGCTGGCGGGAATAAAGACCGTTATCCTTCCGGAACGAAATCGCAAAGACATGATCGACGTTCCTGCCGAGGCCAAGAAGGGCGTCAAGTTCGAATTTGTCGAGAATATCGATCAGGTTCTCAAGATCGCCCTGCGGTAAATCCTCGCTCTGTTCGGCGAGGTAAAAAATTTGTAAAATGCCGATTGTAAACGCTCGCGTCGCAGGCGTATAATACAGGTGAAGGCCGAAAGTTGTTTTGTTTGCAACAGGCCCCACGCAGATAAAATCGTTCAAAATATGGGCGACAGGCAATCAGTGATGCGTCTCCCCCCGCGCATTGCGCCGTCTGTCGCCCACTTTGTTGCGCTACTGCGGCGGCAAGCGTTGATTGGGGGCATTGGCGATCATTCTTGAGTCGGTCGCAGCAAAAAACGCGATTATGAGGCCTGAATCGGCCAAAGACCTTGCCCGGCGTCGTTGTTCGTGGTATGTTTGAGATTCGATGGCTGTTACAGCAAATAAAATAACGAAGAACCTCGATCGAATCCGCCAGGAGATATCCGACGCATGCAACCGGGTGGGGCGATCGTCTGATTCTGTCGAGATCGTCGCGGTCACCAAGAGCGTTGACATCGCTACGATCAAGAACTGCCTCAAGGCCGGCCTGACCAATCTTGGCGAGTCGCGCCCCAAACAACTGGCCGAGCGGTTCGTTGAACTCGACGAGTATCTTCACAGTCGCCGCGATTCGCTGCACAATTCGATCAAGTGGCACATGGTTGGTCACCTCCAGCGAAACAAGGTTAAGCAGGCTCTGACGGCCGCTGACGTGATCCACTCGATCGATTCACTCCGCCTGGCCGAGGAAATCTCAGCCCGCGCTGAGGCCGACGAACGCGTTGTTGACGTGATGCTGCAGGTCAACTGTTCCCAAGAGGCCCAGAAGTTCGGATGCGCCGTCGGAGCCGCAACGCACCTTGGGGAGATGATCTGCACGATGCGATCGGTTCGCCTTACCGGTCTGATGACGATGGGCCCGACTAGCGGAGATCCCGAACAGACCCGCCGCGCGTTCATTCGCCTGCGGGAAATATTCGAGGAGATGAAGCACGACAAGATCGGCGGCGACAGCTTCCAGCACCTGTCAATGGGGATGAGCGGCGACTACGTGATCGGAGCCGAAGAGGGCGCCACGATCGTGCGAATCGGAACGGCTTTGTTCAGCTAGCCAGCGCGTCGATAATCGCCTTCGTGAACGCCGGCAGATCGTCAGGTTTCCGAGCGGTGATCAGTTTCCCGTCAACTACGCATTCTTCGTCGATCCATTCGGCTCCGGCGTTTATTACGTCGTGACGGATCGCCATGAAGCTCGTCGCTGTTTTGCCCTTCAAGGCGTCAGTCGAACAGAGCATCCAGGGTCCGTGGCATATAGCGGCCAGGATTATGTCCGCCGCTACGCACTGGCGAATGAAGCTGACCATTGACTCATGACGTCGCATGAAGTCGGGGCACCATCCGCCGGGAACGATGACCGCGTCGAAATCTCCGCCCTCGACATCCGCGGCCGCTACGTCCGAAATGCACGGATATCCGAGCTTTGAGTCGTATTGGACACCGGCCCTGGCCGCCACGCACGAGACCTTTACGCCAGCTTCGATCAGGCGGTAAAGCGGATACCAGACTTCCATCTCCTGGTACTTCTGGTCAAGCATTATCGCAACACGTTTGCCTTCGATTGACATGATGTCTTCCTTTGTATGGTGTTGGTTCTCGCTGGCATTATATCGCCGGGATTGGTGATTGCATGAAAAAAGCCGCCTTTCGGCGGCCTTTTTCATGGAGCTGAGGGGAATCGAACCCCTGACCTATTGATTGCGAACCAATCGCTCTCCCAACTGAGCTACAGCCCCGAAGGCAAGACGGCATTATACACATTAAGTCGGCGTCTGTGAAGTGTGTTTATCCCGAGGATTCAAAGTTCGAGCTGTTTCGGCGTTTTTTTGTAGTTGTCGGCCGGCCGTCGGGAGGGGCTTAGAGTTCGGTGTTTGTTTCCCCGGGCGTGTACTTCTTCAGGAGTTTCTTCAGATCATCCTGTTCGGGGTCGATCTCCAGCGACTGGCGCCATGCGGTCAGCCCCAACTGTCGCAACTCGGGCTTCTTTCTGTGGTCCAGAATGAACTGAGTCATGCGCACAGTTCCAAGACCACGCAATGCCGTTGCGTCTCTGGTGTCCAGAGACAGCGCCTGTTGGTAGGCCTTCAGGGATTTGTCGTAATCCTTCAGACGGTAGTAGCATTCTCCGATCTGGCGGAATGCAGACGGGTCTTCAGGGTCTTGCTTGGCCGACAGGTGGAACGAACGTAACGCGGATTTGCACATTCCCTGACGCATGTACGTAGAGCCCAGATTCAGGAGGATCTTCGGTTGGTTCGTGTCTAGCTCGAGAGAGTCCTTGTAGGCTCGGACGGCCTTGTAAAGACGGTTCTGGCTATCGTAAATGATCCCGAGATTGCTGTGCGCCTGCGGAGATTTCGGATCCGATGCGATCGCCGCGTTGCAGTATTCCTCGGCCAGATCGTACTTGCCCAACTGAAAATAACACGCAGACAGATTCAGGTTCGCGTCGAAATCGTCTTCGCGAATGACCACGGCGCGAAGGTATACGTTGACTGCTTCCTTGAGATATTCGGTGTATTCGGTAACAGCCTTGGCCGCCGTCGCCAGCGCCTGGTAAGTGACTCCGAGATTGTAGTGGGGCCTGAATGCGTACGGATTGGCACGGCATGCGTTTTGGTAGGCCCCTACGGCCAGGCGATGGCTGCCTCGTTGGCGATGGATGTCGCCGATGGCCGAATGAGCCGCCGACAGTGTCGGATCCGAGCGGATCGCCTTGAGCAGTTCCTCAAGCGCCGCATCCAGATCGCCCTCGCTGGCGAGAACCTGTCCTATGGCGTAATGATTGATCGCTTCGGCCTCTTTGTCTACGACTATAGATTGCGGCCAACTGCAGCCGGCAGCCAGCACGATCGCCAGACCAAAGACCAAAAAGAGCGTGTTTGTAATCGTCAGTTTCATAAAGATTCCGAAAAAATGGAGCGCTGTTGGGATACTTGTACTCTCTGCGGCGTCCCGGGTCAAGTCCCGCTGTGCTTAAGTCTTTTGTAATGTGTCGGTTCTTGCCCCTTCAGAACTGTAATAATGATTGCTCAATTCGGAGTCGACCGATACAATTGACGACACGCAGCGGCCGCTGAAGTCCGCGTCGCGGCGATGGGACTTGATGGGTGTTTGCTTCGTTGCGGAATGCCGGGAGATGTTTGGTGTTCGTATCGATGAGCGGGACGCCGAGCATGTCGTTACCAATGATCTGTACCGGGAGACGGTCGATATGAGCGAAAACACGGTCTCTTTGTCGCAGTTGGAGAAGTTGGTCTCGAAAGTCGATTCAGAGGGGCTTAACTTCATGTTCGGCGCCGGTGTTTCGCGGGACGCTCCGACAAACGGGCCGATCTGGTCTGAGATGCAGATCGGTTTTCTGCAGGCGGTCTTCGATCGCATGGAGGCCGACGGCTGGCCCGCGGCGTCGCACTTCCCGGCGCATCGTGAGATCGTCAACAAACTGGCTATACGTCCCGAACTCTTCTGGCGCGAGATGCACGATATCGTCGGCCGGGAGGTCGTCACCGCGGCGCTAGGCGCTGCTGGCGCTGATCGTCCCAACGAGAATCACGCTCGTGTGGCGGCATTGCTGAAGAGCCAACGATGCAAATGGGCCATCACTACGAATTTCGACGAGCATCTCGAGGCGATTCTCTCCGACGCCGTTCAAGTAGCTGTCCCAACGGAAGACCTTGTGGTCTCGGATTTCAACTTGTCTACATATCTGAAGCTGCACGGTTCGATCGGGGCTGGTCATACCCTGTCGTACACCCTTGAGCACTATGACAATCTCGAAAGCCGTCATGCTCGCATGCTTGAGGACGTTGTCTCCGATCGCCCACTGGTGATTGCCGGTTATAGCGGCTACGACACCGATATTCTGCCTACGTTGCGGAAACTTGCTGATCGCATACCGTGGATTGTAGTCGTAAGGCACCCGGGTTCTCCCGGCGATCAGCCTGTTCTCCAGCTCGCTTCAGTGGGAGTGCGATCGTATGTTCTGGAATCGGCGAGCATAAAGGCGCTCAACGTTATGACCTACGGCGTGGAGAATCACGTCCCGGTATTGGGTGATGAGTCATCTGGCCGGACCAAGGCCAGTTGCTACGCCGAGGCTGTTAAGGGGATAGGGATGCATTTGTGTCCGGCCGCGATGACCGCGACTTTCAAACTCTGTGGACACTGGGGCCTGGTGCGACACTATGCGTGGTTGACCCACGATGCGTTGTGTGACGATCGATATCGACCTTCGATTTCAGACAGGGAGTATCAGCGGCTTCACCATATGCTGGCGTTGTGCTTGAAGTTAGCCGGTAGTTCGAGCGGAGCACAGATTATGCTCAATGAGGCCAAGACGTCGTTGGACAAAGGCTCGGGGTCGCTGTCCGATGCTAGAAACCATATGACAGCAGAGGCGTATACCAGAGATGCATTGTCACAGGCGGGGGCTGATGACCAGCACTCTATTCGAACCTCTTTGCCGGGCTTTAAGCCTTCGGAGATCATCGCCTCCCAATTGGAGTTGACGCAACGTCTGGGCGGGGTTCGCAAAGGGAAAGATGTCTTCTTGTCCAACTGGCAGATTGGCGTCACCAGGCGGCGCGAGAAGGATTATCCCGGATCAATAGCGGCGTTCAACGAGGCCGTGGAGTTCGTCGTGGAGAATACCAGCGAACTGAGCTACCTGGAGCGAGGGCACTTCTTTCTGGATTTTGGCAGTGCGCTTTTCGAGCATGGTCTTGCGCTGGAGGATGATGAAGTCGCAAAGCAGGCCACTACGATTCTGATGGTTTGCGAGAAGTGCACTCGTGAATCGGGGGACTGGTGCACCAACGCCAAGGCGCATCTCATGATCGCCAAGCTGTACGCCGGCGGTGGCAGTTTCGCGGCAGCCTGGGAGTCCATAGCAGCAGCGACAGAGGCCGTTAACAAGACTAAAGATACGCCGCTGGCCGGACGGATTAACCAGTTCGCCGATATTCTCCGGCAAATACAGCAGTCCGCCGGTGAACAGGGCTCGGTCTGATCGATCCGGGTCCGTTAGATACCGGTATTGGTCGGCGCTTATGCGAACACTCGAAATCCTTCCGCTGGAGACACCCAGGCGGACTGAACGAGGCGGTTAAAGCTCTCTTAGCCGCGGCGCCTGCGTCGATTCAGAACCAGCAGACCGCCTATAGCCAGGAGCGACAATGTCGCCGGTTCCGGGATCAGCGGAGGCTCGCCTACGGTAATGCTGTCGCCTGACGTGCCGAACTCGAACGTGGCGCCTAGAATCGTCGACTCGGCGGTCACGCCGGGGACATCCAACACGAACGTTGCGGTTTCGGCCAGGAACGGATTGTGGGGCTTGTTGCCGGCGATCGAACCGTTTGCGTTGTCGTACAAGCCGGATGAGCCGGGGGCTCCGAGGATTGTGTTTGCAGGCCCTGCGAGTGTTCCCAGAACATGCAGATGCAATGCGTCGCCGATCTCGCCGAGTTCCCAGCCTGTCGGGGCCACTATGCCGTCAGTGTAAGTTCCGCCGTTCTTATCGACTGATCGCATCAGGGCGGCGCTGGATGTGATAGTTGCGTCAGTTTCTCCGGAAGTGAGGGAGAAAACCAGCCCGCTGACGTTCTGGACGACGCTTGTAGGGTCAGCATGCAGATTCGCGATTACAATTGTGATCGAATCGGTTCCTGTTGTGAAAGTTGCTTCGGCTTCCACGGGCTGGCCGTCTACTGATGAATCAAACGGGGTCGAAAGGGTGATTATGCTCGCACTGGCGTTTGCGGACATCGCAGCGAGGGTTACAACAGTGATTATCAAGGCGGTGGTGGCGGATTTCATGGTGCAACTCCTTGTTAGGTTGATGCGGCCGGCGCATCGGGTAGTGAGCTTGAGGTTATCCAGATCCTGAGCGTGAGCTTGAGCCTGAACGTGACGGTTAACTAAGGGCGGCAATGACGGTCTATTAGACATAGTAACAACTCCTGGAGATCTCAAGGAACGCCCTTGAAGTCTCTTGCAAGCAATGTGTTACGCGAGCGAGCTAATAACACAATGAGCGAGCGAGCAGTAGTATGAATGGCGAGCAAGCCGCTGGCATACCGAGCAAGCGAGCTAGTAATGAAAAGCAAATACTCTAAGGATTGCTCTGCGGTATGGCATTGAACAGATGCAAAGCGCTCCAACGTTGTGGGAACTCGGCCGGTGTGGCCTGGTGCAGGAAGAAGCGAGTGAGCGAGTTCTCGTTCCTGACCATGATGTAAGAATCGACAGCTTAGCCGCTCCCTTAGCGAGCTTGAGCACATATAGGGTACCCTGATGCTCGATTTTTTGCAAGGGAATTATTGGGTTTCTGCAAGTCTTATTTTGGAGGATTTCGCCTGGCCCTGGCCGATACGTGTTATTCTCGCCGCGGTCTTCGAGCATGTCTGCATGGCGTAGCGGCCCCTGCGTCCAAGAGCATTGACTCAGTCGGCGGATATGGTAAAGTTGTATGGCGACTTAACGGGAACAGTTGAATGTTCAATGGATGCTCGGGGTTGCGATTTTAGCGCAGGGAGAATTCTAACAGTGCCGACTTTCAGTTGTGCATCTTGCGGTGTAAAGCTCAGGGCTCCGGACACCGACGCCGGCAAGAAGGGCAAGTGCGGACAGTGTCAGACCATGTTCGTAATTCCCCAGTCCAGATCATTCCCCGCCGGCGACGCTCAGTCCGTCGGCTCGGACGAAGCGAAACTCTTTGAGGGATTGGATATGAGTCGCGTAATGGCGGCCACCCAGTCAGGCGCCCAGGGCCAGTCGGCGTCTCATCGCCCCTGTCGGGCCTGGGGTACCATGCTGGCTCGGAGCGACGCCGAATGCCGTGGATGGGGAGCCCTGGTCCAGGGACGATCGTCCCTGCACGCCGAGTTTTCCAAGCCCGGGACCGCTATGGAACCTGAGGCCCAACGCCGTTTGGCCAGGAAGAAGAAGCCAAAACAGAAGCACAGACCGGTGACTATGGCTCGCCCCTCGAAGATAAGCATACCGGCTGTTATTGTGGGGGCGGTATTTATGACCCTCGCGGTATGGGCGTTTGTCCGGGGGCCGGCGAAAACCAGCTATTCGTCGAATGCACGTCTGGGCGCCAAGCTGATTGTCCCCTATATGCGATATGCTCTACCTCTTATCATAATGCTCATCGGGCCAACACTCTGGATTCGGGCATGTAGACCCGGACTTACATTCCTCCGAGGCGCGTTTGTTGTTCTGGGCAGCTCGATCTTCTATTCGGGAATCACTTTAGCGATTCTCGGCTTGGCGTATCTAGAGGCTCCGACCGGAGCCGGCGTCTTTCGCGGCTTGTTGACGATAGCGGCGAAGTTATCAATCGGGTACGTGTTGCTGAAAAAAGGTTTTTGGGAAGATTAATACAGGCTGCTGATTGGCGCATAGGAAGACTTCAATGGCGATACATGTTCAAGAACTTAAGGACCTTCGCAGCATGATGGACAATGAACTGCGGGGCAACATCCTCAGCTACTGGATGAAATACGCCGTTCAGCCGGACGGCGGCGGGTTCTACGGCGCTGTCGATCTCGACAACAATCCAGTCTCCGGCGTGGATAAGACCTGCGTGCTGAACGCGCGGATTCTCTGGACCTACGCGGCGGCCGCGAAGTTCTATGACAATGATGAATATGGCCAGATCGCCGATCTGGCCTACCGCGTGTTTACCGAGCATTTCCTGGACTCAGAACACGGCGGCTTCTACATGACCGTCACGTGCGACAATGAGCCGTCGGACACCGTCAAGCACACATACGCCCAGGCGTTTGCGATCTACGCGCTGTGCAAGTACTACGAGTACCGACCCGAGCAGCGAGTGATGGATCTGATCCGAGAATGCTTCGCCGTTGTCGAAGAGAAAACCAAGGATGCCCAAGCCGCCGGCTACGCCGAGGCGTTCACTCGTGACTGGAAGCCGATCGAAGAGAATCGGATGGCCGACAACAACGAGCCCAAGTCGATGAACACGCACCTGCACGTGCTGGAAAGCTACGCGGCGCTGTACAAGGTCTGGAAGGACGACAAGGTCAAAACGCGGCTCGCCGAACTGCTGGGCATCTTCCTGGACCACATCATCCGCGACAACGGGCACTTCGGCATCTTCTTCGACGAGAGTTTCGACGAAGTCGAAGACTCCAAAGGCATCTGCTCGTTCGGCCACGATATCGAGGGCTCCTGGCTGCTCTGGGAAGCGGCGGAAATTCTCGGAGATGAAACGATCCTGACGCGGCTCAAGCCGATCGCGATTAAGATCGTTGACTCAATCGATCGCGTCGCGGTTGACACCGACGGCGGACTGTTCCTCGAATCGCGACGTTTCGGCTCGCACGTTCGCACCAACAAGCACTGGTGGCTCCAGGCGGAAAACCTGGTCGGCTTCATGAACGCCTACCAGCTCACCGGCGACGAGAAGTACTGGGAGACAGCCAAACTTATCTGGAGTTTCATCGACAGCCATCTGATCGATCACGAGCTAGGTGAATGGTTCACCAAGTTAAACCGCCTCGGCGAGCCGTACCTGATCGAACCGGCCGACGATCCGTCGCCGTACTACCGCAACGACTGGAAAGTAGACCCGTGGAAATGCCCGTACCACAATGGTAGGATGTGCCTGGAGATGATGACCCGCATCGATGCGTTAACCAGTCAGGCCGCTAAGTGAGTTTGGAAGGATGTCCTATGCAGAAGCGACGTGAGTTCTTGAAATCGATTGGCGTCGCGGGAGCCGTGCTGGCCGCCGGGCCGGTGGTCGGCGCCGGGGGAAAGAACTCCGATCGTCCCAATATACTGCTGTTGTTCAGCGATCAGCACCACGCTGGCGTGATGGGCTGTGCTGGAAACAAGACCGTACGCACGCCGCATCTGGATCAACTGGCCGCAGAGGGCGTGAGATTCTCACGCGCGTATTGCCCCGATGCGGTATCCGTGCCGTCGCGAACGGCGATGTTCACCGGGCTCTACCCGCGAACAACCGGCGTACTGCATAACAGCGATGCGCCTCTGGAAGCCGACAAGTTGATGCCGCTGCACAAGCTGCTGCGTGCGGCGGGCTATCGGACCGGAGCGTTCGGAAAGATGCATCTGCCGCGCGGTCTGCGAGAGGGCGGTTGGCACAATTCGGCCACGACGATATCGCCGAAGCAGGATCCATCCGACGAGAACTACGACGACTGGATCCGTAAACGCGGACAGGCCGAATCGCACCAGCGAGACTTTCGCGGCTCACACACCGCATCGCTCATGTCGCAACTGTCGCAGACGAAACCGGAGAATCGAACCACGGCGTACGCTGCGGGAAAGACCGT
>CAYMSH010000047.1:13791-23496 GCA_964392945.1 uncultured Planctomycetaceae bacterium | reverse complement strand
CGGTTACGAAGTGATCGTTCGCAATGTAACAGGGCTCAAGATTATCGGCGCCGGGAAAGCCCCCGAGTTGCTGGCCAAGCCGCGTTATGCAAACGTGCTGAGCTTTGACAACTGCAAGAGCGTGACCCTGGAGAATCTGGTGCTGGGCCATACGCCAGAGGGTTACTGCACTGGCGGCGTGGTGCGGATGAACAAGTGCTCCGGTATGACGATCGACAAGTGCGATCTGTTCGGATGCGGAATCGAGGGCCTCATGCTGAGCGGAGTTACCGGTCTGAAGTTCAAGCATTCGACAATCCGCGACTGCACCTACGGGATAATGACCGTTTCCGGATCGCGAGGGCTCGTGCTGAGCGATTCAAAATTCATCAGAAACAAAGAGTTCGGCGGGTTCTCCTTCTCCGACAGTCGCAACATCCGCTTCGAACGGTGCGAAATAAAAGACAATCACTTCGACTCGCTTGACGCCAACCTGTTCAGCGCGACATCGTGCAGCGATATTGTAATTTCCGGCGGTGAGATAACAGGGAACGTGTACAAGGGGATCATGTCTCCGATCGATTGCGTGAAGATCATCGACACGAAAATCGAGGGCAACACCGAGCCGCCGCCCGGCGATCGCTAAATCTTCCCCGCCGACGGGCAGAGTTTGCTCAGCGTGCAGTTTTCGCAGTCGGGTTTGCGCGCGTCGCAGACGGCCCGGCCGTGGAATATCAACATGTGCGACCAGAGAATCCACTCATCTTGCGGGACGAGCTCCATCAAGTCGCGTTCGATCTTGACCGGGTCTCTGTGCTTCGTCAGGCCCAGTCGCCCTGAAAGGCGGAGAACGTGGGTGTCTACGACGACTCCTTCGGCCAACCCGAACGAATTGCCCAGCACGCAGTTGGCGGTTTTCCGCGCCACGCCTGGCAGCGTGAGAAGCTCCTTCATCGTGCGGGGCACTTTTCCGCCGAAGTCGCTGATGATCCTGGCGCACGCGCCGCGGATGTTTTTGGCTTTGTTGCGGAAGAAACCCGTCGAGCGGATATCGTTTTCCAGCTCCTCCTGCGGCGCTTCGGCGTAGTCGGCGGGAGTCTTGTACTTCTTGAACAGCGTCTTGGTTACGACGTTCACACGCTTGTCGGTGCATTGGGCCGACAGGATCGTGGCAATCAGCAGCTTCAGCGGATTACCGTGCGTAAGCGCGCAGTGAGCGTCGGGATAGGCTTTCTTCAGAGCGGCGATTAATCTCGCGACTCGCAGTTTTCGATTTGCTTTCGATTCGCGTGGCATGGTCGCCGGTTACCTGTTGAGGTAGGAGTCGATCTGCAGGGCGGCTTTTCGCCCGGAGCGAATTGCGTTGGCGACAAGCGCCGGTCCGCTTACGGTGTCGCCGGCGGCGTAGATTCCGTCGACCGACGTTTCGTATCGCTCGACGTACAATCCTCCGTCGTCCTCGACTGTGAGGGTAAGTTGCTTTGCGATCTCCGGGTCAATCGTTCGCTTGAACCCGACAGCCAGGAGGGCGATGTCGGCTGGTATCGTGAACTCGCCGCCCGTGATCGCCACAGGCTCGTTTCTCGCCCCGGAGCCGCGGGCCCATTGGATTTCAGTGGCCGCTATTTCCGTCAACTGGCTGTTACCGCGGAATTCCGTGGCCTGGACGCACCATCTGCGATCGACCCCGGCCGAGGCCTGATCGTCGTGCGTCGGGTCGGTCGTGATCTTGTCTTCCGGCATGATCTCCAACTGTATCACGGACTCGGCGCCCTGTGTGATCGCGGTCTCTGCGCAGTCGTTTCCGGTGTCTCCGCCGCCGATGACCACTACCGACTTGCCCTTTGCCGACATCGCATCGGGCTCGGCGAGGTAGTCCAGCGCGAAAGCCACGCCTCTTAGTTCTCTTCCCGGCAGGCTCAGGTCGACAGGTTCAGTCGCCCCGGTGGCCAGGCAGACCGCGTCGAACTGTTCCTTGAGTTCGTTTGCGGTAATGTCGCTTCCGACTGACGTCGAGGTTTTGAAAGTCACGCCTTCTTCGGCCAGTTGTTTCATCCTGCGATCGATGAGCTGGTTTTCCAGCCGGAATTCCGGTACGCCGTATCGCAGCAGTCCGCCGAGTTCGTCGGCTTGTTCGAACACAGTGACATCGTGTCCGGCTCGGGCCAGTTGTTGGGCCGCGGCCAGGCCCGCCGGACCTGATCCGACGATCGCCACGGTCTTGCCGGTTCGTTTTTTCGGTTTCTGCGGCTTGATCCAGCCTTCAGCGAACGCTTTGTCAATCACGGTTAGTTCGGCTTGTTTGATATCCACAGCCTCGGCGTTTATCGCCGACTTGCACTGTCCCTGGCACGGAGCCGGGCAGATTCTGGCCGTGAATTCCGGGAAGTTATTGGTCTTGTGGAGCAGGTCTGAGGCCTGGCGCCATCGGTTCTCGGCGGCAAGTGCGACCCAGTCGGGTATGCGGTTCTCCAGCGGGCAGCCGACTTCGAGGCATTTGGGATTCATGCACTGTATGCAAGTTCCGCCCTGCAGGGCCGTCAGCGTTGCGGTGTCGCCGGGCTCGGCGGCCAGGAAGTCTGAGATCGCCTTGCGATAGCTCTTGAGGTTCTCTTTTTTCCTGCGGTGCGATCGCGGCATGAGTCGGCGCATCCATCGCATGCGTTTTGCGATCTGCATCAGCCAGCTCGGCGCGGCGATGTTGACAGTAGGCCTCCACAGCGGGATCGGCAGCGTGACGGTTATCAGATGGCGGTAGGCGATGCGATCGCCGTTGGCGAGATTGACGTCGTACTTTTCGCGATCGCGCTTGAACTTCTCCGGGCTGGTCGCCAGTTCGGCGGTGAAGAATATGTCCTTGATCAGCATCGCAGAAGCCAGGTTGTGCGCCACCGCGGCGGTTGCGGGGTAACCGGCCTGGGCGTTATCGTGCTTGAAGACCTTGCTGAGCGAGTCTGCGTACTGTTGTGCGTATTGCGGTCCGCCCCATCGCATAGTGTCGTAGAGTCTCACGATTATGTCGCGTTTGAGCGAGTCGTCGATCTCGCTTAAATCGGAGATGAGTTTGGCCCCGATCGTCCTGAGAGCCTCTCCGATGTCGCGCCCTTTGCGGTATCGCCTGACGATCCAGCGGTACTTGTCTTCGAGGGTTTCGCGCCATCCGGTTCGTTTCGGCGGTCCGCGGAATAGCTCGGGCTGGACTACGAGTTTGCGGCCCATGTTGAACGCGTAGAGGTTCTGCTGGGCCGCTGCTCGGATGGTGTGCTGAATCGCCTGGGCGATCGAGTCCATGGATACCGGGATGAGGCCTTTCTGGAACGCGAATCCGAGCATCATCAGGTTTGCGTAGACTTTGGAGCCGAGATACTTTTCGCAGATCGTCGCGATGTCCCGGGCCATATAGTCGTCTTTTCGCGTATAGGCCCGGATGACTTTTTCCAACTGTTCGGGGTCGAAATCGTCTGCGCCCATAACGCCGTTGATCGTGGCGATCTTGTCGGTGTTGATCACTGCCGCTGTGGTTTCCGGAGCCGCGGCGCGGATTCTGCCGTTGGGGTCCATCGCCCGTGCGGCTTCGAGAATATCGACGCCCAGGAGGAGGTCGGCTTTGCCGTACGGTATCGAGGCTGTCACCGGCTTGTCGGCGATGTTGTAGACAACTTGCGAGACGACGCCTCCGTTGCGGATGGCCAGGCCCTTCTTGTCAACGAATACGACTTTGTATCCTTCGTAGTGTCCGGCCCGCACGACAATGCTCGTCACGGTCCCGATCCCCATGCCGCCGACTCCCGTCAGGCAGCATCGCCACAGTTCTCCGTGCGGGCGTTTTTCCGGTTCTGGAATATCGTCGAGATGCAGTTCCGGCACGCGCGATTTCGGCGGTTTCTTGCGCTTGACGGTTATCCGCTCGAAGCTGTTGCACGCTCCGACCCGCCGGCAGGCTCCGTCGGCCACGCACCATGACAAGTCGGTGTCTATCTTTGAGCCGTAGTCGGTCTTGACGTGCCTCAGTCCCGGACACCCCGTAAGCTCGGCGCACGCCAGGCAGAAGCGGCATATCTCGGTGTTGACGTTCATGTGCCGCGCTCTTGGCAGGTACCCGCGGTCTTTTTGGATCTGGCGCTGTTCGCGTCGTCGTCGCCTGGTGCGCGTGATTCCGCATTCCTTGTCGGCGATGATGACCTTTACGCCTTCCTGCAACAGGGCGCCTTCCAGCAACGTTCGGTATTCGGCGGTCTCTTCGGGATTGACTCGTATCACCGGTACGTCAGTGGTGCTGGCCAGACCGCGAACGGTCTCTGCGATCGACTGCACGTCGGTAGTCGCCCCCAGCACGTCGAAGTCCAGTTCCGGGGTGGTCTGGTGACCGGTCATTCCCGTTGTCGAGTTGTCCAGGATTATGAACGTAATGTTCTGGCCTAGCTTGATCGCCTGGCTGATGGCCAGCACTCCGCTGTGGAAAAACGTGGAGTCGCCCATGAAGACCGCTTCGCAGTTCTCGATGAACGGGTCGGTTCCGCTTCCGGTGCCTCCGCCGAGTCCCATGCCCGACAAGTCGTGCATCAGCGGTGCGTTCGGCGGGAACATGAGCATGGTGTAGCAGCCGATATCGCCGTGGAAGACCACGTCCATCGTTCCGCGTTTGTGGGCCTTCCGCATGTACTCGGGATCCATAAACGCCTTCTTGATCTGCAGGCAGAGCGCCGCTGAATCGCGGTGCGGGCATCCCGGGCAGAACGAAGGTATTCTCGGCGGGAGCGTTCCGACGTCGGTCTTGCTGACGGTGTCCAGCACGCTGAGTTCGCTGTCCATGACGGCGTCTGAATCGGCGTCTATGGCCACAGGTTTGTCGGCCGGCGGTTCGGGTCGGTCCGTATTCTCGGCCCATCTGATAAACGGCACGAGCCGCTGGGTGAGGATCGAGGGATGCAGCCCGGCGACATGCGGCAGGCCCTGCAGCCCGTCGGGGAAATGCTTTCCCCAGACTTCCATTGTCGCCGGCATTTTTCCGGTTTGGCGATCGAGGGTCACTATCTGGTCAACCTGCTCTTCGATGAATCCTCGCCGCTCTTCGACAACGACAATGCGCCTGCACTGTGCGGCCAGTCGCGAGATCATCTCGGGGTCCACCGGATAGGTCATGCCGAGTTTCAGGACCGGGAAACCTCCGAGCTTTCCGGCTTCCATCAGCGCCTGGGTAAGGTATCCGTGGGCCAGTCCGCTGGTGATGAACCCGAGCGGTTTGACTTCGCCGTCGCCGGCGGGGTGTTCTATTTTGTTGACGCCGAGGTCCCGGGCGGCCTTCATCGCGCGCATGTGGCGCGGGGTCATGTTGGCTTCTTGCCACCAGGTTCTCGGCGGAAGGAGCACGCGAGTGTCGAAGTCAACTTCGGCGGTGTCCAGAACAGTTTTCTGGTGCGTGTTGAAAGCCGGGAACTGGTTGGGTCTGCACTGCACGGTCCCGCCGCCGTCGGCGAGGTTCGTGGTTATGATGTAGCCCATGTACAGTTCGCTCATTCGCGAGATCTTGAACGCCAGGTCCACGAAGTCTTTTACTTCCTGCGCGCTGGACGGTTCGATCACGGGAATGTACAGGTGCTTTGAGATGTATCGGCTGTCGGATGCGACTTGTGTGGAGTCCGACCAGGGGTCGTCACCGTAGATGACGATTGCGCCGCCTTTTTTGTGCGCACCGGCCAGGTTGCCAAGGGCCAACGCGTCGGCCGCTACGTGCACCCCGACGCTCTTCATTGCGATCATCGCTCGGCACCCGATCGACTGGGCGCCGTTCAGCATCGCAGCGGCGAGTGCTTCGTTGTTGTTGATCGCGGCGCGAATTCCCTTTTCCAGCAGCAGTTCCCTGATGTACAGCATCGAGTCGAAGAAGCCTGCAATCGGGCTGCCGGGGTATCCGGCCAGAAGGTGTACGCCTCCCTCTGTTTCGAGGGCGCCCTTAAGAATAAGTTCGCTTCCGCTGAAAATCTCTGGACCTTCGGCGGCTAAAAATCTGGAGTCAACACTCATTGTTTGCACATTCTATGAAACTACGGCGCCGCCCCCAAGATAATTTCTTCAGTCGCGGTGTTTCAGGCGGGTTATTGTGTATGGTGCGGGCTTTGTCCCCACTTGAGCTTTGTCCTGAGCGTCTTAAAGAAGCTCTGCGCCGGATGCGGGATAATCTGCGTGGGGTGTTCGGATTTTCGGACCTCCACTATGTCGCCGTCGGCCAGGGGGCGGGTAAGCTGACCGTCGATCATTATAGCCGTTCCTTCGTTAACTCTTACGGTTCGCACGACGATAGGTTCGCCGGCATGGACCAGAATCGGTCTCATCGACAGCGCGTGAGTCGCAAGAGGCGATATAACTACTGCGTCCAGCGTGGGTTCTATGATCGGACCGCCGGCTGACATATTGTATCCAGTAGAACCGGTCGGCGTGGCTATAACCAGTCCGTCGCCGAGATAGCGCGCTATGTGTTCGCCCTGGCGCGATACGTCCAGATCGATCATCCTGAAAGGAGGCCCGGCGGATATGGCGATCTCGTTGGCCACGGGCGAACTGAAGGTCTCGTCGCTGTTATGGCGCACCGTGACCTCCAGCATCATCCGAAGCGTCGGTGCGATTTTATCGGCAAGCACGTCACAGAGGTGCGCTCGCATTTCTTCTACGCTGAATTCGGCCAGGAATCCGAGCTTGCCCATGTTCACTCCGAGCAGCGGAATATCCCGTCCGGACAGCGCGCGAGACGCGGCGAGAATAGTGCCGTCTCCGCCGAGCACGATACACAGGTCCGCCGAGGGTCGATCGCCGGAGACATACTGGTCTACCTTCATCGCGCCGACGACCTCGGCCCGCTGGGCTATCCACGGCTCCAGCCGGCTTACCTGCTCGCTGACCCCGCGCTTCGAATAGTTGGCCAGTATCAGTATTTTCTTGTCGGACATGATCGCAAATCCTGTCGGCGGTTATTTCGTTCCGCCTATTTGTCCGCGTGAACCGAGGTAGAGCTGCTGGCCGCTGGTTATCGTCAGCGACGGGTCGATCTTTGCCGCCAGCTCCTCGGCGCTGTCGGCGAACAGGGGCGAGATTTCTATAGCCGCGGCGACCTGTCCGTCAGCATCCAGGGGCAGGTCCACGCCGGCGGCTTCGAGCCAGTTGGCCGCTCGCCTGACCTGGTGATGCAGGCACGTCAGCGGCGAGTCGAGTCCGTTGGCGTTCTTGATCGGGCTGAACTCCTCGTCACGCTGGGTTTCGAGGATCATGGTCTTGTCGGCCAGCGACATCGCGTCGAAAATGAACATCTCCAGCTTGATCGCGTTCGGCTCGTTGGGAGTGATCCGCCGGCCGGTCTTGTCAATGTGCGGTACGGTCTTATTGGCCTTGTGAAACGGCAGCGAACACTGTCCGCCAGCGGTGATCTTCTCGACGAACGAACGGTTCAGCACGTGGATTGCGATCGAACCGGCCGAGAATTTCAGGAAACCGCGATCGTCAGTTTCGATCGCCAGATCATCGGGCATGTCGGAGTATTCGATGACCGTTGTCTTGCCGTCAATTACGCAGAAGTTGCCCAGCTTCTCCATGGGATCGCGTTTGGCAAGGGCCTTTGCGCTCATTTCGGACTCGGTTAGATCGTGCAGCCCGATGAAGACCGGGTCGATGCACCTGACGATCGGGTTATCGACCTGGAAGTAGCTTATCAGCGTTACCCCGCGCTGGGCCATATCGTCCAGGCAGCCGCCGGCTTGCAGGGCCGGAAGGATTCCGCCGTGTCCGTCGGGGCTTACCGCCAGCC
This sequence comes from uncultured Planctomycetaceae bacterium, assembly GCA_964392945.1. Lineage (GTDB taxonomy): Bacteria > Planctomycetota > Phycisphaerae > SM23-33 > SM23-33 > BS750m-G57. The sequence continues at coordinate 15,722 of CAYMSH010000047.1, read as the reverse complement.
TGCCTTTGGACCGCAGCAGGAGTTTGCCGTCCAGCCCGATAGCCGGCATGGAGCCCTGGACAAAGCAGGTGACGTTGTCCGGTTTGAGTCCGAAGTAGTTGTTGCGCCTCAGGAACGCCTGGGTCTGGGTATGATTGGCCAGCGAGGTCATTATGTACCACGGTATCGCCTTGCCGGCTCGCACTGAGGCGGCTTGAATCTGCTCGGCGAAGACCTGGAACAGCGATTTCTTTGCGACCGGGGTGGCTTGGAAACATCCTTTGGGGCCGTCGAAGCCGAGTCTGGTTCCCTGTCCTCCGGCCACTACGCAGGCGGCTACTTTCCCTTCGCTGAGAAGTTGGAGCCCTCGTTGTTCGGCTTCCTGGTAGAGCCGGGCCTGTTGCTCGTTTGACGGTTTGCGCGGCAGAACATCCGGCGGCATGACCTTGTCGTCCTGCAGTTGGAGCGATTCGGCGTCGGCGAACTTCTCGAAGTACTGCCGGAGTTGTTCGAAGTTCACCCCGGCCAGCTGCTCGAGCAGTGCTTGCCGCCTGGCCGAGTCCAGTTCGTCCCAGAACTCCAGGAGATGTTCTTGTTGGAACTCCTGGAGCTTCTGTTTTATTTCTGTCAATTCAGCCATGTCTATTCTCTTGCTGTTGTATCGGCGCCAGGGACGTTTCCGGCGTATCCTTAATTATCGCAGTAATCCCGGTCTGTGCAACTAGTTCGGGTTTAATCCCGAGCCGATCAGCGGTATTTACCGCTCGCCAGGCGGTTTCGCCGGGAAAATCATGTCACACACGGCTCGGTCTGTCAACAATATTGGCCTTGTCGGATCGGGTGGCCGGGTCTATAATTATAGTGTAGACATAAAAGATGCTTTTGAGAAGAGGCTCTGCCGACATCGCAAGTGCACCGCAATCATTCATTCTGATCCGGCCATCCTTTGTCAGGCGTTGTCGAAAGTCACTTCTTGAGGCTCGTCCGGTATAGTATCCCGGGCGGATTTCGTTATGTCGTACAACTGGATAAAGTCTCTATTTTGCGTATTTTGTCGGCGGGTGTCTGTTTTGTCTAATATATATTGTTGCATACCGCCTCGCGCAGGTGTAGAGTGCTAGGTCCTGAGGGTTTCGCCTTCCTCGGGCCGTATTTAGTTGGCGATGAAATTCAGGTCGGCGGTGTTTGCCGATCCAGTTGCGGCGTGTTGAACTGACTGTAGCAGTGCAAGGTATAATTAATAGTTCTTTTGCTTATTCAGATCAGTCCGGTGCCGCGGCGCATTTTTAGGAGACAGTATCATGAGACGGACAAAAGGTTTTACGCTGGTTGAGCTGCTGGTTGTAATCGCGATTATCGCGATTCTGGCCACGCTGCTGGTGCCTGCTGTGCAGCGGGCTGTTGAACTGGCCAATCAGGCCGCGTGCGGAGCCAACCTCAACGGTATGGGCAAGGCCATCGCGCTGTACAGGGGCGAGGATCAGAACTCCAAGTTCCCGCTCCTGGTCACCACCGGTCAGCCCGAGTCGCCGATTTCGTCGAACCACGCCGGCAAGACGCTCGACGAGCTGCGCACCAACGTTCAGAGCAACGCTGCGGCGATGCAGAACGTGTGGATGGTTATCGACAAGGGTCTTGTCACTGAAGACGCGTTTAAGTGTCCCTCGGACGCCGACTACGAAGGTCGCGAGTTCGAGACCGCCGCTCTGCGTAAGCAGTACAAAGTCGGTTGGCAGTCGGCCCACAACTTCTCGTACGGCATGCACTTTCCGTACAAGAGCACGTCGGTGACGCCGTCCGGCGGCGGCGAAGCGTCGAATATCACCAACGAAGCGTGGCTAGGCGCCCAGTTGAAGGGTTCGTTTGCGATCATGGCCGACAAGAACCCGGCAAACATCGACGACACCGCCAGACCGATTAACGACGGCACGGACGGGACCAAAGTTACTCCC
>CAYMSH010000047.1:0-13732 GCA_964392945.1 uncultured Planctomycetaceae bacterium | reverse complement strand
CGATCCACATTCGGGATGGGCAGGCGTATCTGATGTTCAGCGGAGCGGCCGGTTGGAAGAAGAGTCTTGAGGACTCCGACATCAACGGCGACGACATCTACACGATCTACACCGAAGAAGGTAACGCCAATCCCAACACTCCGGCCGGCTTCGACGATCAGTACATCGTCAAGCATCCCGAGCGGATTGCAGTACAACCGTAAAGACAGTAAGTAGTTTTGTCGGCGGCGCGCCTGCGTTGCCGGAGACTGCGGCAGCACTGGCGGGGCGGCCCGGAAGGGTCGCCCCGCATTTTATTTTGACTGACAGAACGATCCGTCCGGATTTCCCGTTGCATAACGTTGCGCCGGCGACGATATAATAGACCCGGTAAAAAACGTCGGAGAAAACAAACGTGGAACTCAGCATAACACTTGAAAATTCGCAGAAGGCCCCGATTCTTTTCGGTCCGGCCGACAAGCACCTGAAGCTTATTCGCGACAGCCTCGAGGTGCAGCTTGTCGCGCGCGCCGGTATCGTCAAAATCAGCGGACAGCCCACGAGGGTCTCACTGGCCGCTACCGTTCTGGAAACGCTGCAGCGCACCATCAGGCGAAATAAACCGGTAACTGTGAACACCGTAACCGAGGCGATCGCACAGGCCGCCGCGACGGCTCCCGGCAAAGCCGACGGCGAAATACTCGACGTCTACGTATCGGGCAAACCCGTGCGACCCAAGACCCCGGGCCAGCATCGTTACGTCGAAGCGATGCACAAGTGCGATCTGGTGTTCTGCACCGGACCGGCGGGAACCGGCAAAACATACCTCGCGGTCGCAGTGGCGGTTCACATGCTCAAGAGCGATCAGGCCAAACGCCTGATACTTGTTCGACCCGCCGTAGAGGCTGGTGAAAAACTCGGATTCCTGCCAGGCGACATGCAAGCCAAGGTCAACCCATATCTGCGCCCGCTGCTGGACGCGCTGAACGATATGATGACGTTCGACCAGGTCCGAAGGTTCATGGCTAATGATGTGATCGAGATCATCCCGCTGGCGTTCATGCGCGGCCGGACCCTGAACGATTCAGTGATCATCCTCGACGAAGCCCAGAACGCCACTGCCTCGCAAATGCTTATGTTCCTTACACGTATGGGCACCGGCTCGAAGATGATAGTAACTGGCGACGGTAGCCAGACCGACTTGCCTGACGGATCGCTGAGCGGACTGGCCGACGCCAAACGCAGACTCTCGGGGATAAAGGGCCTGGACTTCGTTCACCTCGATCGCCAGGACATCGTTCGCCATCGCCTCGTGCAGAATATCGTCGAAGCCTATGGTCGAGATGACAAGTAAACCGCTGCGGAAACATTGTTTGTCGCTCATTTGCACTTCAGAAAACACCGATCAGATATATTGACGGTTTGCTAAAGATTGCATGCGTTGGGTTATGTTTGGATAATTATCGGTGTTCGAACGGATATCGTTAGTCGTTGGTTCAGGAAGCTGGCTTAATGTGGCCCTTTAAGAAGAAGAAAATCAAGCATCGTCGCCTGGAAGTCCGCAAGGACATCTCGGCCGGCAGCCTTGGGCTGTGGGAGCGATTCCGCACGTCCGGGGGACCGGTCTCGCTGCTGCTTGGTCTGGGCTTCTGGATCGCCGTGCTGCTGCTGGACGTCTGCCCGCTGGATCCGCTTCCGTATCGTCAGGGTCAGTATGTCTCCGGCGACATCAGGGCGCGCGTTAAGTTCGAGATCCTGTCGAGAAAACGCCTCGAAGAGCAGGTTCGCCTGGCGCGTGAATCGACGCCCGCGATCTTCAACGCCGACGAGGACCGAATAGATTCCATCGTATCGGCGATCGTTTTGCTTCCCGGCAAGCTTGAGGCTACGACCCAGCCGGCGCAGCTCGACGATGTTCTTCGCCAGCGGTTCGCACTGGACGAGGCGTCACTTGCCGAGTGGCGAACTATGTTCGGCGACCCCGGGCGCGGCAAGCTCAAGACGCTGACCGACTCGCTGAGGGAGAGCCTTAAAGAAGCGCCTGTGGCTTCAGATGACCAGGTCGGACCCCAGGGGCAAGTCGTTCTCAAAGGCGGCGGATGGTCCCGCGTTATCAAGAAAGACGAGTTGATAGCTCCGGAAAACACCGCGACGCTGGCTGAGAGTCTGGCCAAACAGTGCGCCGACGAACCGCTTGTCGCCTCGCTCCAGGCGTTCCTTACAGCCGAACTGGCCGGCGGGGTGCTTTACGTCTACGACAGGGAGACAACCGAGGCCGACATCGCACGCGTCGAGGAGACGACACGGAATTCGCCTCCGTCGGCGGCTCAAGACATATACCAGCCGGGTCAGATTCTCGTCGATCGCACCAGAACGCCCGGCAGGCGAGAAGCTCCGCTCGAGGGCGGAGAGTTGGAACTGTTGGCGCACGAACACGAAGCCTGGCTGCGCCAGGGCAGCGCCGCGTCGATGCTCGCCAGAGCGTCTGGAAGAGCCATACAGATACTGCTGGTCATCGTGCTGCTGGGCGCATACACCGCGGTATACCAGCGCCGAATTATCAAGAACCATCTGAGAGGCCTCGCGGTGATCGGGCTGATGACCGTAATGCTCATTATCGGCAGGCTCATGGTCTCGGCCCTTGGCTGGAATCCGCATTCGGCGGTAATGACGGTGGTCATGATCTCATGCGTTATGGTCATAACCTACAATCAGCGGGTCGCAATGGCGATCGGCTCGGTCCAGGCGATTCTCCTGACAATGCAGCTCCGCGGCGATTTCGGAATGCTGATCGTCATGTTCGCCGGCGTGATGCCGTGCGTGTTCCTGCTCCAGGAGGTCAGAACCCGCAGCAAGCTCATAGAAGTCTCGGCGGTAAGCGCCGTGATAGTCTTTGTCGCGGTCCTGGCTCGCAGTTGGGCCGGGCAGGTCCCGTGGATATTCGCCCTGGTTGACGGACTCTGGGCCGCCGGATTCGCGCTGCTGGCCGGCTTCCTGGTCCAAGGCGTGCTCCCGCTTATCGAACGGGCGTTCAGAGTCGCAACCAGTATGACGCTGCTGGAGTGGTGTGATGCGTCCAGACCGCTGCTGCGCAGACTGGCGACACAGTCGCCGGGAACGTATAACCACTCGCTGCAGTTGGGATCGATGTGCGAGGCGGCGGCCGAAGCCATCGGAGCCAGAGGGCTCCTGGCCAGGGTCGGAGCATACTACCACGACATAGGAAAAACGCGAAAGCCGGAGTATTTCGTCGAAAACCAGGGCGCCATGCCGTCCAAACACGATAATCTTTCGCCGGCGATGAGCCTGCTGATAATCGTCGGACACGTCAAAGATGGCATCGAAATGGCCAAAGAGTACAATCTGCCGACAGTGCTGCACGAGTTTATCGCCACGCACCACGGCACCACGCTGGTGCACCACTTCTACGAAGAAGCCGCCAGGCAGCGGGCCGCCGAAGAAGGCAGGGCGCCCGATGAAGTCGAGTTCAGATATCCCGGCCCGAAGCCGTCGACTAAAGAGGCCGGAATCCTCATGCTCGCCGACGTATCGGAATCGTCAGTCCGATCGATGGAGGACCCCACCGCCGGACGAATCGAAAGCCAGGTCCACTCGATGGTCCAGCGACGCCTCATGGACGGGCAACTCGACAACTGCAACCTGACCCTGAGAGAAGTACACGCCATAGAAACATCGCTTATCAAGAGTCTGTGCGGAATCTACCACGCACGAATCGCCTACCCGACCCCGCAGGGCGAGAAACCCGCCGCGGCCGACATACCGTCAACCAACGGATCAAACGGGTCCAGCAACGGCAGCCAGCGCCGAAACGGAAACGGATCGGCCAGCGGACGGAAGAAAACGCCGAGCACAGCGACGGGAACCGACGATATCGATCAGGGTGCTGCGCAAAATGCCGATAGTTAACATTTCTTCAGAACAGACCGCACTTCGCATCCCGCGAAAGAAGATCACCGAGCTGGTCGAATTCGTCGCGCGCCGGGAAACCGCCGCGATCGAAGAGGTCGATATTGCGGTAGTCACCGCGCGGAAAATAGCGGCGTTGAACCGTCGCTGGCTGCAGCACGCCGGGTCGACAGACGTGTTGAGTTTCGACCTGTCGTCACATGGGAGCGGGGTTGTCGCCCAGATTATAGTCTGCTCCGACGTGGCGGTGCGCCAGGCCAGGGCCAGAGGCCTCGGACCGCAGCGCGAGCTGATGCTGTATATCGTTCACGGACTCCTGCACGTGCTGGGATACGACGACACGAATCAGCAGCTGGCCGAAAAGATGTACGCTCGCCAGGAGCAGTTGCTTCAGGAGTTTGGGGCCTCATACCGCAAATAAGTCGCCGCGCCGGCGCGCACGTCTTACGATTCGAATGAGTATTTCCCGTAGGCTCTCGGCGGTTCGCTCTTTGCCGCGACGGCCAGGGTTACGCGTGCGGCCCCGGCGTTAAGCAGGGTTCGCGCCGCTTCGTTGGCTGTGGCTCCGGTTGTCGTCACGTCGTCCACCAGGAGTATGCTGGCTCCGACGAGTCCGCGGGTGTTGCGAACGGAAAACGCGCCGCGTACGTTTTCAATTCTCTTCGATCGCGGCAGTTTGGCTTGCTGCGGCGTGTTGCGCAGGCGGACCAGTTCGTTGCCGATCGGAAGCGCCAGTTCGCGCCCGATCGATTCGGCCAGCGCTCGTGCATGGTCCCAGCCTCGCAGGATTCGCCTTGTCCAGTGCATTGGCGTGGGCATGATCAACTGCGGGGCGATCTGATCGTCCTGGAAGCTTGAAGCGATGAGCTTTCCCAACATCCCGCCGAGCTGTTTGCGCATAGTGTCGCGATGATGGTATTTCAGTTCGCGGATTATGCTTCGAAGCGGGTCGGCGTACGGTCCGAGGCGGAAGACCCTGGCGAATCTCGGCAGTGTGTCGGGACACGACGAGCATCCCTCGTCGCTTATCGGTATGTGAGGTCCGACAGTCGTTCCGCATCGGCTGCAGTACGACAGCGACACAAGCGACAACAGTCGAACGTTGCACGGTTCGCACAGCCGACACGCCGTTATGTCGGGCCTTTCGCAGGCGGCGCAGGTGCGGGGCAGGACCAGATCGCCGAGAGCGGCCGCTCCGAGCGAGACTCCGGACCAGGTCGCTTTGAGCAGACGGTTCATTGCTGGGGCCCCAGGCCCAGCTCGCTGCGGCGGATCATGTAGTAGTCACGCATAATATTGGCCTGCCACAGTTGGATCGCTGCTGTCGGCGAAGCGTCGATGGTCGGAAGCCCGGGCGCAACTGTCGCCAGCACGCGGTCCAGACCGTCGTAGATCGCGTAAGCGGCGATGTCGTTGATCGGGATCTGCGTGTTGTACATGAGATAGTCCATCGTCTCAAGATCGCCGGCCATGATCAGCGCCGTAATCGCCGCGGGAACGGCGTGTCCGGAGTTGTTGCGCTGATCGCGAACAACCGAAAGCCTGTCGGTTTGACCCAGTATCAGCAGGGCGCAGCGATACCTGCCGGCCAGGACCGGATCGTCTTCGCCGCTGTGGGTTTCGCCCGGTTCGAGACGTTCGGTTATGCGCTGGATTGCGGTTTTCCTCTGCTCGTCGCTCTTGGCGGCAAACGCCAGGAGCATCGCTCCGGCTCCGCGAAGGTTCTCGTTGTAGACCTTGCGACTCGGCGGGGCTCCTATGGGAGGCAACATTCGCAGGCCCAGTCCGAATGCCTCGGGTCGCGAACTCCGAGCGACGTGCCAGGCTATGTAATCGCCGGCGAGTATCGACGCTTCGGCGGCGTCCATCACGACTCTGGCCCCAGTCAGGCGCCGACCGGTGAACTCGAGAAGACCGGACTCTGACTTCGTGCGCTCCAATTGCAGCGTCGGATCCGACGACGGGTTCAGCAGCCAGACCGCCGTGGCCGCCGCGGCGGAGGCTATCGGAGTCGTTTGAACGGGTTTCGCCGGTCCTGTCGTCGGTTGGCGATAAGCGTAGTAAGCTGCGCCCATGAGAAGCTTCTCGGCCTCCTTGCCCTCGGCGGATTTGGAGCTCTGGCGACCCAGCAGTCGCGCAGCGGATACGAACATCATTTCCGCATTCAAGTCGGGATTCCAGTATTGGCGGCATATCTTGTAGAGCTGATCGCCGATCGGAACGTCCAGCATGCCGGCTGCGTCAATCGCGGCGTGAACAAGGTTCCTGTCGGTCTTACGGTCCTTCACCGCCGCGTCAAGAACCTCGCGTATTCGATCGGCCGCGCCGTCGGCTTTGAGTTTTCCTCCCGCCAGGATCGCCATCGGCCAGAGTGTCTTCTTCTTGTTCGATCCGGACAGCAACTTCCCGATCGCCTCCCGGGCCGGATCGTTGTTCAGGATCGTCATCACGTGGCACAGTCGCTGGCCCAGCGTTTCGTCATCAGTCGCCAGCAGCAGTCCACAGAGCTTTGCAGCGTGTTTGTCGCTGTCCATGTGCGCCAGGCCGGCGGCTGCATTGCCGGCGACTGTCGGATCGGCGTCGCCGAGCATCTTTTCCAGTGCGCCCGCCAGTGCGGTGCGTCCGGCCAGGCCCGCGTCAAGCGCTGCGGCGGCTCTTACGCCATTGTCGGCGTCGCCGAGCAATTGGCCAAGAATCACGTCGTCTTTCAGCATCGCCGCCAGGAGCGCCGCGCCGGTCCGCACGCTGACATGTTCGCTGCTCGCTGCGATTTTCAGCGCCTGGCGAATGTAGCGATTGTCATGTCGCTCGTTGGTTAACTCCGCCAGCAGCCAGACCTTCGTTTTCGGATCGGGAGCCGTAGCGAACTCGATAGTCGTCGTCCGATCGATATACAGCTGATTGTTGTGTTTTATCCCGGCCAATCTCAGGGCCGACACTATCGAGAAGAACTGCTTGTCGCTCTCGGTGTCCAGAGCCGCCAGGAGTTGCTGTTGAAAGGAGTCGCGAATCTTCGTTCGCCTCGCCGCGTCGTGAATCGCCTGTTGACGCGCGAAAGAGTCGCTGCTGTCAAGATCCTCGATCATGCGTGCGTCGAGCCAGAGCGGATAAAATATCGCCGCAGCAGCCAGGGCGCTCACTAGAACAACACTCGTGGCCAGCATGAGTCCCATCGGATGTTTTCGTATGAATTTCATAATTCCGATCATAGCGTCAGAGAGTCTAGCCCCAGCGGCCGGGTTGATGCAACAGTGCATTGGCCCGCGGTGCACTTCTTTAGACTCACCACAGCCCGCCAGGTTCCCGGCGGATTGTCATCTCGCCGGCTTTCTTGTCCCGCGGCGTTTGGGCATATCGCGCCCCGCGGGGATTTCCTTGCGCACCATACGCCTGATTTGACCGGTCAACCAGAGGTAATGATCGCCTGGCAGACCCTTGTACGTCAGGAACTCGCTGGCCCCGATCGGCGGATTGTTGGTGCATTTGAATATCGCCGTGCCTTCGTCGATCTCGTCGAACATCGCCACGTAGATCATTTTCGCTCCGGCCCGTGAGTTCGCGGCGGCCTGGGACCAGAGAAACTCTCCTTTACGCCTCGGGATCTGGCCCAGGGGCGAATTGCGGCCGCGGGCTTTCTGCAAGTTCCGCCAACTGAAGCCCGGGAAGATCACCGGCAGATATTCCTTGCGGGCCTTTTTGCACCACGCCAGGTCGGCTTTGACGGTCCGCGTCGCGTGGGTCCGCGCATCTGTCGGGTTGGCGAATCGACCGACGGTCCAGGGGCTCACGATATCGGCCAGGCGGATCACATCGTGCAGTTTCTTGTCCCGAACGCTGTCGCGAGTCAGTGTCCGCCATCCGGTCGGCACGCCGAGCACTACCGTATTGCCGCCGTACTTCGGGTCGTTCTTCAGGAACTCGATCAGGCCTCGGCATTCGTCCAGCGAGTACTTGCGATCGTCATTGAAACCGACGCCCCAGACGCCGATCACGGGCTTCTTGTTGTGATGCAGATACGCCTTGTCGCGCGTGATCCGCATCTTGTCGATCAGCAGCTTCCAGTCTTCGATTACGTATTTGGCGATATCGCCGCTCCGCAGGCCTGACAGATCGTACATCATCGCCCAGGTGCGTCCGTGCAGATTGGCTCCGGCCTGAACGTTGTTCGTCACGATCGTTCGCCCGGCCAGGCCGCGCGCGGATTTGATCGTCGTTCCGAACCGCTGCAGAAAAACCCCGTCTATACCGTGATCGCGCATCCATTTGAAATGCCTGACGACGGTCCTGCGGTTCTGGGAACTGAACACGTGCGCCGTCGATCCGTTCTTGTGCTTGAAGGCGGTGGCGTATTTCTCGCCGGCGCTGAGTTCCGACATGTCGGGCCAGAGATCGATGCTGCACTGGCCGGGCTTGAATTGTCCGCGGGCGGAATAATGGGTCCAGCTTCTCGACGATCCGTCGCCGGGTGTTGCGAACCAGCCCTGGTAGCCGCACATGACTTTGCCCCGCAGCGTGGAAGTGTCGACGCCGCGGATGCGATTACCGGCATACGGCTTCATCTGCGCGATGGCCTGCTGACGGCTCGGCGATTTTGCGTTTGCGAAACCTGCCGGCAACACGGCGACAGCGAGACCGACAATTACGCCGAGACGAGTAATCGTGCTCATAAGAGTTCCGCAGCTAGATAATCGGGGCCAGCAGTTCGGAGACAAAATCGCCTACTTTGGCGGCCATTTCGTCCGTTGGCAGATCGATCGCGTCGGTTATTCGATGTATTATCGCCGAACCGACGATTGCCCCGTCGGCCGCATCGCAGACCGTCTTGACCGTATCGGCGTTGGATATCCCGAACCCCACGCAGACCGGCGTGTCGGTGTGTGTGCGAAGCTCGGCCACGCCGTCGATCGTCTCCTGCGGCAGCGAAACTCGCTCGCCGGTTATGCCGGTGATCGACACGAAGTACGTGAAGCCGCGGCAATGCTTTGCGATCTCCACACGCCTTTGGGGCGGAGTAGTCGGCGCGATCAGCATCACGTTGCACAGCCCGGCCGCCGAGGCCAGCGCTTCGGCGTCCGCCGCTTCGTCCAGCGGAAGATCAGGTATGATGCACGCGTCGAACCCGGCCTCTACGAGCCGGGCCATAAACGCTTCGGTCCCGTTCCGGAAGACGATGGAGTAACTGACCATCGCCGCCAGCGCCATTTCCCCGCCGCCGGCGCGATAGGCGGCGACCATATCGAGTATGTTTTGAACCGTTAGACCGGCATCCAGCGCCACGGTGTACGAAGCCTGGATAGTAGGGCCGTCGGCGATAGGATCGGAGAACGGGAACCCGATCTCACATATTTTCACACCGCGCGCTTCAAAATCCTTCAGCAGCGCGCCGGTGGCATCAATACTCGGATACCCGGCCGTCAAGAAGGGCATCAGCGCCTTACCGCCGGAAGCCTTAAGGTCAGCGAACGTGCGGGTGAATCTGTTGTTGTCGAGATTGTCGCTCACGCTTCACCGCCTTCTTTACGAGCCAGGATTTCCTGTATTTCGTTGCAGTCCTTGTCGCCGCGGCCGGAGAGGTTTATCAGGACGATCTTGTCGCTGCTTAATTTCGTCGCCTGCTTCATTGCTTCGGCTACTGCGTGCGAGGATTCCAGTGCCGGGATTATTCCTTCGGCTCGGCTCAGGCCTACGAGGGCGTCCATCGCTTCGTCGTCTGTGCAGTAGGTGTATTTCACTCGTCCGGTGTCTTTCCAGTACGAGTGCTCCGGTCCTACGCCGGGGTAATCGAGCCCCGCCGAGATGCTGTGTACGTCGGCGGTCTGTCCGTCTTCGTCCTGGAGCACGTAACTCAGGCTGCCGTGCAAAACGCCGGGTTGACCCACGCACAGCGTTGATGCGTGATCGCCGGGGTTCATGCTGCGCCCGCCTGCTTCCACGCCCACCATCTCTACTTCGGCGTCGTCGATCATCGGCGCGAAAATCCCGGCCGCGTTCGAGCCGCCGCCTACGCACGCTACTATAACGTCCGGCAGGCGGTTTTCGATTTCGAGCATTTGTGCTCGGGCTTCGCGCCCGATCACGCTCTGGAACTCGCGGACCATCGTCGGGAACGGATGCGGTCCCGTGACTGATCCGAGTATGTAATGCGTGCCTTCAACACTGCTCATCCACTCGCGGAGCGCTTCGTTGCAGGCGTCTTTCAGAGTGCACTGACCCGATTCCACAGGCACTACTTCGGCTCCGAGCAGCTTCATGCGGAACACGTTCAGCGCCTGGCGGCGGATGTCTTCTGTGCCCATGTAGACTGCACATTCGAGTCCGAACACGGCGGCCGCCGTTGCGGTCGCCACTCCGTGCTGGCCGGCTCCGGTCTCTGCGATCACGCGTTTCTTGCCCATTCGCTGGCAGAGCAGGGCCTGGCCCAGCGTGTTGTTGATCTTGTGAGCGCCGGTGTGGTTCATATCCTCGCGCTTGAGATAGATCTTCGCTCCGCCGATCTGCTCGGTAAGTCGCTTGCAGAAATACAACTCGCTGGGCCGGCCGCCGATCTCGCGATTGCATCGCGCCAACTCGGCGGTGAAGCTCTCGTCGGCCATTGCGCTGGTGAACTCGGCGTCGAGCTGCTGTAAGGCGGCCACGAGCGTCTCGGGGACGAACCGCCCGCCGAACTGCCCGAAATATCCCTCGCCTGAGGCGACAGGGGTGTTGTTGTCAGTCATGTTATCGACTCCTGAAACCGTATAAAACGGTATCCTACTATTGTTCGCGGCGGCAAGCAAACCCGAAGATCAGGACTCGTCGGAGCTGGAAGGGCCTTTCTGCGATCTAACGGCGATAATCGCTCCGCTCAGGACCAGCGCCGCAGCGGGGACTATTGTCCAGGCCGGTGTCTTTTCGCCTACGCACCAGGCCATCACGCCGACGAAGGCGAACTGGAAGAGATTGATGATGCCGACGAGTTGGCCCCGCATGTGTTTTACCGAGTAGTTCAGAATCGAGTGGCCGATTACTGTCGGTATGATCGTAAGCGCCGCGATCAGCAGTATCTCCCGGATCCCGAACTCTACAGTCAGGCCCCAGGCTCCGAGTTCTATGAACATCCCGGCGCCCAGGAACAGACATCCGCCGAAGAAGTACAGCGGGACCACGTACAGCCAGATCGTCGGGAAATGGCGATTCTTTCGTCCGAGGGTCAGGTAGAAGCAGAATATCAGCATCGAGCCGAAGCATATCGCATCGCCGGTGAAGTACTCTTGGCTCACGTGGAAGTCCCACGCTCCCAGCACGCACACGCCGGCCAGGGCCAGCAGCGTACCGGTCACTTCCGATCGCGTCACCCGTTCGCGGACCATCGCAAACAGGAACACCGGCATGACCGCCGGGATCATGTTGACTATAAGCGATGCGTTTGTCGGATTGGCCCGGCGCGCGCCCATTATCCACGAGGCGAAATGCAGGCCCATCGCAGCCCCGGCGATCAGGGGCATCTTCAGATCGCCGAAGCTCAGCTTGCCGCGATGCTTGCGGAAGTCGCGAATACAAAGCGGGCTCAGCACGATCGAGGCTCCCAGCAGTCGCAGACCGGTAAGCAGCATCGGCGGGGTTTGACTCTGGCGTATGAATATGATAGCAGTAGCGCAGGCCCAGACGCCGCAAAGCAGCAGCCCGACGCGCCATATCGCAAATCCTGATGAATGTTCCGTTGTCATTTCTCGCTCTCGGGCAGGTACTGTAAGGCAAACCGGGCGATCTTCCAAGAGTTGTCCGCCGCCAATGGAACTCCCGCGACGTCGCGAACTGATCCGGGGCGCCTGCGGCGGCGGTTGGATTGTCGAATCCCGACCTTGACCGAGACCGGATCGGGTGTCATATTGTCTCCACTAGGTTCGGGGACGGTCTCTGGGCCTCAACAAACCGTGAAACGGAGCGAAACGATGCCCCTGAGCACGCCCACGCGGAATCAAATGCACTATCGGTAAAGGCGACATGATGTTCAAACGAATCTCACCCGCCGGCCTCCTGCTTCTGCTGCTATGCAATCTCGCCTCGGCCGCCGATCGCGATGCCGAAATGGATAGTATCCTGCTAACCGCACCCGCCGCCGACCCCGCTGGACAACCGATCTCAAAACCAATCGTCTTCAACACCCAACGGTTCTCGCTGACCTTCTCCGCGGCCGGGCTGCCGGTCTCGATCCTGCGCAAATCAGACGGCAAGGAGCTTGTCGCGGCCCATGATTTGACCCGAAAGGAGATGGGCTTTTATCTCCGCGCTTTCGACAAAACCATCATCCCGCTGCGAAAATGGTCAAAACGCAAAGACGGATGTTACGTCATCGCATCAGCCACCGGCGCCCAACGCGTCGTGATGGAAATCAAGGAGAAGCGGCGCTATCTGACCTTTCGCATCAAGGAGTTCTACGGAATTCCGACCAAGCCGCAAATGTCGCTTGTGTTGGATTTGGCGATCCACAATCCGCTGCGTAGCCGGGTTGCACTCGATTACATGACGCGCGACTATGGGCCGCACGTCGCCGAGTGGCCCTGGCTCTGGTGGCGAGGGCCCAAGGTTCCCAAGGGCGGACTGGCCTTGTATATCCGCGAAGATTATTCGTCCAAAACGAAGAACAAGGAAGAAGCGAAAAAACTCGCCGACCTCGACGAGGACGACACATTCCTGCACATCTGGGGAGCCGAGAACATTCCGCACCCGAAACTGCCGGCCGGTGAGAAGTGGAACTATGCTCGAGCCAAAAAGTGGATGATCGACTGGCGGGAGAAATGGGGCGACATCAGCGAGTCGGCCATCCAGTTCCCAGAGTCAATGGATGACGTCGAGTACCTCCTGCCGTACCTCGAAAAAGCCAAGATTCGCCTCTACCGCCTCTACGGACGAGTCTACGCCGACAGGTCTCACCACTGCCGGGTCAAGAAGAAGTTCTTCCCGAACGGTAAAGCGGATCTGCGAAAGTTCGCCGAGAAGCTCAACGCTCGCGGGATCGGGCTGACAATCCACTACGACTTTAACATCATTCCGTACGACGACCCGATCTTCGTTGGCACGCGTCCGCGCCGCGATCTGCAAAGCTGGGGGAGCGGAACGCTGGCCAGGTCCGTCGGGAAAACCGAAACAACGCTCCTGTTCCGTCCTGAAAAGGGCGTGGAGCTTCCCTTCATTCTTGAACGTCTTCCCGCCAACCCGCCGAATCCGCCTGCTCTTTCGCGTTTCCACAATTTCGACAAGATGCGCATCGGCGACGAGATTGTCAGCGTCGGCGAATTCCTCAATACCGATCAGGAGATTTGGATTCTCCGCAACTGCAAGCGAGGGTTCGGTTCGACGCTTTCCGCGGCGCATAAGGCCGACGACGAAGCGGTCGGACTGGTGACAATGTACCGCTCGTACCTGCCGGCCCTGGGAAGCAAGCTCTACGATGAGATGGTAAAAGAACTCGTTGACCTGGTGAACGACTGCAAGATAGACCGGTTCTCCTACGATGGTTTGAACCCGTGCAACTTCGCCAACGCCCGTTGGTCCTATCGCAAATGGACCTCGGAGGTCTACTCGCAGGTCGATCACCCGATTCTCTACGCCTCGGGCTACGGCGCCGAGCGTTATTACGGCCACTTCGAATACCGCATCTCGACGGTCCGAAACGCACGCCGGAGAATAACGGATCTCGGTACTCGGATTCGCAACTGGCACTTCTCGCGCGCCGCCAGTACGCTCGACGAAGCGCATTTCAGGATGAGCCAGGCGGCGGCGTATAATCTCGTGTAAAGGGCGAAGTAAAACTGTAGCGCGGGCGGAGCAATCGTGTAGCGCTTGT
>CAYMSH010000046.1:8776-23585 GCA_964392945.1 uncultured Planctomycetaceae bacterium | reverse complement strand
GATCCAGAACGCCGTTTTGATTCTCGTCGAGGAAGATCGTCCAGCCTTCAAGGCCCGGTTCGTCGTGATCCCTGATCCCGTCGCCGTTGAGATCATCCCATTTGGTCCCTCGGATTTCTCCACGCGGCATCTCGTAGTTGCCGAAATCGACATTCCAAACGGTCTGGTCGCTAATGACGTCAACTGTGTGAACGCTCGGATAGGCGTCGAGCCCGGCGCCAATCCCCAGAATATAGTCGCCAGCGTAGAAGCCGCCGATGTGCTGTCCGGTGTCGGCGTCGATGCGACTGACAGCAGAACCGTCGGAACGATACAGATCCCCTCGATACCAGGCCATCCCTTCAACTACTTCATTTGTTTCAGACTCCAGTATGTAGACTATGTCGCCATTGTCGGTATCTATCGCAATAATAGAGCCGTCGGCGGTAGTCGCCAACAGGACGTCCCGCTCCGGAGAGGCGGTAAGCCCACCGACTATGTCCGCCGATATTTCAAACGTGTCGACAACTCCGGCGTCGGGGTTTCGGACGATTATCTCGTTGTTCTCGGAAACGTTGAGGTAGAGCAACCCGTCAATATACGCCAGGCCGGAGAAGATCTCGAGGTCTCTGGGCGTCGTAATAGAACTGACGTCGATAATCGCGCCCATGTCCGGATTCAACTCCAACAGCCGTTGCATACTGCCATGGTGACCGACAAGGAACAGGCGCCCGTCGCCATACGCCAACCCTGACGGACCGCCGGATTCGCCGGGAGATGGAAAACTATTCAACTCAACTCCGTTGATCGGGTCAAATTCACGCATCGTCTGGTCTTGCAGAACGAAGAAGCGTTCGCTCGCCTCAGGATAGGTCTGGCGCCAACCGTCCGGCAGCACTTCGGCAACGCTGCGCTGACCTACGGGAATATCGGTCAACTCGTAATAACCGTTTGAATCGGTTACCGCCGAGGGCTCGTCCTGGCCGAAGTGGAGATTATCAAACGCCACCGCAGCCCCAATAAACCTGCTGGCGATCGCATAGGCGATATCGCCTTCAGGGCGATCGAGCGACATGGTTTCCGGCTGGCCGGAGACTGGAAACACCATACTGTAAGTGTCCAGGAGATTATCCGCAGCGTCGAATATCTGCAGGCGCCCCCTGCCGCTTGACTCACTTGTCGAATCGATCGAAACCGAATCCACCGCCTGAGTGAAATCAATGCGAAGCTGCTGACCGGATTCCCAGAGGTAACCCAGATTGTGTTCGAAGACTCTCTCGCCGGTGCTGGCCAGGGCCGGAGCGTACTTGGATGTAACAGTCTCAGAGCCCACGCCGATTGCAGAAAGCACAGCCCCGGGAATGATGTTGTTCAGTTCGACGCCCTCGTCGTAGTCGTCAGGCTCCACCGACCCGCCGGGATCGAGAACGCCGTTGCCATTCTCATCAACAAATATCGTCCAGCCCTCAAGGCCGGGTTCGCCGCCATCCTGAATCCCGTTGGCGTTCCAATCGCTCCATTTGCGCCCCTGAATACGGCCGGGCGGGAGTTCGGCGTTTCCGAAATTCAGGTCATCTGCGATCTGTTCGTAGTCGAGCATCACCAGGTGCGTTCCGTCGGCCGGGCCGGCGGTAAGGCTTATGTCGTCATACTCAAAAGAGGCTTGTCCGGTGTCGCGTTGGGGTACGTACTGGCGGAAGTGAACGCGAACATCCTGACCGGCGAACGCCGAAACGTTGAACACCTGCTTGTTCCATCCCAGGTCAACGTACTGCCCGATCCCGACAACCGATTCGCTGTAAAGCCTGTCCAGTATCTCATTGCTGTTCGGGTCGCGAATGCTGATGTCGAACAACCGCGCCTGCGAATTGGGATCAACGTCGTGGACGATCCGATGATTTGTCGTCAGAATCGCAACAGAATCGTGGGGAATCGTCACGTCCTGATAAAGCTCGTACGTCAGTCCGGCCGCACCGTCAAAACCGTTGGAGGCGTCATATAAGCCCGAACGCGGCGAAACGCCCATCGGACCGCCGGAGGAACGAACATTCCAGGGCTCGAACTCCTCCAAACCGTTCGTCACCGCCGTCCAGTCATGGAAACCTCCGGTTTCAAACCCGCCGTTGCGAATCAGTTCGCTTGAGGAACTCGGGGGCTGAGAATATGGAAATGTCTGTCGCCAACCGTCCTGGACGACCTCGCTCACAAGATGCGCACCGCTCGGCAGATTCGTAAAAACGTAATCGCCGGCGGCGCTGGTTACTGCAGAGGTCTCATTTCCTTCGAACATAAGACCATCCAGCGCGCCGGCCCCGCCGCTATTCGCGCCGACAATCGCGTAGGCGATATCGCACGCCGACCGCTCCAGAAACATGAGTTCCGGTCCGCCGGGTGAAAGAAGCTCTGTCACATAGAAGTCTATGAGGCGGTCTTCCGAATCGTATACCTCCAGTCGACCGGACGAGCCGTCGTCACTTGTAAAACCTATCGACACCAGACACACCGGCGCCTCGAAATCAATGCGCAGGCGTTCGCCGCCCCGCCACAGGTAATCGGAGTTGTGCGCAAAGACCTTACCTCCGAATGGAGAAGATGCGGAATAAATCTCCTGCGGTTCAGGACCGACATACGACAGTGTCGCCCCGGAAACAAGGCTGTTGAGTCTCACGCCGTCGGGGTAGTCGCCCGGCTCTACATGCACGTGCTGACCGCTGAACAATCCGTCGGCGTTTTGGTCCAGGTATATCGTCCAACCTTCAAGCCCCGGTTCGTCCGGGTCCTGGAAACCGTCTTCGTCCAGATCGTTCCATTTGCGTCCGCGAATCTCAGACGGCGCACGGTGATTGCGAAAGTCGACGCCGCCGAGGGCTTCCCCGTCGTCGAGAAACAAAGAATGCGGAGCGGACAGGTCGGGCCAGCCCTCTTCCAAAACCTGGGCCACGGTGTACTGCCCCGCCGGCAGCTCGGCGAACAGGTAATCTCCGTTGGCGTCGGTAACCGCAGACATCTCATCCAGTTCGAATTGAAGATTGTCCAGCACGACATATGACCCTACGCCGCGAGCGATCGCATAGGCTATGTCACCATCGGGGTTTTCCACGAACAGGGACTGCACGTCATCGGGGCCCTGAGAATCATCCTCGTCATAGCCCAGAGGCTGATCGTTCGAATCGAATATCTCCAACCGGCCGGAGCCGGGCTCCAAACTGGCGAACTCTATGGAGACAGAATACGCCGAAGCCGCAAAATCGATACGAAGATGTTCGCCCGAACGCCAGCGGTAGTCGGGATTATGACCAAATATGTGATCACCCATAGGCACATCGGGCGGACAGTACGCCGCATACACCGCCTCGGACCCGGCGCCAACGGCTCGCAGAGTTACTCCATGAGGGAGATTCGCCATTTCATCGCCGTCGGGGTAGTCGTCAGGCTCTATGCCCGACAGGCTGCTGTCTAACTGACCGTTTTCGTTTTCGTCAAGGTATACGGTCCATCCGTCAAGACCCGGATCACCGGCGTCCTTGAATCCGTTGTCGTTCAGATCGCACCAGACTTGCCCCTGGATCGAGCCCGACAGCATCAGCCGCGGCTCGAGAGCCTCAAGAATCGCCCTGTTCCCGTATGCATCAGTCCCTGCACCCATCGTTCCCAACCGCCTTCCAGTGGAAAAACATCCATCCTGCACCGGGGACGCGACAACCCTCGCCTATGTCCCCGAATCCTTTCTCCAACCGCCTATTTGCCAGTATCACACACTTCGTGTTATTACACTGCCAAACCCCCGCGGCCGGAGCGCGGAGCGCGAATGCTGCAGCCCCAACAACAACACGGTTGGTCTACTGTATTTGCGGCCGCCGCGAGCCCTAGTTTGCGACCAAGAGCGGAGAACCGATGGTCTCGGCCAGCAGATCGACCAGCAGATCGTCACCGTCGCTCGCGGGGGGGGCGTCGGAGAGAACACCGATCAGTTCTCGCTCGACTGGCGGGGCCGGCGGTGTCGGGGCTGATGCTGACGGTAAGGCTGGTTGGTCTACTGCGATTACTATGGGATTCGCCGCGGGTGTGTTTGCCGACGATTCAGACAACGGCGACTGGTTCAGTGAACTGACCAGGCCGGGAGGAATCAATTCCGATCCGAATGCCGAGCTGGCGGGACTCGGAGCTGCCGGCGGCGTTGGAGACGGCAAGAGCGGAAACGCCACTGATTCGCCGAACCGCTGGCGCATGATCACAAAGTCGCCGAGAGTCACTTGCGCGTCGCCGTCGAAATCAGCAGCTAAACCAGCGCCGCTCAAACCGAACTCGTCGATAAGTAGATCCAGATCGCCGTCGCCGACAGTTCCGTCGCCGTCACAATCAGCGATGGAATTGCCGAAGTAGAACACGTCGTCGCTGAGGAGTCCGAGAGCCCCGCCATTGGCGTCGGACTTTACGGTGACCTCGACCCAGCGGTTAGCGATCAGGCCGTCCGGCCAGATAAGCGTCACGCGATCGGAACCGCCGACGCCGGCCTCGGGACGAATACTCACAGCCGGAGCCGGCCCAGTTGACCAGGCCGAGAGTTCGGCGGCCTGGTTGACCCGCACGGCGAAATCACCGGCGCTCGGCGTCCCGGGGACGTCGTAAATATCCAGCATTATGCCGTTAATGCCGCGTAAGTATCCGGAGTAGTGGGCCGGCCCGATCAGCTGGCCGGCAAGGAGCAGTCTCTTGCTGGTGTCGATGGCGTTGTCGTCGGCGGGACCGGCGCCCGGGTCGTAGCCGTCCCGTGATGAGTTGTTGTAAAAGACCTGTCGCCGGCTCACTACGCCGGGGGCCGCATGCACAGACACGCTTGTCGGCGTGCCGGTCCAGTAGACCAGGCCCCAATTCAGCTTCGGATCGTCCCAGCCCAGTAGAAATGACTGCCCGATAGCATCCTGCATCCTTCCGTTGCCTTGGAGGGAAGGCTCGCCTTTGTACCAGATTCTGTTCAAATCCTGATTCGTATTGATGCCGGTCGGATAACCGATACCGTGGGCCCCGGACCAATCGGGCGTCGATCCGGCAGTTTCCTCTTCAATGTTCTCCCAAATCTGGATCAACCCCAAGTCGTAGATTCGGCATCCGCCGTCACTATCGACCCATCCGTTAAAGTCCATCTGTGCGTACTGCCCGCCGGTTCCTTCGTCGTCCTGCATAAGGAATTCGGTATAAGCCCCCTGCGAATCGCGGCCGCGGCGGGACTTGTAGGAAGGCGCTTCGCCGATCGTATCCAACGGATAACGATCGGACGGTCTTTCGTATTCGAGGAGTGCAAACGAATCGGCGATAACCGGCATGGTCTCGAATTGCGCATTGGCCAGGCCCGGCGGCGAGGGCTGGAAGTCGTGCCCCAGGGCGAAGCTCGCTTCGCCCTGCGCCGTGGACAGCATTTGGACCCATCCGAGTCGAACCCATTGCGCGGTCCCCTCCCCGATGCTAAGCGCCGCGCCGCCGAGATTGTCTATCAAACCTTCGGATTCGTAAATCGTCCCGGAAGTCATGACGTTGAAAACTCCACCGTTGCCGAGCGACACTACGTCGGCGTATTCCGTGGAGTACGAGATGTCCACCGTTCCGCTGGTAACTCCGCGACCGGTATCGATGTCTCGAAGCCAGACTTCGGCGTAATACGTACTCCCCAGGCTGATTTCCGACATGGAGTTGTAGGATGCGAAATCGCCGTCGGCCATGTGATCGTCGCCGTACAACCCGTCAACAACGCGGAGTTCGACATCCAGTGCATAGTCGCCGCCGAGCAGGATGACATACTCTCCCCTTCCCGACACGGACGTCACTTTCAAGACGTATTGCCCGTCCATCTGGGCCGTGTGCGACAGTAGAGCGTGGCGTCCGTCAAGACTGTTGTTGTCGAAGGCCACTAATGTCCCAGTCGGATCGAACAGTTCCAGCATCGGATCGAGCAGGCTTGCAAACTCACCCGGCCCGTCGCCGGGAGTGGCGGTGCGAATGCTTATCGCCTCCAGCGCCTCGGCGTCCAGGCGGTAGTAATCGCAGATGTCGGTTTCATCGGCTCCCAGGGCCGCCGAAGCCGAAGCGCCTGCGGACCTTTGCCAGATCAGCGTATCGGGATTGTAAACGCCCGTCGAGGCGGCGGCGAAGTCAAGATCAACGCTCGAGACAAACAGCTCGCCGTCGAGCACGCCGATGCCGGTGCACCATTCCCGGACCCCAGGCAGCGGTCCGCCCAGTTCGGCCTGGCCGGTGCGGGGATTCATCGAATAGAGTTCTCCGTCGGAGACCGCCAGCAGATCCCGTCCGTCATACGCCAGACCGGCCTCCTGCTGATCGTTATTGAACTTGCCGATGAAATCGCCGGAAATGTAATCGTAGGCCAGTATCCCGGGCGGGATATCTGGAGAAAGCTCGAGCAGCAGATTGTCCGCACGCGAAGGGATTTCCAGCAGCGTTTCGTCAGCAGCGTTTACTATCGAGTTATCGTGCCCAACAGGGCCCGATGAAACGTCCAGCAGGGTTGTCCCGTTGGCCAGAGTAGTGACCTTCACAACAACATCACTGTACTCCCAGTCATTTCCGTGATCCTCGTAGCACAACCAGTACGGGTTGGCGCCGTTCTCCGACCCGTCTTCATAGTCCCCTCGCGGGAAAGAGTTGGCCCCGTAGAGCCAACCGTCGGCGCGGGCGGCCTGATACTGCGCGTCGGAGAGCTTGACGACAAATGGCCCGGCAGCCATGGGTTCGTAGTATACGCGACCGCCTGTATCGGTCCGAAAACTGTACGATTCGCCAAGCAGCAATTCGCTGCCTGCGGTCAGGAATATCCTTCCGTCAGCATACGCCATGTCTCCGGCGACATCCGGCGAAACTGTCAGGATTCGGATCACCTGACCGGTGTTCGGATCGAGTTCAAACAGCTCTTCGGATCCCGAAGCGGCAAGCAGAAGCGACGTTTCGGTAACCGCAAGGCCGACATGGTCAACCATCGGATCCCAATCCGGGTCTATCGCGATCGGCGAGGGAAGAGTGTTGAGCAGCGTCCCGTCGGACGGATCGAGTTCGAGAATCGTATTGGTGTCGGGGTCATAGGCAAACAGACGATCAAGCAGCCCGGCCGACACGTACCCCAACGCCGCCCCGGCGTCGGTGATGTCCTGCGCCCCGCCGGGGGTATTGTTGCCG
The DNA here is from genome assembly GCA_964392945.1 of uncultured Planctomycetaceae bacterium. GTDB lineage: Bacteria > Planctomycetota > Phycisphaerae > SM23-33 > SM23-33 > BS750m-G57. The sequence continues at coordinate 16,421 of CAYMSH010000046.1, read as the reverse complement.
GGCTCCGAATCGAAAATCGCTCCTCGCGTGACGACCAGCGAATAGGCGGTTTCGACCGCGGCGGCAACCCGCAGGAAATAGACTCCGACGGGGCCGGGGGTAAGACCGTCGATCCTCAAATCGACATTCGAATCGCCTGCGGCGCCGCTAGCCAGCAGCGAACCGCCGGAATCGTAGAGTTCCAGTCCGAATCCGCCGTCGGGAATTGTGTCGCCGACAGTTAACTGCGTCAGCACGATCGAGGCTGGCTCGGGAGCATCCATGGAGAAGCTGTACCAGTCGCCGAGCGCATCTCCGCCGGGACTGACAACGGCGCCGCGAGTCCCCTTGCCTCCCAGAGCGATGAAACCACCATCTAGGTCCTGTGCCGTAGCGAGCGTGTCGTTGGACCCGCCGCCTGCGGACTCATCCTCAATCCCGGAGTTCAGAAGCAGACGTATGTCGTAGTCGCCGGTTGTCGCCCCCAGCCCGGTCACGGCGAACCGATAGGCTCCGGAGCCGTCGATCGGGACATTCTGCACCAGGACCTGCTGACCGGGCGTCGAAGCCGAAGCCGAGGCCAGAGAATTCCAACCCGCGTCAAACGCTTCGACTGACAGTTGCAGCCCGCTGTCGGGAGTCACCAGCAGCGAAAGCGACTGGCCGGCGTCGAGAACGATGTTGAAAGTATCGGTCTGTCCCACACGCGAAATATCCGCCTGGCCATGGCCTTCATGGATGAGGCTTCCGAGCGGATCGACTCGTCGCAGCGGTGTCGGGAAGTCGAAGAATTCCTGGGACCACAAGAAGTTAACAACAAAGTCGCCGCCGGGGACCCCATCTCCCGACGTGTTGGCCGGGATCGGCCAGGCCAGCGTCTCGCCGTCCAGATCCGATCTGTAGATATCTTCGATGGCCCTGTCGCCGCTGATCAGCGTCAGCGTGTATTCGCCGTCGCGAAGAGAACTGTATTCGAGTGTCAGAGTAGACGTCGAAGCGTCGTAAGACCATAAGGACGGACTTACGTGGGTCCCGACCCCATCGACGAGCGTGAAGTCCGATGCATCAAGGTCTGCTGTTCGCAATTCGCGATTGAATTGTGCGGTGTAGGTAAACGTCATGCCGGACAGATCATCGCCCTCCTGAACAGACGATGCAATCACCTGCACCGCCGGGGCGAGGATATTGCCGAAGTCGACATCGATAACGGTCTCCAGGGCTCCGAGAATGATCGAATGGCTCTCGTTGTCGTTGTCGGGGTAGACCTGCGCCCAACCGATTTGCTGGATTTCCCGCACTCGGTAATCACCCGGCAACAATCCGGAGAATACGTACAGCCCGGTTTCAGTCTCAGGATCGATTGTCGTATCGCCATTGAGGTCAATGCTCTGGGTCACAGCTGTCTGCATGACCTGTCCGCTGGCCATATCCACCAGTTCGATCGTCCAGTTGTTCATGCCGGGTTCGCCGACGTCACGCTGGCGGTTGATGTCCAGATCGTTGAACTTCCGCCCCTGAATCGATCCGAATCCGGCGTAGTTGCCAAAGTCCATATCCGCGACGTCCTGCCCCGACAGGAGCGTCACAAGATACGCATGCGAGTCAAACGCAGCGTACTGCCGCGCGTACACTCCGTATCCGCTTGAGTCCTGATCGCTGGAGGCCCAGGCCAGCGTCAATCTTCCGGCCGGGCTGATCGCCGCGGCCGGGGTGACCTGCTGACCGGCGGTGTGAGCGTTGACAGGGAATTCCGCGCCCACTGAGCCGCCGGCGGAATCGTAGAGTTGCGCGTAGATCCCGAGCCCGTCGCCGTCTTGAGCGTTGCTTGCCCAGACAATCGCGAGATTGCCCGCGGCGTCCATGGCGAGCGACGGAGCCGACTGGCTGGCCGCTATCTCGGTATTGACGCGGAACTCAGCGCCGTCCGGCGAGCCGTCGGAATCGTACCGTTGCGCGTAGATCCCGTAGCCGTCGCCGTCCTGGTTGTAGCTGTTCCAGGCGACAGCGAACCGGCCGGCGGCGTTGGCGGTGATCGACGGGAAGAGCTGGTGGCTGGCGATTTCGGTATTTACAGGGATCTCCGCAGTCAACGGCGAACCTGCCGGATCAAACCGTCGCGCGTATACGCCGTACCCGTCGCCATCGGATCCGAAGCTGTCCCAGGCAATCGTTATCACGCCGTCGGCGTCTACGGCGATCGCCGGATGCTGCTGCGCGCCGGCGGTAGTTGAATTGACCGGGAATTCGCCTGTGGCCGGAAGACCGGCGGATGTGAATCTTCTGGCGAATACTCCGCCCAGTTCGCCGTCCTGGCCCGCGCCGGTCCAGGCGACAACGAAGCCGCCGTCGGGATTCGCCGCGACAGTCGGGCCGCTCTGGTCTCCGGTAACGTATGAGTTCACCGGAATCTCACCGGTAAGCGGCGCCCCGTCTGGGCCGAACATGCGAGCAAAAACGCCCTTGCCCGCTCCGTCCAGCGTATCGTCGGTCCAGACGATCGTAAAGACGCCGGCCGCATCGACGGCAACCGCCGGGTCGCTCTGGTTTCCGGCACTGGTTGCATTGACAAGGAACTCCGGCCCGTCGGGAGCCCCATCGGCTCCCAGCAGTTGAGCATAGATCCCGTCGCCAGAGCCGTCCTGCGCGGCGCTCTGCCAGACGACTATGCTGCGATCCGAATCGGCTACGGCGACAACCGGGCTGTCCTGATCTCCGCTGACTTCCGTGTTGACGCCGAATTCATCACCGTCCCGGACCGGCAAGGTCGGCGTCCAGTCCGGCTGGAGCACTTCGCGGGTTTTGTAGTCGCCGGGCAGCAGGTCTGTGAATTCGTACAGGCCTCGCTCGGTCTCAAAGTCGATATCGCCGCTCAGATCGAGATCCTGATCGCTGGTGACCGTCGTAGCGATGACTTGGCCGGTGTCTCGATCGACAAGTTCGATAGTCCACCCGCTCAGGCCGACCTCGCCGGCGTCGCGCACGCCGTTCAAATTCAGGTCGGCGAACTTCTGTCCGGTAATCGAAACCAGTTCGGCGGCGCCAAAATCCACACCCGAGATCACATCGCCGCTGAGCAGCGTCGCCGGATGAGTTCCTGCGGCGGGATATGTACGTCCCCATCCGACCTGGCCGACATCCCGCACTTCGTAATCGCCGGCGGGCAGTCCGTCAAACGAATACGATCCGCCGCCGGAAGTAATCCGCGTGCCCAGAACCTGCCCGTCAGCGACGCTGACCAGTTCGATAGTCCACCCGTTCAGCCCCGGCTCGCCGACATCCCGCAACCCGTCGCCGTCGATATCCTCGAACTTCTCGCCTGATATCGAGCCAAGTTCGCTATTGCCGAAATCCACACCCTCAACCACATCGCCGCTCTGCAGAACAAGCGAATACTCGCCGGAGTGCGGGTGTGTAGGAATCCATCCGCCCTGGGCCACCTCCCGCACTTCATAATCGCCAGGCGCGACGCCCGCAAACAGATACGTCCCGCCGACGACGGTCACGCAAGTATCAACCACGGACCCGGTAGCCGAATCCACCAACTCGATAGTCCAGTCGTCCAACCCCAACTCGCCGGCGCCCCGCACGCCGTCGCCATTGATGTCATGGAACTTCAATCCGGAAACAGAAACAGGCCGGTAGTTCCCGAAGTCCAGTCCGTCCAGAACTTGATCAACTTGAATGTCCAAATAATACGCCCCATCAACCGCCCAACTTCGGAATCGCCTGGCAAATACTTTCTCGCTGACGCCCGGTATGCGACTTTTCCATGCGACAGTGAAGTGTCCGCTGTCGTCCATGGCGATTGTCGGTTGCGCCTGCTCGCCCACATAAGAGGAGTGGACTCGGAACTCGGGCCCGAGGGGGTTTCCCAGAGGGGAGTATCGCTGGGCGAATACGCCCCATTGATCACCATCCTGGTCCCGGCTCTCCCAGGAAACGACAAAGGCTCCCGAGGAGTCTATGTCAATATCAGGCCGCGCCTGTGTGTCCGCTGCGTACGTGTTAACCCGAAACTCATCGCCAACAGGCAAACCGTCTTCAGCGTATCGTCTAGCGGCAATGCCGAAACCGTTTCCATCCAGCTCAGAGCTATGCCACGCAATAACGAACTGGCCGGAGCTTCGCATTGCGATCGCAGGGTTCTCCTGGACTTTGTAATCATAGGTATTTATCTGAAACTCACCGCCAATGCGCGTCCCATCGGCAGCATATCTCTGCCCAAGAATATCCTTATGGTTATGGGTGGGGCCCTCCTCGCTGGCCCAGACTACTACAAACTCCCCGGAATCGCTCATCGCAACGACCGGGTCCCTCTGGTCATAGTTAGTAGTCGTATTGACCTGAAACTCCGAGCCTTTGGGGCTGCCGTCGGGATGGTAGAGTTGACCGAAGACGCCCAAGTCCGAACCGTCCTGATCAGCACTGACCCACACGATCACGAAATCACCGTTGCTGTTGGTCGCCACAGAGGGATATGCCTGATAGCCCGAGCGGTAAGTGTTGACAATGAAACTATCGCCCTTCGGTGTGCCGTCACTATTGTACATCGCCGCTATAACGCCAAAACCGCTGCCGTCGCCTTGAGTGGGAGCGCCAGTGAGGATAAAGTCGCCTGCGCCATCCATTGCCGCCGCATTAGCGTGTATGGTAGGGAAAGCCTCGCCTCGCGGCAGGCCTTGGGCATCATAGAGTCGAGCATACTCTGAATACCACGCAATCAGCGTGTCGTCCTGGCCGTTTGTAGCCGCCACAGGCGATTGCCCCCAAGGATGAACCGCAAACTCATCTCCCATGGCCGAGTCGCTCTGCATCCACGGCGATTGAGGGACTTCCCGAATATAGTAGGAGCCATGATACGGTCCGACGAACGAGTACAGACCTGCTTCGGCCTCCGGGTCAATTTCGCCGTCGTCGTCCAAATCTATACTCGTTGTGACGGTTGTCGCTACTACCTGATCGCTCTGGGTCTCAACCAGTTCGATGGTCCACCCGTCCAGCCCCGGTTCGCCAGCGTCTTTGTCGCCGTTGGCGTTGAGGTCCTCAAACTTCTGCCCGAAGATAGTGCTCGGCATCGGGTGGTTTCCGAAGTCCACATCATCGACGATGTCGCCAAAGTTCAGGCTCAGCGCGTAGGCCGGATCGACAGGCAGAGTGCGAATCCATCCGGTTTGCTGGACCTCGCTAATCTCGTAGTTTCCGGGCTCCACGTTCGTAAACCCGTACGCTCCCCCGGCGTCGGTGACCTGCGTATCGAGCAGTACGTCGGTGTCGGCGTCAAACAACTCGACAACCCATCCGGCCAGACCCTGCTCGCCGACGTCGCGAACACCATCACTGTCGAGATCCTCGAACTTCACTCCGGAGATCGACGCCAACTGGACATTGCCGAAATCGACATCCTCAATCGAATCGCCGCTGTTGAGCGTCAACAGGTGAGCGTCGGCCTGCGGATACGTCCGTCTCCACCCATCCTGGAACTGTTCTCGCACCTCATAATCGCCAGGCCAAACATCGTCGAACGAATACAGTCCGCCGCCGGATGTAATGTCGCTGGCGACTACCTGCTGAGTTGAGGTGTCAACCAGCTCGATCGTCCAATTGTCCAGGCCCTGTTCGCCGGGGTCCTGGGCGCCGTCGCCGTCGAGATCGTTGAACTTCAGCCCGCTGACCGAAGCGAGGCGATAGTTGCCGAAATCTCTGCCGGAGACCATGTTCTCGCGGGCCATATGGACGCTATGCTCCGGCAGTTCCGGATAAGACTGCGTCCAGCCGGGCTGGCCGGTCTCGCGAATGGTGTAATTCGATGGAACCCCTTCAACACGCACGGCGTCTGCGAACGAATGATGCGACTGGCCTTGCGGAACGTCCTGCGGACCCTGGATTTCTACAGCGAATCGCCCTCCGAGATGGTAGCTGCCCAGCCGCCGCCACCAGACGCCGTCGGCGAACATGTCCGACGGCAGCGAGGTCTGATCTACGATGAACTCTTCGACCAGGACTCCGTTGGCGTACGCAAAGGAGATTATCTCTCCGCCCGAATACACCCTGTAAGGCACGTTCTCAGCGGGGGCTTTGGTGGCGGCGTGGCCCCAACAGACCCAGATTTCGTATTCCGTATACGGCATATCCTCGAAAACCCAGTGGCTCGTCGAATCCGGCTTGGGGCAGCGTTTGTTCTTGTTGCTGTACGAATTGACCGACATCGTCGTATCGGTCCAATCGAAGTTGAAATAGGCGCCGGGCCAGGCGTTATTCTCCATCATCTGCAGCGCCGGCGGCTCGGCGGCCGGGGTGGGATTCAGCAGCGAAAAAGTATACAGGCCCGATTCGGTCTCAGGGTCGATGTCGCCGGAGCTGTCCAGATCGATGCTCGCGGTAACCGTGGTGTCGACGACAAGACCGCTTTGGTTATCAACCAATTCGATAGTCCATCCATCAAGACCCGGCTCGCCGGGATCGCGCAGGCCATTGGCATTCAGATCATTAAACTTCTGCCCCGACGCCAGGGCCGATTGGGAGTTTCCGAAATCGACATCCGTAAACTCATCCCCGCCTGCCACGGTAAGCACGTGGGCCGGCGAAGTCCGGACCCAGCCGGCCTGCTCTACTTCGCGAATCTCGTAGTCGCCGGGTATAACGCTGACGAATGAGTACTGCCCGTCCTGGGTCCCCAGCGCGGTCACGGTCGTAGCGACGACCTCCTGAGTGGCGACATAGACCAGTTCGATAGTCCAGCCGTTCAGGCCCGGTTCGCCGGGGTCACGGACCCCGTCTCCGTCAAGATCGTCGAACTTCATACCTGAAACGGATCCGGCGTGCACGTTGCCGAAGTCGATCCCAAGCGCTTCGTCGATCAGTTGGACGTAATGATATGCAGGCTGCCCCGGCAGCGTTTGCTGCCATCCGGCCTGGTCGACCTGGCGTACTTCGTAGTCCCCGGGCAGCAAATCGTCGAACGAGTACAGGCCCCCGCCGGAAGTGGCGGTCGTGTCCGAGCCGCCAAAAGTCAGGTTTGTCAGTTCGACGGTCCACCCGTCGAGGCCCAGTTCGCCGGCGTCCATAACGCCGTCGGCGTTCAGATCGTGCCAGAGCTGTCCAGCTATCGTGCCAGACAGCAGCAGCCGCGGCTCGAGAGCCTCCAGAATCGCCCCTTTATCGTACTTGCAACTCGCTGAACGCATGGCTCCCAACCGCCTTTCTATCCGAACGGGGACAGCACACTAACATCCGAAAACCTAGGGACAGACCCACCGGCGTCCCGCTCCCATCCGTAAGGATTCTTCAACACGCAAGTATACCACATATCAATGTATTTCAAAGGGAAAAACAACATGGCCAAAGGAATCCGGCAAAGTTCACATGGGCCCCAAAACAGAGGAAGCTGTGACATACGCGAAACACGAACATATGACAAGGGACGATTTGAGCCAAAAACTGTAACCTATTTACAGATAACCTATTGCAACGACACCACCATTAGCCGATCGACAACAGTGTTCTGATTATTCGGATTATGAACAGGGAAGTGAGGTGTGTCACAGCCGCAGAAGCTGTGTACCAAATGTGAACATGGCCGAATGGTGAATGCCGCCCCGCTGACAAAAAACAGGCGGGGGGGGGCGGGGGCCCGCGCCCCCCCCCGCGTGAATATACTCACCCCATA
>CAYMSH010000046.1:0-8766 GCA_964392945.1 uncultured Planctomycetaceae bacterium | reverse complement strand
GAACGGCGGCGGCGGCGGCGCGGGGGGCGGCGCGGGCGGCCCCCCCCCCCCCCCTTCTCTATAGCATCGGCCCTTAGGTTCGGCTCGCCACGCGTGTCTGATGGAGTGATGACCGGGCAGTATTCACGCTGCCCGAATTCACGAGGCGGTCCTCCAGCCTACACCGTAAGGGCCATAAAAGCGGGGCCGCCGAGATCAACGTCTTTGAGCAGAAGACAGATCTCCAAGCAGGCGCCCCGCCCTGCTGTCTAAAGAGAATCTACAATCCGCACAGACCGCGGGCAAATGATTCGGAATTTGACCTTATAGATTGGTAATATTACATTTAACGACGAGAGCCGACCGCCCGTGCCGCTAGCCCCGACCGTCATTCATCATTCCGCATTCCGCATTCATCATTGCCGTTCTAGGCTTTCCTGCGGTACCGCTTGGGGTCGATCGCCAAGGCGTTGACCTTGTAGCGGAGGATACGCGGAGTGACTGACAAGTCGCGGGCCGAGGCGGCCATGTTGCCGTAGGTGCGCTTCAGCGAATCAACGATTATGTCCCGCTCGAACAGGTCTACGCGGTCCTGCATCGAACCGGTCCCCCCGGTGCCCGAGGCGTCGGCGGTCTGGAGCGTGGGAGGAAGATGATGGCCGTGTATGACGCCCTCCTGGCTGAGCAGGACGGCTCGCTCGATGCAGTTCTCCAGTTCACGCACATTGCCGGGCCAGTGGTAGGCGACCATCATGTTGATCGCGGGGGTCGAGATGCGGCGGACTTTCTTGCCCATCGACGCCGAGTAGGTCTCGACGAAATAGTCCGCCAGCAGCAGGATATCGTCCTTCCGCTCGCGAAGAGGCGGCAGGAAGATCGGGAAAACGTTGATTCGGTAGTAGACGTCCTGGCGGAACTCGTCGGTCTCGACGAGCTTCTCCAGGTCGCGATTCGTGGCGCAGATAATGCGAACATTGGCTTTCTGAGTTTCGTTGCTGCCAACGCGTTCGAACTCGCGTTCCTGGAGCACTCGCAGGAGTTTGACCTGCACGGCTGGTGAGAAATCGCCGATCTCGTCGAGGAACAGCGTGCCGCCTTCGGCTTCTTCGACGCGTCCTTTGCGGGTCTGGATCGCGCCGGTGAACGCGCCCTTTTCATGTCCGAACAGTTCACTTTCCAGCAAGTTCTCGCTGAGTGCGGCGCAGTTGACCTTCACGAACGGGCCCTTTGCACGCAGGCTGGAATAGTGCAGCGCGTGGGCGACGAGTTCCTTGCCGGTGCCCGACTCGCCGCGGATCACGACAGTGGTGTCGCCGGCGGCGACCTGGTGGATCGCGTTGTAGACCTCTCGCATCACGCCGGAATTACCGATGATGTTCTCCGGTCGAAAGCGGTCTTCCAGTTCGTGCTGGAGGCGGGTGTTCTCGTCTTCAAGCGCCTGGCGAGCGGCCGCCGAGTCGCGGCGGGATTTCACGTTGCCGGCGATCGCACTGGCGACGATGCTCAACACGCGAACGTCCTCCTCGAGCATGAGCGTCTCGTCGTAAGGTCGATCGGCCGACAGCGTCCCGACAACATTATTGGCGATCGCGATCGGCACGCATATGAAGCTCATCTCCTCGTCGCCGGCCTTCTTGCGGCGTTGCAGGCGATCGAGGAACATCGGCTCCTGGGAGACTCTCGGCACGACGGCCGGTTCGTTGCTCTGGAGGACCCGTCCGGTAATGCCCTCGCCGCGAAGGTAGCGAACGGCCCGGCCTTGGGAGTGGCTGACACTGTGGGCGACTTCAAACACCAACTCTGACCCATCGGGCGACAGCAGCATAATCGTACCGCGTTTCATGTTCAGATCGCGATCGAGAATGTCCAGCACCTCTTCGAGCATCTGCCGCTGGTTCATGTCTGAGACCAGAATGCGGCTGGTGCTGTACAACGCCTCAAGCTCGCGTGAATGCCTTCCCGACGAGCCGTCTAAAGCAGTGTTGTCACCGTTTTCCGTCATAATCGCACTTCGCCTTTCAAGGTATGTATCTTATCGTCACAGAAGCGACATTATTGTACCTATTTCATCGCTTGTGACAATATCGTATTCTTTTTAGCATCTCCAACTCTGTCACTTTGGTAGCGTAACAACTTTTATATTCGGCTGTTATATCATTTTTGCCTTTTTGGCACGCATTATGCCAAGAGACGTAATATCCGCCTGGATTGGCTTGGCCGGAATTCGATTCGACCTTACTGGAGTCTAAATATGTTCACAAAGATACTCAAACGCCCTATCGCTCTGTTTGCTGTTGCGGCGGCGGTGGGACTATGCGCACTGCCCGCCCGGGCCGAAGCGGCGGGGCTAAATGGAACTTTTGCCGCCATCAGCGCCATTGACACCCTCTGGGTGCTGATGGCCGCGTTCTTCGTCTTCTTCATGCAGGCCGGATTCGGAATGGTCGAAGCCGGTTTCATCCGCGCAAAGAACACCTGCAACATTCTGACCAAGAACTTCGTGGACTACTGCAGCGCGAGCATAATGTTCTTCCTCGTCGGATACGCGTTCATGTTCGGTGAAGGCAACAGCTTCATCGGATGGGACGGTTTCGCCCTCGGCGGAAATGTCGCGGGCGCCGATGGCTCGGCCGCGGTCGCCGATAATCTCCCTATTTGGGCGTTCTGGCTTTTCCAGGCCGCCTTCTGCGGAGCCGCGGCCACGATCGTCGCCGGCGGAATGGCCGGGCGAATGAAATTCGGAGCCTACCTGCTCTACACGGTTGTCATCAGCGGTCTTGTATACCCGATAGTCGGACACTGGATCTGGGGCGGCGGATGGCTCTCAACGATGGGCTTCCGCGACTTCGCAGGTTCGACTGTGGTCCACGCCACAGGCGGCTGTGCGGCGCTGGTTGGCACGATCCTCCTGGGACCGCGCATCGGCAAATACCAGGGCGGAAAAGTCAAAGCCATCCTCGGACACAGCATCCCATTGGCCTCGCTCGGCGTGTTCATCCTCTGGTTCGGATGGTTCGGATTCAACCCCGGCAGCACGCTGGGAATCAGCGGCGAGAACACAAACGCCGCGGCGCTGGTTGCGATCAACACTAACATGGCCGCCGCAGCAGGCGCCCTGAGTGCGATGCTCACGATCTGCCTGTTCGCCGGAAAGCCCGACCTCGGCATGACGATGAACGGATGCCTCGCCGGCCTGGTTGCGATCACCGCTCCGTGTGCATACGTTGACCCGGCCGCCGCCCTGGCGATAGGAGCCGTCGGAGGCGTGATAGTCGTCCTCGGCACACTGCTGCTGGACAGGCTGCGCATCGACGATCCGGTCGGAGCCTTCCCGGTCCACGGAATGAACGGCATCTGGGGCACACTCAGCATCGGACTGTTCGCAACTGACGGCGGACTGTTCTATGGAGGCGGAGCCGAACTCCTCGGCATCCAGGCGACCGGAACGTTCGCAGTAGCCGGATTCGTGATGCTCTCGATGGGCCTGGTCTTCGCGGCGATCAAGTACACAGTCGGCCTGCGTGTCAGCAAGGAAGAGGAACTCCGCGGTCTGGACATCACCGAACACGGTATGGAAGCCTACGCAGGATTCCAGATCTTCTCGACGACCTGACCGACCGGCACGCAACCAACACAACAAAAACCAACTGGAGATTCAATAATGAAACTCGTAGTAGCATACATTCAGCCCGAAAAACTAAACGACGTGAAGCAGGCCCTCTACGCGGCCGAGGTCTACAAGATCTCCGTGACCAACGCCATGGGCTGCGGCCAGCAGAAGGGGTACCACGAAACCTATCGAGGCGTAGACGTGGAAGTCAACCTGCTGAAGAAGACTCGCATCGAGGTCGCCGTCAACGCCGACTACGTCCAGCCGACTATCGACGCGATCATCGAAGGAGCCCGCACCGGCAAGATCGGCGACGGTAAGATCCTCGTAATGCCGCTGGAACGATGCGTGAGGATCCGCACCGGCGAAGAAGGCAATGACGCAATCGGATAACTGTCATCACCACAAACAGCACATCAGGCCGGGCTCGAGAGGGTCCGGCCTGATAAGCGTATATACACCCAGCCGTAAACAGCGGAAACTAGTCCGAAAATGCTTCTAACAAGAACCAGCAATTACAAACGGTCATATGACACAAATGCCCCTATCGCGTCACAATACAACACAATTGTCACCACGCCCGAATATGGCTATTCAGACAATGATCGCTTGAACACGCTTATACATAGCCGCTTACGCGTTTTATTCATCTTTGGCACGCTGTGTGCTCTTGCCTCTGTAGCCTGACGATATGGTTCGCGGGCATGATTAGATACGAACACAAGGAACTGGAAAGATGAAGACGCAAATGGGAATGAAACGGACGGCGATGATCGTCCTTGGAGTTGCTGCGGTGCTGATGACCGGACCAGCATTGGCGGCTGAAACCGCAGGCGACGACGCCCTGGCCAAGGTCGAGGAGAAGCTTACGCTTAATCTCAACATCGTCTGGACGTGCATTGCGGCGTTCCTGGTGTTCTTCATGCAGGCCGGATTCGCCATGGTCGAAACCGGCTTTACCCGCGCCAAGAACGCGGTGAACATCATCATGAAGAACCTTATGGACTTCTCAGTCGGCTCGATTGCGTTCTTCGTAGTCGGGTTCGCCCTGATGTTCGGCGACAAGACCGCCAACGGCGGAATGTTCGGCACAAGCATGTTCGGACTGAGCGGAACCGTCGATGACAATAGCTGGAACTACACGTTCCTGATCTTCCAGACGGTGTTCGCGGCGACCGCGGCGACGATCGTCTCCGGAGCGATGGCCGAGCGGACCAAGTTTGTCGGCTACCTGGCCTACAGCTTCTTCATTACACTGTTGATCTACCCGATCTTCGGCGGATGGGCCTGGGGCAGCCTTCTTGACGGAACCGGATCGGGTTGGTTGGAAGCTCTGGGCTTCTGCGACTTCGCAGGCTCGACTGTCGTTCACTCCATCGGCGGATGGCTTGCACTGGCCGGAGCGATAGTCGTCGGCCCGCGAATCGGCAAGTACGGAGCCGACGGAAAGCCGCGAGCAATCATGGGCCACAACATCCCGCTGGCCTCTCTCGGTGTGTTCATCCTGTGGTTCGGATGGTTCGGCTTCAACCCAGGCAGCACGACCACCGGCGACGGATCGATCGGACGGATAGCAGTGACGACGAACCTGGCCGCCGCAATGGGCGCCATTACAGCAATGATAACCGCGTGGATTGTAGTCAAGAAGCCTGACGGCTCAATGTCGCTCAACGGCGCCCTGGCCGGTCTGGTCGCCATCACCGCCGGATGCGCGACAGTAACCCCGATGGGCGCAATCGCGATCGGCGGAATCGGCGGAGTTCTGGTTGTGTTGAGCGTGCTGTTCATTGACAGAACACTCAAGGTTGACGACCCCGTCGGAGCCGTCAGCGTACACGGCGTGTGCGGAGCCTTCGGAACCCTGGCCTGCGGACTGTTCAATACTGACGGCGGACTGTTCTACGGCGGCGGATTCGGGCTGCTCGGCACGCAGTTGATCGGCGTGGGAACCGCATTCGTCTGGGCGTTCGGTCTGGGACTCGTACTGTTCTACGCCATCAAGAAGACAATCGGGCTGCGAGTCAACCGCGACGAAGAACTCCGCGGTCTGGACGTCGGCGAACACGGGATGGAAGCTTACTCCGGATTCCAGATCTTCTCGACAACCTGATGACCCGACAACCAAAAAGACAAACCTTAACAGGAAATGGAAAAATGAAACTCGTAGTAGCATACATTCAGCCCGAAAAACTAAACGACGTGAAGCAGGCCCTCTACGCGGCCGAGGTCTACAAGATCTCCGTGACCAACGCCATGGGCTGCGGCCAGCAGAAGGGGTACCACGAAACCTATCGAGGCGTAGACGTGGAAGTCAACCTGCTGAAGAAGACTCGCATCGAGGTCGCCGTCAACGCCGACTACGTCCAGCCGACTATCGACGCGATCATCGAAGGAGCCCGCACCGGCAAGATCGGCGACGGTAAGATCCTCGTAATGCCGCTGGAACGATGCGTGCGGATCCGAACAGGCGAAGAAGGCAGCGACGCCATCGGATAGTCCGCCGCCAGAAGCAATATCACCCGGCCGGTCGGATCGGCGTGACGGTCCGGCCGTCGGGTGATTGACTTTACCTGACCGAAACATCAACCGCTTGTCGATAAGACAGTGGCGAAACTGAAAGGAAACACTGTGAAAACAACTAACCGCATGCCGATCCTGATCCTGATAGCCCTGCTGGGAACCGCCGGCTTCTGCACTACCACGCGAGCCGAAGACGCCAAGGGCTCCGACGGCCCCTGGCTGGCCGCACTGGACGAAAAGCTCGGCGAGCCCACCGCCCCGCCGGCCGCGCCCGCCAAGAAAGAAGGCTGGACCAAGCCCATACCGGTCGGCTTCTACCTGGACTACACCATGGCCACAGATTACGTCTGGCGCGGCATTAACCTCAGCGAGTACCGCGGCGAAGGTCGCGAGAAGCTCAATCACATGCTGACGGCCGGGGCGAACTATGACGCCGGCGACTTCGGCGTGTTTGACTTCTCGGTCTGGTTCGAGTGGTACGGGGCCAATGACCGGATAAGCGGCGACCCCAAGGACGGAAGCCTGCAGGAAGTCGACTACACGTTCTCGTGGACCTACGACCTGTCGAAGCTCTGCCCCGACGTGCCTGTCGAGCTGACACTCGGCTGGATCGGTTACGACTTCCCGCAACTGGCCGATGACGGCGGTTTCACTAACGAGTATTTCATCGGCCTGGCGCTGGACGACCAGAAGCTCCTCGGCGACGGCTGGTTCGCACTGAACCCCACGCTGACTTACTACCAGGACCTCGACGACGTCGGCTGCTTCGGCCAGGGCTCCTGGCTCGAGTTCGGAATCAGTCACGAGTTCGTACTGGCCGATTGTGCGAAGCTGGCCTCGGTCCCGATCGTAAAGGACCTTACCGTCACCCCGTCGTTCACGCTGACGATGGACATCGGCTACCTCGGCTCCGGCACGCGCGTGGCCACCAACCAGTACGGCCTGGAAGTCGGATACGATCTCGGCAAGGCGTTTAGCTTGCCCGAGCAATACGGAAGCCTCGGGATAACCGGTTTCCTGAACTACTCAGACGCGATCACCGACGACACCACGAACTTCGGTTCGAACCTCAATGACGAATTCTGGGGCGGCGTGAGCGTCGGCTGGGAATGGTAGAACGGCAGTGATGAACCTGCCTGCCGGCAGGCAGGTGCGAAATGACCTGCCCGCCGGTAGGCGGGTGAATGATGACAACGGCCACGACGGCGCCCCGACTTTGTCGCCAATACGCCGACTCGGGCGTCGGATGGGAATGGTAGAACACTAATCAAAAAAAATCAAAAAAGCTGAACTCGAACAAGGCCTCGCGGCCGCACGTCGCTCCGGCGACGATGGAATCTGTAGGAAAGAGACTCCTTTCCAATCCAGGCACGACCAGATTCCAGCGGCCGCGGGGTCCGTTTTTCATGCCCGCCCCGCCGACGACCTTCAAGTGTCTTGCTATATTGTCGCCGGTCTCTGTGTTCTCGTCGTCTATCTGAGTCGCTGCCGTAGACCCGGCCGTAACATCCTCCACGCCGTCGCCGTTCTTTGTGACCTCAGTGTCCTCTGTGGCAAAAGCCGTTGACCCGGCCGTAACACCCTCCGCGCCGTCGCCGCTCTTTGTGACCTCAGTGTCCTCTGTGGCAAAAGCCGTTGACTCTCGCCGCTCAGGAATGTTCCACGTGGAACCTTTTTGCAACATCCGATACGGGCTGGTTCACAATAGGTTCACAGCTTTCGGGGTGTGACACTTGTTCCTGATAACAGGTACTTCTTTTCCGGACCATGGGTAACGCCGGACGCGCTTTTGGGGCGGCACTTGTTGGCTATGCAGGGGTTAGATGCGTTCGTTGCTTGTGCGGGCCGATCGCCGCCCGGACGGACGGACGCTCCGGCCGCCGGGATCCAGAGGTTCACACCCCCCAGGCCTGTAAACAATCCCCCATCCGCCCCGCCGCCACCGTCAATTCCCATGTCGCACCCGCCGTCCACCGCCGCCAGGCCTACCCATAACACCTAACCCATAATTATCCCAGTAATTAAGTTATGTGTCCCCCGATCCCCATCCCCAGAGATCTGAATACCTCATGTGCTGGAACATTTCTTCTGCCTTCGAACGCTTCGAGCATTTCGGATTGTTCGTCAGAGATTCCCTGTTTTCCTATGCTATGCATCTTTCGACTCCCGTTCCAACAATGTGTAGGTTTTGTTTCGCATCATAATATTCCGCAAACAATCGCCAGTCCCACTAGTTCCACTTGTGCGATACTAGGGCTTGTGATCCCAGTGCCATTTGCGCAGAAATCGCTACCCTTATAGTCAACATACTACAAAACTACGATCTATCCGACAATTCAAAATCGAAAACTCTGCATTTTTACGGCTTCAGCTTGGGAGCCCAATGATTGAGTAAGGCATCCCAGGAACTAGAGAAGGTCTTTTTGGGATTTGATGGTAGGCCGTGAAGCTGACGCTGCCCCCGCCGGATCGGCGTTGGGCGGTGAGTCAACGCTTGACCTCAGCGCTTTTTACGGGGCCACCGCAGCAAAATCCAGTGCGGTGACTTGCCGGAACGCATTCACTTTCTTGGCTATAGCATGATTACGACAACACAGCTATGAACTCACCTATTACTCTAAATTCGCCTAGTGTTTCATTGTCTAATTCAATTGGTT
>CAYMSH010000045.1:0-23688 GCA_964392945.1 uncultured Planctomycetaceae bacterium | reverse complement strand
CCGCCGCTCGCTCGGCCCGGGCCAGATCGCCGACGGAGGCCCACGGCAGCACGGTAAACGCCGCCACGATCACCGCCAGTCCCACAAACGCCAGATTGCCCCGAAACGCCGCCTGCACGAACGCGCCGATCTGCTCGCGGTCCATTCGCATCGCAAACGCCAGTGCGATGCTGACAATAAGCCCTGCGATCATCCCGATGAAGACCAGCCAGAACGTGTCGAACGATCCGGCCCCGTCGAATGAAGCCCCGGCGACTTTCACCACCAGCAGGCACGGAAGCCCCACCCAATACGCCAGCCGGCTCATCCCGACAAGCACTTCATCGTTGACGAAACCCGTGCGCCGCAGGACCGCTCCCAAAGCAATCACAAGAAACACCGGCGCCAGTACGTTAATGATATACATAGTTCAGTTCGCTCCAGCAGGCCCTGAAGACTAAGCGGCCATGGGCGCGGATCGCAAGCGGTAATTCGGCGATTCCGATCGACCGACCGCCGCAGGGCTTGACAAGAACGGGCCCTGCAACGAACATCGACGCCAGGAGATCACGCATTATGAAACAGACGCTTATCGCAGCAATTGTAATGATGCTGTCTATTCCCGCCAGCGGACAGTCGCTGATCGACAGCAAATGGGTCGGTCCCGACAAGGCGGAAGCCGGCGCGTTTTCGTTTGGCGGCCGTGGAGACACGCGCAGCATCCGATTCAACTCGGCCGGCGGTCTGGCGACAATCCAGACGCCTGTCGAGCCGGGCGCCGGTCCGTTTGCCGTCTCCTGGGAGGTTTCAATCAGCAAAGGCCGACTTGCAAGCTGGCGAAACTCCGGCGTGGCGATGGCTGTCTCGACTGGCAGCCTTGAGGCGATGAAGGACGATGACTTCGCGATCGTGACGGCGATCCTGCAGCAGGGAGTCAGATGCACGGTCCTGCAAGGCGGTGTCTACAGTCCATACGAGAAACGGCCAGGAGTCTGGGGCTTTCGCGACAAGCGGCTGGCCAAGCGATACGACCTGTCGATGGGCGGCTCCGGCGGACACGACTACAGCGTAAGATGGCCCGGCAAGGAAGTGGCCGGAACGAAGCTGCGATTCGTCGTCTGGCGGGATTCTTCAGACACGATCCGCTTTGCGATATTCCACGCCGCCAGTCCGGAAGAGCCCTGGTGGGAATGCTCCTTCACGCTGCCGAAAAACTTGGCGAAGAAACCGCTGACGACACTCTCGTTCCGCACGACGAACGAGGCGACGTTCTCGGCGAAACCCGTCCCGAAACAGATAACGTTTGAAGGAGTCATCTCCAAAGTCGAACTTCGCAAACTCAAGGCCAATGAAGCGTTCGAGCCGGCGCCGCTGAAGGTCGCCCCGCCGGCGCACTGGGTGCTGAAGAAGCCTGACGCCGCGAAACATCCTTCGGTCTTCTTCACGCCGAAAACTCTCGCCGGGCTGCGGAAGAAGTTCAACCATCCTGCGATGGCCAACTACCGCACGCTGATCCTCCGCAAAGCGACGCCGCCGGCCGTAGACAAAGTGCTCCAGGGCTCGACACCGGGCTGGTCGTCGGGTCTGACCGCGCTTACCTGGGCTTACGTGCTGACCGGCGATGAAGCGTATCTTCCGCGCCTGCTGGCGGTGATCGATCGGATGACCAGCGCCACTGACGGCCTGAAGCAAAAGCAGAACAAGTGGCCCGGACTCCGACGGCAACTCCTGAATATCGACGAGTTCAACGGCCACAACCTCGAATCGCTTGCCACGGCGTACGATTGCATATACGACAAGCTCGACGCAAAACGCAGAGCCCGCATACTGAGACTGCTGAATCGCGGGCTGGACTACTATCTCGGCCGCATCAAGGCCGGCGACTGGTGGTATCGCAGTAACCCGAGCAACACAATCGGCGTGGGAAACGGACTCAACGGAGTGGTTGCGCTGGTGCTGCGGGACTACCGTCCCGATGATTCGAAGAAGGCGATCGACACCGCGGTCAAAACGATCAAGGACAAGTACGTCGGAGTGGCCGAAGACGGAGGATGCGTCGAGGGCAACATGTACTGGAACTACGGCATGTCGTATCCGATATGGTTCGGATACGCATTGAAGCAGGTCACCGGCGACGATCGCGGGCTGCTGACATCGCCGCAAATGCGAAACGCCGGAAACTACCTGAAGCTCATGTACGCCGGCGACGGCAAGTTCCTCTGCTTCAACGACACCCAGCCGTGGCTCAACGGCCTGCTGATCTGCGCCCATTCCGGCAGCGCCAACGATCTTCCGTTTCTGCGAAAGGCCGCCGATCACATGGCCGAGAAGTTCGTCAATACAGACGCCTTCGGAGAACAGGTGCGCGGCCAGTTCGCCGTCAGCGCTTTTCTCGGACGGGATCTGAAGCCGGCTCCGGAGAAGTTCCCCGACCTTCCGACGCTGCACATAGTCAGTTCGATCCAGGAGGGAGTCCTCCGCAGCGACGCAGGGTTGGTCCCTTCGCTGGTCACCGGCGTGAAAGGCAAAGGCAAGCAGTCGACCCATCACGCCAACGAAGACCAGGGAAGCGTCGCGGTCTATGCACGCGGCGAGAACTTCCTGCTGGACCCGGGGTACTTCGAGCCGGCGGCCACTGACCACACACTGCCGCTCCTGGGCCAGTACGTTCGAAGAAAATCCAACGATCCCCGCGCCGAAGCGATGCTGTCGGACCAATGGGAGTCAGGCGAGCTGCGCGGCATGACGGTTGACTCCAGCGGCGCGTACATCCCGATCCGGGCCGCCAAGGACAAACCGGCATCCGGGTCGGTCCGGCGCATAATCGTCCAGGCGGCCGACAAAGCGGTCATATGGCTCGACGACATATCAGTCCCGCAGGCCCACAGATCCGTCACGACCCAATACCAGTGCGGATTCGGCGTCAAGCTCAGCGCCGACGGAACCCGATGCAGGATCATCGGAGCCGACAGTGACATGGAGATACTCGTCGACGGACCCAAGACAAAACTCACCTGCCAGGGACGCCGGAAGTTCAGCCAGGAATGGTGGGTATACGGTAAGACCGACGTCAAATGGCATCCAGTGCGAGGAAAATACGACTCCGATCCAGCCAGGCCGATGGTAACGGTATGCACCCCTCTGGCCAAAGACGCCCCGTCGCCGAAGATCAGAGTAACTCGCGGCGACAATAGCATAAGCGTCGATATCGGACAAAAAGAACCGATTGTTTTCGAGCGAGTCAACAACCGCTGGCGAGCGAAACGATCCGCTCGGCGTTGAATAAAATTATGATTGACCGCCCGGCTGGGCTATAATATCTCAACACCCGCAAGACGTTTTCAGGAGCCCTGCCGTGACAAAAACCAGTTATATATGCCTTATTCTATGCCTGCTGAGTTCTACCGCCCTGGCCCGGAAAGAGCCGCCGACAAAACAGGTCAAACAGCCGATCACCGAAGACCGCTTCGAGGTCCGCAACATCGAAGGCTGGACCGCCTACATCAATCGCGACCTGCAGAAAGAGCACCCCGAGCAACTGGCAAAGACCCTGGAGCACCTGAAGTGGGACCTGTACCAGATCAAGCTCGCGGTCCCGGCCGCCGCTGTCACGAACATGCAGCAGAACACGCCGATCTGGATGGAATATTCCGAGCGGGCCAACCTGTCGTATCACCCGGGCCGAGGCTGGCTGCTGGCCCGCGGATACAAGATTCCACGCGACCCGCGATCGATGATGTCGCTGAGCATCAAATCGTACCATGGCGACAGCTACCGCCACCCGTTTGTGATCTTCCACGAAATGGCCCACGGCTACGATTTTCACTTCGTAGGCAAGGGACGCGGCTACGGTAACAAAGAATGCCAAAAGAACTACGAACGGATGATGGCGACGAAGACATACGAGAAGGTCCAGATCTATCACGGCGGGAAAGGGTCGCACTACGCACGCACAAACCGCATGGAATATTTCGCCGAGAGCAGCGAAGCTTATTTCGCGATCAACGACATCTACCCGTTCGTGCGAGCCGAACTGCGAGAGCATGACCCGAAAATGGCCCGCCTGATCGAACGCTACTGGGGCGTCGATGCGGCCAAGATCGTAGCGTTGGAGAAGGACCTTGCGGCGTACCAGAAGCGGCCTGGAACTATCGCCAAAGCCGCCAAGAAGCCCGCGGCCACGTCGCAATACGACAAACGCAACTTCGCCGGATGGACCGTATACGTAAGCCCGGAACTTACGGCCCAGCCGGGACTCTGCACTACGATGACCAAGATACTGGCCTACAAACTGCACGTGATCGATCACTTCGCCGGCCCAAAAGGCGCCGAACTGCTGCACTCGATCCCGGTATGGCTCGAGATCGGACAGACCGGCCCGTACCTGAGGTACTGCGGCGACAAGGCCACGTTGAAAAGCCAGAACGCCAACCTGGATAAACACCAGGCCGTCGAAGTACGCGACCCGCAACGCATGATTGACTTCTCGATGCTCCAGCAGGCCGACGTTCTCGGAGCCGTGGCGCTGGCGTATTACGATCGGAACCCAAAACTCGCAGCCGAGACCAGCAAGGCCTACGCCAAAGCCAAGGCCGGCGGCAAGTACAAGTCCGTATTGCGATTCGACGGCAAGCGGACCGCCCACCCGGCGATATCGAGCCAGAAGCGATACTTCGCCGAAATGATGAAGAGCTACTTCCTGGTCAACGATCGCTACCCGTTCATTCGCTGCGAGTTGAAGGACCAGGACCCTGACGGATACAAACTCATCGCCGACCTGTGGGAAGGCGAGCCCAGAAGATAACACTGACGTTCCGGAGAAATGAAAATGCGAAGCTTCAACGCCGCCTGTGCGGCATTTGCCCTGCTGGCGATCACGACCCTCGCCCCGGCCGCCGAGTACAAGATCGCCGCGCCGACAAAGGCCCAGGCCCAAGAGTATAAACTCGACACGAAGTTCTACAAGAAGTGCCTCAGCGTTCAGGACATCCTGATCGCCACGTCAAACGGCGTTTCGGACTACGCATTGCGCGAGACGGCGTACCAGTTCGACATGCTCATGAAGAACATCGACAAGACCGTCGCCCAGCGGATCCGCGATCGCAAGGTGCTCTGCCTGCTGATCGGCCACAAGGAGTTCACCTCAGACCTGCCGCAGTACAAGAGCAACAAGACCGGCAAGGAACTGGACTATTACAACTGGCGCCAGCGCGGATTCCTGAGCTGGAGAGGCGGTCGCCCCACTGTTGTGTTCGCCGAAGAAGACGTAATGGAATACGAAGGCGGCATGCAGATCGAAAGCATCCTGGTCCACGAGTTCGGCCACGTTATCCACGGCGCCGGCTTCGACAAGGCCCTGAGCAAGCGACAGAGCGAAACGTTCGCTAAGGCAAAGGAAAAGGGACTCTGGAATGACGGATACGCGGCCCATCGTTTCAGGCGAATCAAGAGCAAGACCCCGGTCAGCCTGCTGGGAGCCCTGGTCAAATGGTTCCCCGACCAGTCGCCTGAGCTGATTAAAAAATGCCTCGACGGCGGCGACATTCTCGTAAACGACAAACCGACGAACTCCAAGGTCAAGGTAACCGCAAGCGACAAGGTGCGAATCGTGTTCGGCGGACCGAAGCAGTGTTACGCCGGCAAGAACCGCTCGGAGTATTTCGCCGAGTGCGTACAGAACTGGTACGACACCAACCGCACACACGATCACGATCACAACCACATTCACACCCGCAAACAGCTCAAGGAATACGACAAGTACGGCGCCGCACTGTGCAAAGCCGTCCTGGGCGATACGCCCTGGCGATTCGTCTCGCCTCGAAAACGGGCCGGCAAGGGGCACCTGAAGGGTTACGATCCGTCGAAGGCTCCCAAGGTCACCCAACCTGCGCACATAAAACTCGCGGCTCTGGACTACTACGACAGATACTGGAAGGATTACTGGACTCGTCTGGCCGACAAGCACAAGATCGCATCCGACAAGCACACCGCCGACGATTACGAGATCACCAAAGTACGCGGCTGGTCGATCCACATTCACAAGCAGTACGTAAACGGCGACCAGGCCGTGCTGAAAAACGCGATGAAGAACGTCGACATCCAGCTCGGACACGTCGAGACGCTCATGCCTGAAAAGGCTGTCGCCAAGCTGAAGAACATTCCGATCTGGATCTCGCCGGGAAGGCGCAAGGCCGAGTATCACTGGTCTCGCGGCTGGGTCGTGGCGAACAATCGCCCGGCCGAGATGACCCACAGCGTGCAGATCAGCGATATCAACGTGCTGAGGCGGAGCCGCCCGACCGGCCCGTGGGTGCTGCTGCACGAACTGGCGCACGGATACCACGATCGCTATGTAAACGACAAAGACAAGAAGGCGATCGCAGATGCATACAGAAACGCCCTGAAGAAGGGACTCTATCAGAAGGTGCTGCACACCAATCGCGGGCGGGGCAAATACGTGAAAGCCTACGCGGCGACCCGCATGCACGAATACTTCTCCGAGAACAGCGAAGCGTATTTCGGCGTAAACGACTTCTATCCGTTCCTGCGGGCCGAGCTGCGCGACTACGATCCGGACATGGCCAAGATCATCGAACGCGTCTATCACGTAAACGAAAGTAAGTAAGGGATCATACCGATGAGGCGAACAACCAGACGGAGTTTTCTGAAGACTATCGGGGCCGGAGCAGCGGCGGCGGCCGGGGCTATGTTGACTTCCCAGACGGGTCTCGCCGCGCCGGCGGCGACTGCGGTTACTAAAAAACATCCGAACATACTGGTGATAATGGCCGACGATCTTGGCTACGGCGACCTGTCGTGCTACGGCGCCAAGGCGTTCAAAACACCGCACATAGACGCCCTGGCCACTGGCGGGCTGAAGTTCACCAACGGTTACTGCTCGGCTTCGACCTGCACGCCGACGCGTTTTTCGTTCCTGACAGGCAAGTACGCATTCCGCCAGGCCGGGACCGGAATCGCCCCGCCGAACGCCACGGCGCTGATCAAGCCCGGCACGGAGACCGTCGCCTCTATGCTCAAAAAAGCCGGATACGCAACAGGCGTAGTCGGCAAGTGGCATCTCGGTCTGGGCTCGAAGCCCGGGCCCGACTGGAACGGCCTGCTAAAGCCCGGACCGCTGGAGATCGGGTTCGACTACTGCTACCTGCTGCCGACGACTAACGATCGCGTGCCGTCGGTCTACGTCGAGAACCACAGGGTAGCCAACCTCGACCCGAAAGACCCACTCTGGGTCGGCAGGAAGAAGCCGTCGGAAGATCACCCCACCGGCATAACCGAGCGCAAGAAGCTCAAGATGGACTGGTCTCACGGCCACAACCACACCGTACACAACGGGATCGGGCGCATCGGGTATTTCACCGGCGGAACCAAGGCACGATGGCGCGACGAGGACCTTGCCGACCAGTGGGTCGCAAAGTCGGTCAACTGGATCGAGAAGCACAAGGACGAGCCGTTCTTCCTGTTCTTCTCGTCGCACGATATTCACGTGCCGCGCATGCCGCACGAGCGATTCCACGGTAAAACTCCGCTCGGTTTCCGCGGCGATGCGATAGTGCAGTTGGACTGGTGCGTCGGCGAGTTGATGAAGACGCTGAAGCGATTGAAACTAGACAAGGACACGCTCGTTGTCTTCTGCTCTGACAACGGCCCGGTCCTCGACGACGGATACAAGGACGGAGCGGTAACCAAGCTCGGCGATCACAAACCGGCCGGTATCTGCAAAGGCGGCAAGTACAGCACATGGGAAGGCGGAACGCGAACGCCGTTTATCTCCTACTGGCCCGGAAAGATCGCCCCAGGGGTCAGCGAAAAGTTCGTATCAACGATCGACCTGGCCAACAGTTTTTCCGCACTGGCGGGCCAGAAACCAACAGGAGACGCCCTGCCGGATTCGTTCAACGTGATCGACGCCCTGCTAGGCGAGAAAGACGCGACAGGCAGAGAGCACATCGTAGAGCAAGGCCGTGGGCTCGCACTGCGAGTCGGCGATTGGAAACTCCTGAGAGGTCGAAAACCCAGGAAGCGCAAAGGCAAACCGGCGCCGAAGAACGCCACCCAATATCAGCTTTACAACCTGAAGACCGACCCGAGCGAGACGAAGAACGTTATCGCCGAGAATTCGGAAATCGCAGAAAAACTAATCAAACGCCTGACAGGAATCATAGCCGCCAAGAAGACTCGATCCTAGAGACATAGAACCGTCGCTTGCATCTTGATTCCCGCACGACACGCCGTTTAGCCGTCGAGCAGCGATCGACGCTCGCCGTTCGACGAAGCTCGAGACTACAAACGCAGCGGTAAACGGCCAGCGAGACACGCGGTTCTTATTTCTTCTTCCTTGCCGGCTTCTTCTTCTTTCTCGGCGGCTTCTTTCCGCTGAATGGAATCACGTTGGCCCGCTTGGCGTACGCGGTGAACATGTCCGACAGTTCCTTGACCTTCTCCGGCATGTCGGCCGCGAGGTTGTTCAGCTCGGACCGATCGGCCTCGATGTCGTACAACTCCCACCTGCTGACGTTAGGCCCTTCGTTGCCGAGAACGCCCTTACCGACGAGCTTCCACTTGCCCTTGCGGATCGCACAGTTTCGTTCGTGCTCCCAGTAGAGCGCTTCACGCTCGATCTTCTTACCGTCGAAGACCGGCTTGAGGCTCAAGCCTTCCAGCGGCTTGATCGGCTTGCCTTTGTACTCCTTGGGATACGTCGCGCCGGATATGTCTACGCACGTGGCCATTATGTCGATCAGGTGTGACGGCGTGGTGCGCAGCTTGCCTGCGTCTTTGACCTTCGCCGGCCAGTGAACGATAAGCGGAGTCGAAATCCCGCCCTCGTGGACCCAGTGTTTGTACTCGCGGAACGGCGTGTCGGAGACGTTGGCCCAGCCGCGTCCGTAACCGATATAGGTGTCGGCTCCGCCGGCCATCACGCCTTCGCCCATTCGCATGGGGTATCCGTCGCGAGACTGCCTGGGGATCATGCGCGTCTGGAGTTCATCTTTGCCCATGGGCTCCAGCGTGGGCTTGTCGGCGCGGGGCTTGCCTTTGCCTCTGCGGCCCATGCCCTCGGCGCATCCGCCGTTGTCCTGGAAGAACAGAATCAGCGTGTTGTCCAGCTTGCCCTGCTTCTTCAGTTCGTCAACAATGGTCCCAATGCCCTGGTCCATGTTATCGACCATGGCGGCGTAGACTTCCATATTGCGGGCTTCCCAGGGCTTGTTCTTGACGCGGTCCCAGCTATCGGCCTGTGGCGAGAGTTTGGCGGTCTCGTCAACGATGCCGAGCTTCTTCATCTTTTCGTAGCGGGCCTTGCGGATCGGACCAAAACCGGCGTCATACTTGCCCTTGTACTTCTTGATATCTTTCTCCGGAGCGTGCATCGGCCAGTGGGCCGCGGTGTACGACACGTAGATGAAGAACGGATTGTCGCCCTTGTGTTCGCTGATGTACCTGGCGACGTTGTCGCTGATCGCGTCGGTGTAGAACCACGGTTCTTTGGGTTGGTACTCGGTGTCGTTGACCGGGGTGATGTACTTGTTGTCGCGGGTAAGCGTGTTGGGGTCCCACAGGCTTCCGGCGCCGTGGATCGTTCCGTAGAATCGGTCGAATCCTCGCTGGCGGGGCCAGTTGTGCTTGTCTTCTTCGCTCTTGGGATTGATCGCTTTGGTAATGTGCCACTTGCCGGCCATGTATGTGGAGTAACCGGCGGTCTTCAGGACTTCGGCGATCGTCATGCAATTCTTGCTGATCTCGCCGCGATAGCCATCGACGCCGCGATCGCCCATCATGTGGCCAACGCCGGCCTGGTGCGGATAGAGGCCCGACATCAGGCTCGCTCGCGTGGGGCAGCAGCGTGCGGTGTTGTAGAACTGGGTGAACCGCAGCCCGTTTGACGCCAGCTTGTCCAGCACGGGAGTGTCGATCTCGCTGCCGTAGCAGCCGATGTCGGAAATGCCCATATCGTCTGACATGATCAGGATAATGTTAGGCGCGCCCTTTGCCGCTTTGGCCGCAGGGGCTGCAAACGCCGTCGCGGCCGAGCCTGTCGAAATCGCCAGAGATCCCACGCCAACGGCCTTTATAAAATCACGTCTGCTGAACTTGCCCATCGTAATTTCCTTTATAGTTGTACGTCGATTCGTTCTTTTCGCTTCCGAAAGACAGAACGCCTGCGACGGGTCAAACTTGCATTCGGCGCCGGATCGCTGGGAAAAAACTCCTTGTCGCCAAGCTGCATTTCGGAGATTATACCCGGCGACAAGTGAAAGTTCCAACTGAGCGAAAGGAATCGTTTAATGGCGATGAAGCGTGAAAAATGGGGAACTCGCGTAGGCGTGATCCTCGCGGTGACAGGAAGCGCCGTCGGGCTGGGCAACTTCCTCCGTTTCCCCGGCCAGGCCGCGCAATACGGCGGCGGCGCATTCATGATCCCCTACATTGTCGCCTTCCTGATAGTCGGGCTGCCGCTTGCCTGGGCCGAATGGGCCCTGGGACGATACGGCGGTTCGATGGGTCACAACTCCGTACCCGGCATATTCCGCTCGCTGACCAAACGCCGAGCCGGATCGTACATCGGACTGCTCGGCACGCTGATGCCGGTGATGATCTACATGTACTACGTGTTCGTCGAGGCCTGGTGCCTGGCGTACGCCTGGGAGTTCCTGACAGGCAGCTTCGCTGAATTCGGCAGTGACGCGGCGAAGATCGGAGCGCACTTCGAAAACTCCGTAGGAGCAGGTGAAAACGGCGCGGTGTTCTCCGAAGCGGCGTGGCGAATGCTGGTGTTCGTGGCGATATGCTTCGTCGTCAACTTCATAATGATCTATCGCGGGGTGTCCAAGGGCATCGAAAAGTTCTGCAACATCGCCATGCCGCTGCTGGTGATCTGCGCGGTCGTTGTGCTGGTTCGCGTCCTCACGCTCGGAGCGCCGATCCCGGACAAGCCGGACCAGAATATCGTCAACGGGCTGGGCGCAATGTGGAACCCGACAAAAGCCGACAAGCCGCTCCTGGAAACGCGCTCTAATCCCGAGATTTGGCTGGCCGCAACCGGGCAGATATTCTTCAGCCTGTCAGTGGGCTTCGGCCTGATCCTCACGTACGCCAGCTACCTCAAACGCGACGCCGACGTGGCTCTTTCGTCACTTACCGCGGCCGCGGGCAAC
This sequence comes from uncultured Planctomycetaceae bacterium, assembly GCA_964392945.1. Classification (GTDB taxonomy): domain Bacteria; phylum Planctomycetota; class Phycisphaerae; order SM23-33; family SM23-33; genus BS750m-G57. Next base: position 12,532 of record CAYMSH010000045.1, on the reverse strand, counting down.
GGTTTCTGCGAAGTCGTTCTCGGCGGGATGATCGCGATTCCCGCGGCGTTCATCTTCCTGGGGCAAGGCGTAGTCGACAAGCCGCCGGGCACGTTCGGAATGGGGTTCGTCGCACTGCCTAACGTGTTCAACCAGATGCCGGCCGGGCAGATATTCGGGTTCCTGTTCTTCTTCCTGCTGTTCCTGGCCGCGGTCACCAGCTCGCTGTCGATGCTCCAACCGTCGATCGCCCTGCTTGAAGAGGGCCTGGGGATCGGGCGTAAAGCCTCGGTTACGATCCTGAGCTTCATCACGCTTACGGGCGCATCGTTTGTGGTCTACTTCTCCAAGGGCTTCACGGCGATGGACACCATCGACTTCTGGATGGCGAACTTCTTCATATTCATACTGGCCACGTTCCAGGTAATCCTGTTCGGCTGGATAGTCGGGATCGACAAGGGAATGGCCGAACTTCGCCGCGGCGCCGAAATACGCCTCCCGGGCATCCTGAAGATCGTGCTGAAGTATATCGCCCCGCTCTACCTGATCTCGATATTCGCCTTGTGGTGCTATCACAATCTGCCGGATCGTTTCGCCGCCATCATCAAACCGCCCAAAGGCGAGCCGCCAGTGGTGCTGATGTCGCTGGGGTTGATTCTCGTAGTCGCGGCGTTCTTCGCACTGATCGTCAACCTGGCCAACAAACGCTGGGACGAGCAGGAGGCCTCCAAATGACTACCGGCGGATGGATAATAATGACACTGGCCGTCACCGGCATGACCAGCCTGCTGGCATGGTGCGTATACAAGGTGCTCAGCACGCCGGGATCGTCGCAGCACATGCACGCCCCGACCGACATCGACCCGCACGACCAGGAAGACTAACCGGCGATTGCATCCCTTAGTTTGTCGAGATACTTCGGGATGCTCTTGTAGGGATCTTCTTTGGCTTCGTATTCCAGGGTGATGTACCCGCTGTAGTTGGCGTCGCGGAGTATTCTGATTATGCGTTTGAAGTCTGCTTCCTCGGCGGACTTACCGGCCGGGCGCATGTGAACTTTTATCTGGGCGTTGACCGCGTACGGTGCAGTTTTCGCCAGGTCGGCGTACGGGTCGGCGCTGTGGAAATTGCCCGAATCGAACGTAACGCCGAACCAGGGGCTCTTCACGCCGCGCACGATCGTCATCATCCGATCGATGTCGGCCGCGTAGTCGTGGTTCTCGATGCCCAGAATAACCCCCCGCTTGCCGGCGTAATCGCAGGCCTTCTCGAAATTCGCAATCGCGTACTTCAGCGCGTCGGACTCGCTAACGCCCTTGACGCTCCTGCCTGCAAACACGCGAATCACCGGCGCGCCGAGATCGGCGTAATGGTCAATCCACTTCCGCACGTGCGTGTGCTGGGCGTCGAGGTCCTTGCCCGCCGGAAGCGTAAATCGATTGGCGATCGCCCCGCCGGAGATATCCAATCCCGCCAGGTGAGCGCGTCGCTTGAGCGAAGCAAGATACGCAGACGTTACGTTTTTCGGGAACCAGTACGATGTCAGCTCGGTCCCGTCGAGCCGCAGCTTGGCGCAGTAGTCGATGAAGGCGCCCATATCCATCGCCCCTTTGGTTCCGGGCTTGGCGGCCAGATAACGCTTCATCGAATACGCCGCAAGCGACAGTTTCATGATCGGTTTACCGGGACGCTTGAACGGTTCGATCCCAAGCGCCGCCCCGCCCAAACCGACAACCGCGGCGCCGGCGAGGCCTGCAAGAAACGATCTGCGAGTAACTGAATTCGTCGCGGTCCGATCATCCATATTTCCGTGCTCCTGTTAATCCCGCCGCGATCGGCGAGGCGTTCTGTATTGAACAACGCACCCGCATCCGCCGGCTGGTATCTTAATCTGAATTAGATCCTCGCCGCCGAACGAACGGGCCTTCAGCGGCTTGTCGGCCCATGCGTCGTGGTATCTCGACTCGCCGGTCCCGGCGATCGACAGCAACTCGCCGCTCAGCAGCTTGTCGGATGTATTGTAGAGCGTCCAGACAACCTTCCCCTTCGCCGCAAAGCGATTGGCCAGGAGGCTCTTGTTCCGCGTGGGGACCAGCGGCGTAACGTCGCTCGAACAGAACGCGTCTCGATGGGTCCGCAGCAGCCGATGCGTCTTTGCGATAAGTTTTCGGACCTTAGGCGGGAACCATTTGGCGATCGACAGCGGACCCTCCAGCCATATTCCGTCGCCGTTGAAGAATACTCGCCGCACGGCCGCCAGGTCATTTCCCAACGGTTGATCGCAGCGGATAATGTGGAACACCTTGAAGTCGGGAATCGCAAATCGCGTCAGGTTCACTATAGACTTATCGCTCGACAGCGCGTAGCTGAAACTGCCATCGAGCAGCTGGGTCGTCACGTCGGTTGGAGTCTCCTCTACGTAGATCGCCTTGTTCGGGCCAACGGCTTTGCGGACCTTAGCGATCAGCCCGGCTTCGGCCTGCAACTGGTTGCCAGGAGAAGAATGACCGTGATCGGAGCGATGGCACGGATACTGGTAGCCGAATCCGAACTGGTCGAGATAGACTCCGTCCACGCCGCCCGAGTCGACAACGTCTTTACACGCCGCGGCCAGGTAGTCCCGCCAGACCGAGACCTTTGGACACATGTAGCAGTACCCCGCCCCGAATCGGCTATGCGGTTTCCCGTCAGCATCGAGCATTCGCCACTTGGGCCCCTTCGCGGACGCCACGTCAGCATTCTTCGAGACCAGATACCCCTCCAGGTAAGCCCCAACCGGTATTCTCATCGCCTGTATCTTCGAGATTTCTTTTCGAAACGCCGCCGCTCCGCCGAGTTCATTCCAGGGCCGGTACTGGCCGACGCGCCCGCGCGCAAAAGTCTGGGACCAGTCGAAAACATGCACGAAGTCAACGCCCCCGAAAGCGGCGACGTCGTCCTTCACCATCCGCGCCAGGCTGAACTTTCCGGTCTTCGGATCAAACGCTCCATGCTTCAGCCCGAGATTCGGATGCAGAAAGACCTGCCGAAAATTGAACGCCTCGCGGAACCATTTCTTTCGCGGCGCGGCGGGCCTGTACCACGTATCGACCCAGCGGCGATAGTCCTGCAGCGCCGCATGCCAATCGCCGGCGTGAGCGCCCAGCACGGCCGGCGGAAGAGTCCAACTCTCGCCGACAGCAAGGGTGCGTTTGGGATACTCAACTGACATATCGACCGACCCGGCGCCGGCTTTGCGGAGGCCAAACATCTTGCGGTTATTGGCCCGATCCTGACAGATAAGATATATCCCCCCGGCTCCACGACGATAGACGTCCATAAACTGCAGCGGAAACAGCCCGCCGTAATGCCGGCGAATGTTTATTGGATCAGTACCGATAAGCGATCCGCTCTTGGGGAAGCAGTACGCCAGCTTGCCGGAGCCCCTGTCGGGCTTCAGCCCCTCCAGAATCGGAAAATTGACTTTCACACTTGTCGCAGCGGCGCCTGTATTTCGCACCGAGAACCGTAATGCGATTTGCCCGCTGGCCAGCGGTTCGGACTCCAGCGAGACCATTACCTTACCGTCGGTGTCCAAATGATACAGCCGACTCGATTCGCCAAGCCAGTTGCTCTTGGTATGCCGATTAACCAGCGCCGAAATCTCACGCACATTAGCGCCATGAACAATTTCAATACCGCCGCCAGTAACCCGCCCCCTGGAAGTTCTACCAGTCCGAGCCCCGAAAGAAACCGATCCGACCAGGAAGATTAGCCCACAAACAAGAATCAACGCAAAGCGCCGTTGCCGTCGCCGTCTCCGTTGAGCCAATTGCCAATTGCCAACTGCCAATTGCCACCGCCTCTCGCCTATCGTCTATCGATACTTCCTGCCCAGATCGCGGGCCATGTCGCGCGCCTGCTGCTTCTTCTTGATCGCATCGCGTTTGTCGTAGCTCCTGCGACCCACGGCCACGCCAATTTCGCATTTGGCCCACCCGCGTACGAAATACATCGCCAGCGGGATCAGCGTCTTGCCCTTCTGGCGGACGTGCATCTCGATCTTGGCGATCTGGCGTTTGTGGACCAGGAGTTTCCTGTCGCGGGACGGTTCGTGCTGCATTCCGGGCGCGGCCTGGGGGTACAGGCCGAAAGTCGCCCCGACGAGGAACAGTTCACCGTCGGTTATCCGAGCGTGGGCCTCGTCGATCTTGGCGTTTCCGGCCCGCATCGATTTGACTTCCGTGCCGGTGAGCTGAATCCCGCACTCGAGCACTTCGAGTATCTCAAAATCCCGGCGCGCACGTCGATTGGAGATCCGAACGCCCTTGGGCTTCGCATCGGTCGACTTGCCGGATTTTTTCTTCGATTTGGCCATTTCCTGTCACTCGCCAGCCAGATTAACATCCCGGTCGGGAATTCGCAATCGCTCAGCTTTCGAAGACCGCGTGATATCCGCCGTCTCGCCATTTCGCCGGGTCGCAGCCGCCAGCGGGCATCGCGATCTTCTCGCGGACTAAAGAGAGATGATTAACCTTGCGATCGATGTATGCCGCGATGCTCCCGTTTTCTTCATCTTCGAGGCTGCAGGTGCTGTAGACCAACCGTCCGCCGGGCTTGACAAACGCCCCGGCCGCCAAAGCCAGGAACTTCTGATCCTTGACCAGTCCGCCGAGCATCTTTTCCTTGAATCGCCATCGCGCCTCGGGGCGCCGGGCCAGCACGCCGGTGTTGCTGCACGGCACGTCGGCCAGCACCACGTCGAAGCTGTGCGGATCGAGCGAGCCGAGCTCGGAAGCCGAGACCGTCTTGACGATCGATATGCCCATCCGCCGACAGTTAGTGTTGATCAAACCGAGCTTCTGCGGGATGTCCAGTGCTACAATTTCGCCTTTATTCTGCATTATCTCGGCCAGGTGCGTGGTCTTCGTTCCCGGTGCGGCGCAGGTGTCGAGCACCCGCATTCCGGGTTTCGGGGCCGCCGCCAGGCAGGCGGCCGTGGCCGTGGCGTCCTGGGGCTGAAAGAGACCTTCGGCGAACATCTCGCTGGCCAGCGCCTCGCCGCGATCGTTTACAACTATGCTCAGCCCGTTTGCATGGGCTACGGCGGAAATCTCCGCTTCGGGGAATCTCGCCAGCAGAGCCGCGGTGTCGGTTTTCAGCGTGTTGGGTCGAACGGTCATCGGCGCGCGACAGTTGGCGTGCATGGCGATTTCGGCGGCCGGGGCGAGGCCCTTGAACTCGCCGATCCAGCGTTCGGCCAGATCCAGCGGGATCGAACAGGCGGCCGCCAGGTATTCGGCGGGCTGACCGGCGGGATCGCGAAAAATCGCCTTCGGCGCCTTGTAGTACGAATTCGGTCCCTTGGGAATAATGTTCCCCTCAAGAGGCGGGACGCCCTCGATCGGTTCGGGATACATCCGCAACGCCGAACGCAGCACGCCGTTTATCAGGCCAATGTGGCGGTCCTGGTTTGTGTCGCGTGCGAGATTCACCGTCTCGTTGACCGCCGCATGGGCCGGCACGCGGTCCAGGAACAGAATCTGGTAGAGGCCCAACTGTATAATATCGCTGACAATCACGGGCAATCGCTGCTTGGGGCGTTTCAGCATCGGCTTGAGGATCGCAGCGAGTGTCGATCGTCGCTTGATCACGCCTGCGGCCAGTTCCATCGCAAAACCGCGATCGGCCGAGCTTAACTCGCTCTCGCCGGCAAGGCGGTCAACGTGCGCCATAACCTTGCCTTCGCGATCACGGAGCCCCTTGAGCGCAACGGCGCGGGCTCCTAGTTTTTCCTGGGGTGCATCAGACATCATTTACTCCATTGAGATTAAAAACTGTCGCCGGCGGTGAGCCTGTAACCGTTGGCGAAATCCTTGAACGCCATCAGCCGCTTGCCCGAGGGTTTCAGCTCCAGTATGCGAATCCATCCGGCCCCCGTCGATACGCACAATTCCTCGTCGAGCATTCCCGGCGCGAGCATCGCAGCACCGGTAGAGACCTCCGCGCGTGCGATGACCATCGGATATTCCTTGCCGTCGCCGCGTTTTAGAACGGCCTGCCCGCCGGGCCAGGGCCAGGCCCCGTGAATCAGGTTAACGATCTCGTCGGCCGGAGCGGTCCAGTCGATCACGCCGTCGGACTTGGTCATTATCGGCGCGTGGGTGGCCTGCGAGTGGTCCTGCTCGACGGGATGAGCGTTGCCCGAGGCCAGCATATCCAGCGTCTTGCACATCAGTTCGGCGCCCATGTCGGCCAGGCGGGCCTTCAGTTCGTCGGCCCGTTCGCCGGGAGCTATTTCGGTTTCGGTGCTGGCGATCATCGCCCCAGCGTCGACGGGGCCGACAAGCGAGAAAGTAGTCACGCCGGTGGTCTTGTATCCGCGTATGATCGCCCAGTTAACCGGCGCCGCGCCGCGAAGCTCGGGCAGCAGCGAGCCGTGCAGGTTGATCGTATCGATAGAAGAAGCCGCTCGGGCCTGCGGGCCGATGATCTGGCCGAAATCGACTACGGCGATAACGTCAGGCGCCATGGCTCGCAGCATCGCCAGGGATTCTTCGGAATTGATGTTCTCGCACGGCGTTGCTTCGACACCCATTTCTTCAGCGGCCGCAGCGATAGGCGTGTGGCGAAGCTTGCCCCCGCGGCCGGCTTTGCGCGCAGGCTGGGTGAGCAGTCCGACAAGCTCGTAACCGCCGCGACATATCGCCTTGAAACTAGGGACAGCGAACCAGCCGCTGCCGCAAAACACCACTCTCATCCTTCACCTCGGGCACACTTATCTCAGGCTGGAGCCCATTCCGCAAGAAAAACCCGGCATCATGCTCATTGTTCACGGTTGTACCGGGGCGAAACAAACCCATAATGCATGACGATAAGGAATCGCATATGGACCACTACAACTTGATCAGCCTGGGCGGGATATTCGCCCTGATGCTGCTGGCCTGGGCGCTGTCGAGCAATCGACGATGCATAAACCTGCGCGTGATCGTATGGGGCGTGGGCCTGCAGTTGGGGCTTGGTGCTCTGGTCTTCCTGGTGCTCGGACCGACAGGCGCGTTTGACCAGGTGGGTTCGGCCGTCGACAGCTTCTTCAGCGCGGCAATGAACGGTACGCGGTTCGTGTTCGGATACCTCGCCGTGCCGGCGAAGGACAAGTTCGTCCTGGGCCTGCACGCCCTTCCGGCGGTGATTGTCTTCTCGGCGATCATGTCGCTGCTGTACTACTGGCGAATCATGCCGAAGCTGATCCGGGCCTTCGCGTGGGTCTTTACGCGACTGATGCGAATCAGCGGAGCCGAAAGCCTATGCGTGGCGGCGAACATTTTCGTAGGCGTAGAGTCGGCCACTGCAGTGCGTCCCCACCTGGCGAAAATGACACGCTCGGAACTCACCACAATCCTGGCCTCGGGAATGGCTACAGTCGCGGCCACTACGCTGTTCATATACGTCGGGTTTCTGCGCGAATCGTTCCCGATGATCGCCGCGCATCTGATATCGGCCTCCTTCCTGTCAGCTCCGGCGGCGATCGTGCTGTCGAAAATACTGGTTCCGGAAACAGGCCGGCCCGAAACGCTGGGCAAGCATATCGAACTGCACTATGAAAAGCAGTCCGGGGCGATCGAAGCGATTATCACAGGCGCGATGGCCGGGGTAAAACTACTTGTCGGCATCGTGGCGCTGCTGATCGCGTTCCTCGGCATCGTCGGCGTGATCAACCTGATACTCGGCGGAGCCGGATGGCATATAGGCCAATGGAGCGGGACCGATCTTCAACTGTCGCTGGAAGGCGGACTGGCTTACGTCATGCGCCCCTTTGCGATACTGATAGGCGTACCGCCGGAAGACAGTATGCTGGCCGGTAAGTTGCTGGGACAGCGTGCGATAGTCACCGAGATCCCGGCGTACATCGACCTGAAAATCGCCATGGAGACCGGTGCGATTCAAAACCCGCGAACGGCGGTCATAATGGCCTACTCGCTCTGCGGGTTCGCGCACGTAGCGTCAATGGCGATCTTCGTGGGCGGGATATCGGCGCTGGTGCCCGAACGGAGAAAGGACCTGGCGTCAGTAGGACCGCGAGCACTGCTGGCCGCGACTCTGGCGTGCCTGATGACAGGAGCCGTAGCGGGAGCGTTTTACCAGGGCGGATTGACTATACTGCAAACTCCCAAGTGAGGACGCAACAGCCTGACACCTGTGACGTTTGACATACAGAAGGACCAAGAGCATGAAGAACATCAACCGACTGTCCATAGCGATAACCCTGTGCCTGCTGACCTCCTTGGGCTTCGCCGCGTCCGACATCGTCGAAACAAGCGGCGTTCGGGGCGGGCTGCTGGTGCATCTCGGCCCGATCGACGGCATTAAGACAGGCAAGCCTTTCGTCGTGCACGGGCTGTATCGCACCCACGATCAGCTCGACAAGGCCCGCGGGGCGATCAAGCAATACGGAGCGAGGTCGGCCCAGTATTGGCCCAGCACCAGGAAGCACCTGCCGTATGCTGATAATCTCGTAAACCTCCTGATCGCCGAAGACCTCGGCGATATCTCCGCCAGCGAAGTTACTCGCGTTCTGGCGCCGATGGGCGTCGCGCTGATCAAGTCAGGCTCCGGCTGGAAGAAGACCGTCAAGCCGCAGCCCGGAGATATAGACGAATGGACCCACTACCTGCGAGCGCCGGACAACAACGCAGTGGCCCGCGACACGCGAGTCGGCCCGCCGAAGTGCGTGCAGTGGATCGCGTTCCCGAAATTCGCACGCAGCCACGAACAACTGGCCAGCGTAAGCGCCATGGTGACCTCCGGCGGGCGGGTCTTCTACATGATCGACGAGGGCCAGCGGGCTGACATCCGCATGCCGCCGCGATGGAAACTCGTCGCACGAGACGCATTCAACGGAGTGCTGCTCTGGAAACGCGACATGGACAAGTGGACCGATCACATGCGAAGCTTCCGCGCCGGGCCGGCGGACCTCGCGTTCCGACTCGTAGCAGACGGCGATCGCGCCTACGCCACTTTGGGGCTGAACCAGCCGGTAAGCATCCTGGACGCGGCCACCGGCAAGACCGCCGCGACGTGCAAGGGTTCTGATCGCACACACCAGATTATCAATACCGGCAAAATCCTGGTCATGCTGGTAGGCGACAGCCAGGAGGCGATCCACCTGCGCCGCCGCAGCGAGGCCCAACCGACCAGCAGAACGATCCTGGCCGCCAACCCGAAAACCGGCGAGCCGATCTGGCGAAAAAAGGTCAGCGTCGAAACGCTGATTCCGCTGGTTGTCGCCGACGACAAGCTGCTATACCAGACCGACAAGAACCTCGTGTGCCTGGCGCTTGAATCCGGCGACGAGAAATGGAGCATAGACCACCCGTGCAAACTCGGCCGCACCGGAGGCGGCATATGGAAGTGGGCTGCACCAACGCTGGTTGCCAACAAGGGAGTCGTATACGTCGCAGACTTCAAGAAGATGTCGGCGTTTTCAGTCGCCGACGGAAAGGCGATGTGGAACTGTTCAGCCACCGCCGGCTTCTGCTCGCCGCCGGACATCTTCGTAATCAACGGACTCGTCTGGCGAGGTTACACCCGCGCCCGAGGCGCCGCCGACTTCGGACAGGGCCTCGACGCCAGGACCGGAGCACTGAAGAAATCCATCGACACCAGGAAGGCCTGGGACTTCGCCACGCTGGCGCACCATCGCTGCTATCGCCCCAAGGCCACCAGCCGCTACATAATGGCAAGCCGGTCCGGGGTTGAGTTCATCGACCTGAAGTCCGGCAAGATCAGCCCGAACCACTGGATCCGCGGGACCTGCCAGTACGGGATCATGCCGGCCAACGGCCTGCTCTACGCCCCGCCGCACTCGTGTGCATGCAACATCAAAACGATGCTGAAAGGCCTGTTTGCAACGGCCACAACACGCGACGAACCAAAGATCGTCAAGGGCGCAGACATACGCCTCGAAACCGGCCCGGCTATGGGCAAGGTCTCCCAAGACCTCGCAGACGTAACCGAAGCCTGGCCGGCGTTTCGCCATGACAGCCAACGCAGCGCTCGCAGCGCGACGAGCCTGCCGATAGCAGTCAAACAGGCCTGGCGGGCGAGGATCGGCGGCAAGCTGTCCAGCCCTGTGATGGCGTACGGGAAAGTTTTCGTCGCCGCCGTTGACGCTCACACGATTCATGCTCTGGACGCGATTAGCGGAAAAGCGATCTGGTCCTACACCGCAGGCGGGCGAATCGACTCGCCGCCGACAGCTTTCAAGAACACGATGGTATTCGGATCGGCCGACGGGTGGATCTACTGCCTGCGCGAATCGGACGGAGCGTTGGCGTGGCGATTCCGCGCCGCGCCGAAAGACCGCCTGATCATCGTTCGCGGCCAGGTCGAATCGGCCTGGCCGGTACACGGCAGCGTTCTGGTCGATAAAGGCGTTGTCATAGCCGCGGCCGGACGATCGTCATACCTCGACGGCGGGATCAGTGTTTGCCGCCTCGACGCGGCCACTGGTAAAAAACTCTCCGAAACGGTAATAGACAGCACCGACCCGAAGACCGGTCACCAGCGAGACGGCGGCGTGGACCTGCGCGGCGTGCTGAATGACGTGCTGTCGATCTCCGGCGGATCGGTATACATGCGTCACCTGAAGATCGATTTTGAGACCGGAGACGACCTGCAGATCGGACCGCCGCACCTGTTCGCACCTATGGGATTCCTCGACGACGCCTGGTGGCATCGCTCGTACTGGATTTTCGGGTCAGATGCGGTATGCATGCCGCCAGTTAACGAATCCGGCTGGCAGATCTGGCCTCGCGTGGGCAACATGCTCCCCGCTGGGCGCATCATGGCGATGAGCGATGACACAGTCTTCGGATATGGACGGGATAAATACCCCGGCGGAATGTCCGGACAAATCCGGGGCGGAGAAACCTACCGCATATTCGCCGCCGAGAAGAAGATGTCCCAGCCGCTGCCCAGTTACCGCAAGGACCAACACCTCCGCGGCGCCAGATCGGGCAGAGCCCTCAAACTGAAGACCACCAAACGCGACAGGATGCACGGGGCTCCGAGTTTGCACAAATATCTCTGGAGCAAACCGATGCCGATTTTTGTGCGGGCACTAGTGCTAACCGACAAAACGCTTGTCATCGCCGGCCCTCCCGAACCGAAAGAAGCTCGCAGTTCCCAACTGAAACTCAAAGCCCCGGAGAAGATCGAGTCAGCATACAGAGGCGAAAAAGGCGCCGCACTTCGGCTGGTCTCAACGATCGACGGCGAGACACTGTCGGAACACAAGCTCAAGTCATCGCCAGTATTCGACGGTATGATCGCAGCAGATAAGAAGATATACATCTCACTGCAAGACGGCTCGATCGCATGTTTCGGTAAGTGACCCCACAAGCTTCGGGAATCGCCGGACCGCAAAAAGGATGCCGAATGAAGACCGCCTGCCAAATCATATCTGCAATCGCGATGATGGCTGTCGCCCTGCCGTTTGCCCAGGCCGCCAAGGCGCCGTCGCTGCGATTCGAACTTGCCGACGGGACCGGCATCTCAGGAACGCCTGACGTCAAGGCGATCGGCATTCGCATCGCCAGCGACGATATTCTGAAAATACCCGTGGCGGAACTGACGGAGTTGAATGTGGGTTTCAACGATCTGGGCGGAGTCGTCAAGCGGACCAAGACGCTCATCAAGGCGCTGGCCTCAAACAAAACGCGCCAGGAAGCCGAGCGGGAGCTTATCGCGATGGGGCCGGCGATCATGTTTATCGTTTCTAGCCACGCCGCGAGCGACGTCCCGACCCAACGTGAGGCGATTACCAGAGTGCTTAATTTCCACAAGTCCCACGCTGGCGATCAAGGCCCGGAGCCTGATCCGGCGACCCGGCCGATCAAACCGCGAAGCACGATCCAGGCCGATGTGAATACATTTGTCGGGACGATCACCGTAAAACAGTTCAAGATCGCCAGCCCGTACGGACCAGTCGTCGTGAAACTCGAAGATATCCGCCGGATTCGCCAGAGCCCGAAAGACACTTCGTCCAAAATCGACAACTGGTCGCTCACACTGCGTGACAAGACGCGTCTCAAGGGCGTCGTGCTCAACCCGACGATTCGCATCAAAACGCCGTACGGAACAATGCTCGTCCCGCCGACGGACATATTGAAGGCGACGTTTGCCGACGACGCAAAGACCATCGTCGCCCAATGCCGAACATCCGCCAGGATCGCGGGCGTTATCGATCCGAAAACGACTATCTCGCTAAAGACCGACAACGGTAAGCAGGATATCCCCGCGGCGAAGATCGCCTCACTGGCCGCTCATGGCCTGCTCGCGCTCGACCTGGGCAAAGGCGTCACGCTGGAACTCGTTCTGATCCCGCCTGGTAGATTCCTGATGGGTTCATCGGCCAGCGAATCGGGACGCCGCGGAAACGAAGGCCCGCAGCGATGGGTCACGATCAGCAAGGCGGTTTACATGGGCGTTACCGAAGTGACTCAGGTTCAGTACCAGAATATCATGGGCCAGAACCCCACCACATACAAACGCGCCACTAATCCCGTCGCAC
>CAYMSH010000044.1:0-23824 GCA_964392945.1 uncultured Planctomycetaceae bacterium | reverse complement strand
GTACGCCATCTTTATGCACGCCGAAAACAATGTCTATCTTGCCGTCTGAATCAAAATCGCCCGCCTTGCCGAGCCACGAACTCTCGCCGCCGAGTTTCCATGCGATCTTCACGCCCGGTACGCTCATGAGGTCCGCCGCGGACTTGACCTTCTTCATATCCACCCGATAGATCGGCCCGAGATCGTCTTTCTCGATAGAGAAGACCTTATCGCCCGCAGCGCCCGAAGTTGTCAGGCAGATCGCAGCTGTCAACGTCAGTATAGAAACGTTTCGCATGACCATAGTTTCTCCATCAAAACATCCGGCGATGATTGTAGTCCAATCCCGCGTGATCGACAACACCGCTCATCACCGGATCGCAGAGACAACTCGGAACTTCCGGACATTTTCATTTTCTGCTGATCGCCGCGGCCGGCCTGATCGTTGAAATAGTATGACGATCGCACTGAGATTCGCATCGAGCCGCATCGGACTGTTGGCGTTATGTCTGGTCGTCCTGGCGGCGCTGCACGGATGCAAATCGCCCGGCGACCAGCGGGCCGAACAGCCTGAAACGCAGAAAGCTCCCACGAAGGCTGTTAGAGTCGCAACACCGAAAACAAAACCGGCTCCGTACGTGCCGAAACCCGTGCGAATATCGGCAGCCGGTGCTGTTGACTTCGACATCAACTGGCCGCCAAGACCGCTGGCGCCGCGAACCAAGTCCAGACGCAGCCTGCTGACCGGGCGCCTGAACATTCGCGGCGACACCTCGCGGGAAGACGACCCGCAGATACTGATCAAACTTACGCTCACCCGCCCCCACGGCTCGGAGGCCGACAGGGAGTTCTGGAACGCCGAAACCGAGTTCAGGCAGTACAGAAACTGGATGCCGTACGTTCGGGGGCGTGACGCGGCCGGTCGGCAATGGCTCTGGCCGAACCTGGCGTATCTGTTTCGAGCACGCGGCTACGATCGCATCGATCGATACGGCGGCTGGGACAAGGGACACTCGAACGACAACGATTTCGGCGGCATCCTGATCCGCAAACTGAGCGATTCGGGCTCAGTTAACTCCGCGGCGCCGCTGGTGTCGGCCGATTGGAGCAGTGCCGGCACCCAGAACGCAATACGCACCGACGTTGTCCACACCGCCGAGTCCGACACGTTCACGCTTCGGCCCGACACCCCGACCGGAGGCGCCTGCGGCAGCGCCAGACTCTGGTTCGTGTACGGTGACTTCATGACCTGGCGGGCGCCCTGGACATATGCAGCCGGACCGATGAAGCGACGCCTCTTAAAGAAGGAGTACGATGGCGGGATAATCGTCCAATTCAGAATCGCCTGGCGCCGCTGCCCCAGGCGACAGTTCAAGTTCACAATCACCCAGGAAATCCCCTGCGACGACACGCACTTCAACTGGAGAAAATGGATCGGTAGAAAAGCCGACTGGGACACCCCAAAAGCCGAACCGAGACTAAGCGATGAACCCGCGGACCTCCCGCAGAAACGTTAACATTGACGAACTTCTCTTGTGAACTCCCCCGCAATTCCAACGCCGATGGACGAGCTCAATCGCTCTTCTTCGCCACGGCGTAGAGTTTCTTCATCGTGGAGATGTAGATTGTTTCGTTGGCGGCGGTGACCGGAGCGTGGATTGGGCTGTCTAGTTTCATGTCGGCCAGGATTTTCTTCTCGCGACCTGCGGCGAAGATCAGGAATTGACCCTTTTGTGTGCCGACGTAGACCTTCGAATCGGCGACTAACGCCGAAGCGTAGACCGCTCCGTTGGTCTTGTGGGTCCAGAGTGTCTTGCCGGTCTCGGCGTTGATGCAGTAGAAGTTTCCGCCTAAGTCGCCGACATACAGAAGCCCCTCGGAGATCGCAACTGTCGCGCAGCAGTGTCGTGAGACTTCTCTCGACCAGACTTCGGCGGTCTTCGTGACGTCGCCGGTCTTCGTCGCGTCAATGCACTTGACCCACGCCTTCCGCTTACCCCACCAGATGTCGCCGCCGACAGTCACATACACGCGATTCTTGTAGAACACCGGCATGCAGTAGATGATGCTCGGGCCCTCAGTACGGTTCCTAATGTAGTCATTGAGATTGGTTTTGGGTCCCGACGGATCGCAGTCAAACCGCCATATGCGTTTCAACGCGGCGGGCTTCGGTCCCGGGGCGGCGTCGGGCTTAACGGCCGCAAAGGCGTAGACCACCCCGTCGGCGCCGCCGAAGAAGACTCGCCTGGCGCCGCGGACTTTACCCATCGACGGCGGCGCCCAGGTAGCGTGGAATATCCGATCACCGATCCGCTCGGTGTCGGCGGCGATGAGCTTTCCGGTGGCCTTGTCCAGCACGATCAGGCTGGGCGCGTCCGGGCGGCGGATTTTCTTGTGGGAGTTGTCCTTGCCGTTGCTCGTGTTGAGGTAGAGGTGATCGCCGTCGATCATGATCGAGACGCTGACCGAATCGTGGGGCCACATCCTGATCCCGGCCGCGGTGCGCATGTCAACGCGCCAGATAATGTCGGCGTCGAACTTGCCGAGTTTCAGCGGAGTCGCATCGCCCTGGGTCATGAACGCGGCTTCATCCTTGAACGGACCATCATTTCCGTTGGCCAGGCCGTTTATGTCGAGGCAGACGACTTCGGCGCGATTCGTCACCACGTAAACACGATCGCGGTCAACCGTCGGCACCGAGCAGATTCCCACTTTGGGCCAATCGAGATACCTGTCTTCCAGCAGTTTGGGCACAACGAGCTGCCATGTGAACTTGCCGTCGGCCTCGTTGAAACACATCAGCACGCCTAAGTCGCCTTTGCGCCGCGGGTCGCGGGGACGCTCGTTGTTTGTGCCGATGAGAACTTTCCCGCTGGCGATAATCGGCGTGGAATAGGTGCGTCCGCCGATACTCGCGGCCCACTTGACATTCGTGCCGGCTGACAGATCGAACGTATCGGGCAGGTTCTTCTCCGTCGAGATCATATTTCGACTGTGTGGCTGCCCCCACTGCGGACAATCGGCCCCGAGGGCTATATCAACTGAGAACGCTGCGATCAGTGCAGCGACAAGGAACCTGAAAGACATTGCAGTTCGCATATGAGTAGACCTTTCGCCTGCGTATTCGAATACTCGCTCCGTAGCGTCGAGAAGATTCTACCATGACCCGGCGGCAAAATGTCAGACGAAATGCATTCGCTTGATAATGGAAGGTGTCATTCGGGAGGCGTCGGGGCCTTGTTGTCGCCATCAAACG
The DNA here is from genome assembly GCA_964392945.1 of uncultured Planctomycetaceae bacterium. Lineage (GTDB taxonomy): Bacteria > Planctomycetota > Phycisphaerae > SM23-33 > SM23-33 > BS750m-G57. Next base: position 20,589 of record CAYMSH010000044.1, on the reverse strand, counting down.
GTGAGCCGTTGCCAGTCGCCAACTACCAGTCGCCAGCCGTTCAGTTCCTCTGCCATATCCACAGATACGCCAGCCCGCCTTCCTTGTGCGGGCCTATCGCAACGTGGATTGGGCGGTGAGTGCTTCCGTATTTTTCGATCGCGCGTTTGATCTGTCCGCCCGAGCGGCACATGGACCAGGTCCATCCGCGGGCCGATGCATCGTTTACGAAAACGGCCGACAGCCGGAGCTTGCCTTGGGGGTATGACGGTTCGAAGTCGAGAATCCGGCTGCGTCTGGAACGCTGCAGGTCCATCACAGACTTCATGCTTTCTACGGTCTTGCCCCATCTGGCGACCCACGCGGCGCCGCCTGGGTCGTGGACCATGACGTAACCGTAACGCGTCCTGGCGCCAATGCCGTAAACCTCAATATCGATCGGGCGATAACCCTTGCTGCGGTATGTGTCGAGTTCGTCGAGGAATTCACCGTTGGTCAGGCCCCATCGCATACGCCAGCCCGGCCCGCCGGGATTCTCGATCCAAACAGACGAATAACGCAGCGTTCCGCGTTCGTTAATGACCTCCAGATCGATCGGCGTGTAGCCCTGGCGAGTCATGACTTTGAAGTCACGATCGAACTGGCCGCGAGTCAGACGCCATCGCACGTAGGCGCCTCGCGGGTCCTTCAGGAATATGCCGGCAAATCGCGTGTCGCCCTCGTCCTTGTAGACTTCCAGGTCGTGCAGGCGATAACCCTGGCTCCTCATCGACGATATGCTCTTGGAGAAATACGACTGCGACTTGCCCCAGACAACCTTCCAGGGAAACGCCCCGGACTCGTCAAACGCATACGGCGGGCCGCTCGTGCGGGCCTTGGGAACCGGTTTCCACGAAGGACTCAAGCACCCCTGCGCGGCGACGGCCAACAGCACTAGAACAATCAACGCGCATCGTTTGAAGGCGGTGTTCATAATTGACTCCCTGTCGAATTATTATACCATCGCCAGCGCGACCGCCATCGCCAACGGTTCGCGATCACTCGGCCTGGATTATCGGCACGGACCGGCCGGGGACTTCGATCAGGTCGATCTGAACGCCGTACGTTTCGGACAGGATATCCCGATCGATCACCTGGCTGACGGTTCCGCCTGCGACGACTCGACCGTCGCGCATCAGCACGAGTTCGTCGGCGAATCGTGCGGCCAGGTTAATATCGTGCGACACGCAGACGACGGCCATATTCCAATCATCGGCCAACCGCCGCATCATTCGGTATATTCTCAACTGGTTGGCGATGTCCAGGTGGCTCGTCGGTTCGTCCAGCAGCATCACCGCCGGCTGCTGGGCCAGAGCTCGCGCGATCATCACGCACTGGGCCTCGCCGCCTGACAGTTCGTCGAGCATGCGGTCTGCGAACCCCACCGTGCCTGTCATCTCCATCGCCGCTTGTGCGATCTGGCGGTCGGCGACACTGGTCAGGCCAAGCATTCCGGTATGGGAGAGTCGACCAGCGAGCACAATCTCGGCGGCAGTGAAAGCAAACGCCGCATCGGGCTGCTGGGGCACGTACGCCATGAGTTTGGCCCGGGCTCGCGGTGAGTATCCGTCGATCGCTTTTCCGTCGAGTTCTATGACCCCGCTGTCGGGTCGGTGCTGTCCCAGCAGGCATCCCAGCAGCGTGGTCTTGCCGGAACCGTTCGAACCGAGCACGCATATGACCTTGCCGGCCGAGGCCGAAAGGTCCACGCCGTCCAGCACGTTTTGCCCGGTCCGGTAGGCGAACTTCACGTCAGACGCCGTCAGGATATGCGCCGAAGAATCGCTCACTGGACACCTCCGCCGCGACGGGTCCTGAGCAGGTAGATGAAGAACGGTCCGCCGGCCATCGCGGTTATCACGCCGACAGGGAGCTGGCCCATGCCGGCCCAGACGTCTATCATGCGGCAGAGCGTGTCGGCGGTCACCAGGAAGATCGCCCCGCCGAATCCGCTGACGATAACCAGCAGACGATGGTCCGGGCCGAGCAGCATCCGACAGACGTGCGGGACGATCAGGCCGAGGAATCCGATCGGGCCGGCCAGGGAAACCGCCATCGCCGTCATGAGAGAAACGATCACAAATGTCCAGACCCTCAACGAGTGGACCGACACGCCGACGGACGACGCAACTTCATCGCCGAGGCCAAGTGCGTTGAACGCGGCGGCTTTGGCGAAGATCGCGGCCCAGGCTACTATCACCGCCGCAGTGCTGACAATCAGGAGGATCGGCTGACCCCATATCCACTCGGGCACTTTGCCCATGCCCCATCCGATGAAGTTGATCATCTCCGTGGGCTGGGTGTACTGCAAGATCACGAGAATGAGCGCCCCGTTGAACACGTTGATCATCACCCCGGCCAGCAGCAGAACGTAGGGATCGAGGCGCCCGCGGCGATGTGCGATCCCGTAGACGATCGCCGCAGTGGCCAGTCCGCCGAGCATCGCCAGGGCGGGAGTTGTCGCCCACATAGGCAGCGTCAGGTGCGTCGCCATCGCCAGTCCGCACAGAACGCCGACCCCGGCTCCGCTGGAGATGCCGAGAATGTACGGCTCGGCCAGAGGGTTTCGTAAGATCGCCTGCAACGCCAGGCCCGCAACGGCCAGGGCGACGCCGACGACAGCAGCCACAGCCGCGCGATACAGGCGAAACTGCCATATCCGCCAGGTCAGGTCAGCCTGGCCGACAAGACTGCACAGCATCGCCAATACGATCATCGCAAGCAGCAGCCCGCCCAGCCAGCACAGGAGTTTCCGCCCGGTCAACGCATCAGGCAATGTCGAAGGCGAAAGGCTCATTTGCCCGGGCCTCCGGCGGTTTGCGGATGGAGAAAGTCAGCCAGTTTCCCGGCGAACGTATCGGCCATGTGACCGGTGGGAATCGTCCAACGCTTGTCGGTCACCACAAGGACGCGCACCTTGCTGGCCGGGCCGCCAGTCAATTCGTACCAGTAGCGTTCGGCCGCAGCGGCGACAGAAGCCTGAGATTCGCACACGATCACGTCGGGCTTGAGTTTCAGGAGCGATTCGATGTCGATCTTCTTCCAGCCGGAGTACTTCTGGGCCGATGCGTTAACCCCGCCGGCCACTTCGATAAGTTCGTTGATGAACGTCTCGGCCCCGGCTGTCGACGGATCGTGATGCCCCATAACGAAGACCACTCGCGGCTTGTCGCGTCCGGCCACTCGTCGGCGAACTTCATCGAGTTGCTCAAGGAACCTGCCGGACAATTCAACGCCCTTGGCTCGTGCGCCCATCAACGCGGCGATTCGGGCCATCGCACTTGAAATGTCCGCCAGCGTTTCGATCTTGATATGCTCAATGCGGATGTCGGGGTTGAGCCTCGACAGCGTCTCAAATTTTTTCGGATTGCTCTGGGTTATCAGTATGTCCGGCCGCACGGCGAGAATCGGCTCGGCGGTGACATGGAGATCGTTGCCGATTACCGGGATATCGACACCGGCCGGCGGGCGGCAATATGTCGTCACGCCGACGAGATGATCGCCGAATCCCATTTCAAAAAGCAGCTCGGTAATCGCCGGCGAAAACGAAACCGTGCGAGGATGCGGGGCCTGCTGACCTGGCGTCTGGCGCGAACATCCGCACAGCGCCACGAGCAACAGGACCAGGATCTTGCGTATCGGGTATCTCATCCGGCCGTCCTGAAAGCGTCCGGGATGAAGTCCAGCAGATCCGCCGCGGTCATTGATGTTTCGCCGAATTTGCTCGACGCCAGATCGCCGGCAAGACCGTGAACCCGGGCTCCGAGACAGGCCGCATCGAACGGTTCGAGGCCCTGAGCGATCAGCGCGGCGATCAGGCCGGTGAGGATATCTCCGCTGCCTCCGGTAGCCATCCCGGGATTGCCGGTATTGTTTACGTAGACCGCCGATGCGTCAGTCACCACTGTCCCTGCGCCCTTGAGCAGGCAGACCAGCGGTCCGCGGTCCGGGGCGGCCCATTTGCCGACTGCGTCGATGGCGGCCGATTCACGTCCGACCTGGACGGCGGCTGTATCCCGCCCGCTCAGGCGTGCGAACTCGCCGGGATGCGGGGTCAGAACCAGCGGGCAGTTGCGAAGCTCCGGCCAGTCGGCTATCGCCGCGAGATTGTTCAGTCCGTCGGCGTCGAGCACTACCGGCTTGGACTGGTCCAGCACTGTGCGAACGAGATTCTGCTGCACGGTCCCGACACCCATTCCCGGCCCGACGGCCAGCACGTCGCAGGCCTCAGACGCCCGTGCGATTTGACGCAGCGCCTCGGCGTTGAGTTGACCGTCATTGGCGCAGGTCAGCGGAATGGAGGTCGCGCACCAGCAAAGCGACGCCACGGCAAGTTGAACAGTTTCGGGAACCGCCAGCGCAACCAGCCCCGCCCCGCCGCGAAACGCAGCATTGCCCGACAGCGCCGGAGCCCCGATCATCCCGCGCGATCCGCCGACAATCAGCACCCGGCCGAAATCGCCCTTGTGCGCCCCGCGGTCCCTGGACCCCGGAGTCGCCACATCAGTTATACGCCGGATATCGCTCATAGCCACGCTCCCGCAACCGCAATTCAGTCGCCTGCGACTTGTTTGTTTATCATCGCTGCGATGTATCCTCCGGCGAAGCCGTTGTCTATATTGACTACGCTTACGCCCGAGGCGCAACTGTTGAGCATCGTCAGCAACGCCGCAATTCCGCCGAAACTGGCGCCGTAGCCTATCGACGTAGGCACGGCGATAACCGGCACGGCGACGAGACCGCCTACAACAGAGGCCAGAGCCCCTTCCATGCCCGCCACAGCCACCACCGCGTTTGCGCTCTGGATCTCCGAGGTGCGGGCCAGAAGGCGATGCAGACCGGCTACGCCTACGTCAAAATACGTACTGACGGAGGCGCCCATAATCTCGGCGGTCACGCGGGCCTCGTGGGCCACGGGAAGATCGCTCGTACCGGCTGCGACTAGCGCAACATCTCCTATCGGCTCGACATCATCGCCCTGGCGAAGCGTTATCGCCCGGGCCTGATCGTGGTACTCGGCCTGGGGGATGTCGGCGGCCACTGCGTCATACTGTTCGCGCGAAGCACGTGTGGCGAGCACTCGCCCGCCGGTCTCGGCCAGGCGAGCGAAGATCACCCGCACCTGCTCTACGGTCTTGCCGGGGCAGTAGATCACTTCCGGGAACCCGCATCGCAGGGCTCTGTGATGATCGATCGTGGCGCAGTCCATGGACTCGAACGGAAGGTTCTTCAGGCCATCAACGGCCTGGTCGATATCCAGTTCGCCGGATTGCACCTGCTGGAGTAGTTGCTTAATCGCCTCTGGGTCCATGTTCGGATCTCCAATAACTATATTCTAACCGTTGGTCTGGCCGCCAGAGTCAGATCGGCGGTTTGACCGGCCTGCAGATAATGATACGCCAGACCGGCGACCATTGCAGCATTGTCCACACAATAAGCCATTTTCGGCATGCGAACCGCGCAGCCGAGTTTGTCGGCCAGTTGGCCTACAGCCGCTCGCAGGGCGCTGTTGGCCGCTACGCCGCCGCCGATAACCAGCGTCTTTACGCCGGTCTTCGCTGCGGCCCTTCGCAGTTTTATTCGCAGCGTGTCAACCACGGCGGCCTGGAAACAGGCCGCCACGTCGGCTATCTCCTGCTGGGTAAAGTTCTCGATTCCCCTCCCGGCGTTTGCCTGTGTCGCGGCGCGTCTGGCGGTGGGTCCGGGCTTCTTGCCTGCTCGCGTAGGTTTGGGGCCCGGAACGCCGTTGACGTGATAGAGCACGGCTGTCTTCAGCCCGCTGAACGAGAAGTCCAGCGAGTCTCCGCCCAGCAGCGATCGTGGGAAATCTATGAGCTTGGGGTCTCCGTCTTTGGCGACCCGATCGATTACGGGCCCGCCGGGATAGCTCAGTTGCAGTATTTTCGCGACTTTGTCGAACGCCTCCCCCGCCGCGTCGTCGATGGTTCCGCCCAGCAGCGTCATCTCCATCGGCGAGTCGCACTGGTAGAGCGCGGTGTGGCCTCCGCTGCATATCAGCGCCGCGGCGGGATATTCGATGGGCCCTTCGTCCAGCGCCGCGGCGTATGCGTGCGCGTAGACGTGGTTAACCGCCACGAGCGGAACGTCCCAGATCCAGGCGATTGTCTTTGCGGCCATCAGGCCGATCAGGAGCGATCCGATCAGTCCCGGTTCGTTTGCAATGGCCACGGCCGAGATTTGCTCCGGCTGGATTCCCGCCTGGCTGATCGCCTCGGCGACAATAGTGTTTATCGCTTCGATATGTGCACGCGAGGCCAGTTCCGGCACCACGCCGCCGAAACGCTTGTGCAGATTGATCTGGCTGGCTACGCAGTTGCTGAGGACCTCGCCGCCATCGGCTACTATCGCACATGCGGTCTCGTCGCAACTGGACTCTATTCCCAGAATGTAAGTCGGCTGGCTCATGGGTTTATCTCGTAAATCTCTCCGGCCGGGCGCGTCTCGGGAAGCTTCTTGCGGGCCTGTGAGGCGGCTTTGAGAATCTGTTCTATCTTCGACGGGTCCTTGAGCAGCTCAATCGCCGCGGCGAGTTGCTCGTCGTTTTCAATCAGCTCGCGCGCCAGGTTCGGCTCGACCCAGCCGGCCGGACGCGTCGCCGGCAGAGTAGTCGGTCTCAACGCGCGCCTGGCCGCACGCCTTCGCACGATTCGCAGCTTGCGGATCCTATCGGGATCGGACGGCATGTACACGTGCGGGGTGATCGGTTTGCCGGCCGACGACGGAAGAGTGTCAGGCGCCGGTTTCGTCGTCGCTTGCGGCGATCCTGAGGCGAAGTAGAATCTCGCGGTCGTAAGGTGCAGGAGCCCCAGTTTGCCGTCGAGCACCAACGGTGTTTGCACGCTGTGCTTGCCGCGGCTGGGAGAGCCGAGCAGAATCGCACGATCGGCGTAACTCAGCGAGCCGGCTACGATCTCCGCGGCCGAGGCGGTGTCGCCGTCGATCAGGATCACGACATCTATGCCGGGATAGGTTCCATCGGCGTGCGCTTTGTGCTCCTCGACCCGGTTTCCGGCGCCCAGAACCGTAACGATGGGTCCCTTGTGCAGGAAGAGATTGGCCAGAGCCACGGCCTCTGGAAGATAGCCGCCGGGATTCCCTCGCAGATCCAGCACGAGCCCTCGCACCGAGGACGGTTCCCTGAAGGCTTTCTGGAACCGCTCGACAGTTCCGGCGACAAACTCGGAGATCCTTATGTATACCATGCCCTGGCGTCGATCCACGGTGTACTCCCATCGATCTGCGGACTGGCGATACAAACCCGTCACGGTCTGGACCGGATACTCCGCCGGCTCGAAGCTCACATCCCTGGGCCTGTCGGGCTGATCGGGGGATATCACTTGCAGGCGTACTTTTCCGTCCTCTGACCCTACGAGGCGTGCGGCGGCCTGTTCGAGGCTCATATTGAACGCCGGCTGATCGCCGATAATCGCGATTATGTCGCCTGGAGCGAGCCCGGCGTGCTCGGCCGGCGAGTTGGCGTGAACGCAGTCGATCACCGGCCCGCGGTCCGAGAGGCCCAGAACCAGACCTGTTCCGCGGGCCTGGCCTTCCATGCGTTTCCTGAAGGCCTGTGCCTTCTCGTATGGGATATAAACCGACTGCGGATCGAGAGCTTTGGCCATTCCCGCCACGGCGCTTCGCTTCAATTCCAGCGGATCAACTGGGGGATAGTGATTCTCAATGATCTGGTTGTAGGCCTCGACCATAGCGTCGGGCTGCACGATGAGCTGGCGGCGGGCCTGGGGTGTGCGTTTCATCACCCACGCGGTCCCCACTGCAACGGCGATCACCGCCAACATCCATAGTACATTGCGTTTGGGCATATGCTGCTCCTGTCAGATCCGATCTGGCGAGTAATGCTACCACCGCCGGATCGGTCTGACAATACATCTGCGTGTAAATACGAACACGCGACCGGTTAAAAAACCGGCCGCGTGGCGGTGAAAAGTGGCTAGGACTGGACTTGAACCAGCGACACCCGCATTTTCAGTGCGGTGCTCTACCAGCTGAGCTACCTAGCCGAACCAAGCCTCCATTGTCGGCTTGAGGGGCATAATGTAACGTCAACTCCCGGCCCTGTCAAGAGCCGGGAGAATCCAAAACTAATCTTGTTCAGTTTCCTGCTTGGGGAGCTTAAAATCGACTCGCGAGACAATACTGGCGTAGCCGAAGAACCCGCCGCGGGCCTCCCACTTGAGATTCTCAAGCGCCTGCCTGGCCAGGTTGCCCCGTTCGGCGGTCTGGAAATCTCCGACAACCGCCGGCGTATATCCGACGCGCTGCACCACGTAGTGAGCGCGATCGGTGGGCATCGGTATTGTCACTACCGGACCTGTCGTGCCGGGAGCTATCGGTTTTTCGATGTCCTTGGGAACCAGTTCAAATATTCGCTGGACGAACCGTTTGGCCGCGTCGGCGTTCTTGAACTGCACGCCGTCAATACTTGGGGCGACGTACGCAAACGGCTTGTACATCATGCCGATACTCTCGGCGTTGGCCAGAATTCTCTGTATGTACTGCATCTGATCGACGCCCGGGGGCAGACCGCCGGAACGTATCTGATTCATGGCTCCGTCGTAGTACCTTCTCATCTCCTGCTGGCGGGGTGAGACGGCGACCATCCGCGCGACCGGTCCGGCCTGGCTTGACTCGATGCCGGCTTCCTTGACGGCGGCCTCCAGTCCCACGCCACGCGCCCTTTTGGCGATCTTGTCGGCGGCGGCCATAGCCAGAGTCCTGTAAGCGTTGGCGATCATGCAGTCCTTTATGACCTGCTTGCGAACAGCCTCGTTGGGCTTCTTGAGGACCGCGGCGTCTGCGGCTTTGACAACCTGCCACAGCACGCGTCGGATGCTCATGTTGCTGAATGTGTACATCGGCTGCTGGCGCGTCAGCGGCTTGCTCTTGATGGCGGTGTCCGGAAGCGCCTTGCCGCGCGATCGGAACGAAGTGCGGGCCATCCCGATGTCTTTGTCTTCCATGAGTTCGGCTTTGCTCAGGAGCCCGGTGCGCGAGACAGTCATCGGAAGAAGCGTCATGCCCTCCGAAGCGGATGTCGGAAACAGCGTCTTGGCGAAACCGCGGCATGCGGTCCATTTCAGCGTCGGATACTGGGCTGCCGGAACGGCGTCTGAGCCGGCGGGCTTGGTTGTCGCCGACTCTTTGGCCGCGGCGAAAACTCGTCGCGTGATTCCTTCAAGAACGGCCTGCAGCGTGCGGGGTCCGTCGGCCTGCAGCGTATCGGGAACGATGATATCCTTGCTGACCGAGAATTCGCCTTCGGCCGCCCACGGATAGCAGATCGCTTTCAGGCCAGCGGCCTTGGCCAGCGCCGAGACGGCTTGTTCAAGCGTCTTGCCTCTCAGTGCGACAATGTCGGCGGCCGCAATCATCTTGCTTGTCGCCGCCTCGGCCTGTTTCTTGTCGATCAGGCGAGCGTAAACGTTCTTGTACAGTTCGGCGTCGGCTGAAGTTCGCTTCAACTGGGCGTCTATGACTGACTCGACAAACGCGAGGAACTCTTCGGTTTTCGCCTGGCCGGCCTGTCCGGCAAGCCGTTCGACAACCTGGTCCCAGGCCTCGTCCATTGTCATTTGAACCGGCTTGGTGACAACATCCGGCTTAGTCGTCGCCCCGGGATTCGGGGCTGGCTGGGGAACAACAGGCACGTCCTTCATGAATTCGCCGCGGTTGGCCAGATAGTACTGCCGCACGGTTCGATCGGCCGGGCGGGTCACGCGAGAGATTACGTCGCTGTTGATCAACATGTACGCCACGGCTGCTCTGGCCGGCTGAGCGTAACCGAAACCGAAGGACTCGCCAGTGGGATGAACTCCCGGATTAGCTGCGCTGAATTTCTTGAACTGGCTTTCGATCTGCGCGGCTTCCGGAGTCAGTACGTCTGATGCATATTTGTCGGCGGGAACCCTGGCGATCCTGAGGGTCAGCGTTTCGTTCAGATCGCGGAAGAGCCTCTTCAACGCGGTTTCAGACGGGGGAACGGCGATTTGGTAAGCGCGGTACGATCGCAACACCATCAACCACCTGGCCAGCGAGGCTCGGAGCTTCGGCTCAGTCGTTCCGGATTTTCGTCTGTCAACCCGGCGAACGATCTTGCTGTACTCGGCTTTCTCGACATCAAGGCCAATGCCCTTGAGATAAGAGTCGATTTCCTGCTCTCCAACTTCATATCCCGAGGCCGCAGCCTCCTGCAGGAGCATCGCGTAGGCCATCGACGAGTTATCGCCGTTGGATCTAAGCTGGAGGAACTCCTTGCTGCGTGCGCCGAGGTTCAGGAACATCGACAGATCGCCTAGATCCTTCTCGGCCTGCTGAGCGGCTCCGTGCATCAGGGCCCCGAACCGGGTCTCGCCCCGAGCGAAGTCGCCGCCACCGGTGTATCTGGAGAAATACTGCAGCGCTCCGCTGAACACGAAACCGATCAACATCACCACAACGATCGCTATGATGATGCCTTTTTGCCACCTTCTGAAAAATCCCAATGCCATGTTGGCTCCTGGTTGTAGTTACTAAGCTGTGCTGTTGATCGAAAAAACGGAACGCACAGTATAGTTCCAATCGCCGTCTTTGCAAGCGCAGATAACGCCGAGACGAGTTGAATTGAGGCCAAAACCGACAGAAGTGTCAGGAACCGTCTATCAGCGAGGCGACGGTTTGAGCGTTGATTTCGTCCCAGTCGCGCCCCTCGTCGTCTGAACCCTTAGGCGTTTCCATGATCATCGGGATCTCGGCCAGGCGCGGATCGTTGACAACGCTTTCGAAGGCTCCGATCCCCAGGAAGCCCTTGCCGATGTGCTCGTGGCGGTCCACACGCGTGCCGAAATCCTTTTTCGAATCGTTCAAGTGGATCGCTAACAGCTTATCCAGACCGATGATAGCGTCAAACTCGGCCATCGTAGCCGCGTATGTCTCCGGCGTGCGGATGTCGTATCCCGCCGCGAGTATGTGACATGTGTCCAGGCACACGCCGAACCGCTGGGGCTGGGCCAGGCCGCTCATGATCTCGGCGATATGTTCGAAACGGTATCCGATGCAGTTGCCCTGGCCGGCGGTGGTCTCAAGCAGAATCCGCGATCCGACAACCGCCTCGGGATCCGGCGGAACAAGTTCGGCAATCTCGTTCAGGGCGTCGGTTATCATTTTTTGACCGGCCTCGAAGTCCGGATTACTGCCCGGGTGGAAAACCAGGTGCTCGACTCCGAGTCGCTGTGCTCGCGAGAAATCCTCGGCCAGAGCCGGGATCGACTTGTCTCGCACCGCCGGCTTACCGGCCAGATTCACCAGGTACGACGCGTGGGCGACGATGAACTTGATGTCGGTCTCGGCGCGGGTCTGGCGAAACTTTTCGACGGCGGAGTCTTCCAGCGGTTTGGCTCGCCACTGAACCTGGTTGCGAAGGAACATCGCCAGGGCCTTGAATCCGTAGCCCTGGGCCTTGATGAGGGCCTTGTGAAGACCGCCGCTTATACTTAGATGGGATCCCAATATCATACGTTCATACTAGCATCGCCGAAGCGAATATTCCAACCTCACTTCGCTGCGAGAATTTGCTATTTTCGCCCCGGGCGGTCAAAATAGTCGCCAATGGCCAAACGGAAAGGAAAAAGCAGACAGAGACTCGACTGGCACGCACGCTACGAAGCCGGCGACGACGACAGCTCCGACCACAAGGTCAGGGGCAAGCTGACAAAGAAAAAAGTGAAACTGCCCCCCAGAGATCTGCAGGCCGGCGGTGAAGACACCGACGACCTGCCCAGGCTCGAAGGAATGGTTGTAGGCATGTTCCCAGGCGGAGCCGAAGTGCGAATCGGCGATTCGACGATGCTCTGCATGGTTGCAAAAGCTTTCCGCCCCCCGCAAGGTTCAACGGCCCTTACCGTCGGCGACACTGTCACAGTCGCCGCCAGCGGAGCCCATCACGATGCAGCGAACGACGACCCAGACCGCGCCGACGGGATGATCATCTCTCGCGGCCCGAGGGAGACGGCTCTGTCGCGACCGGCGCCGAGGAGCGGCAAGCGCAAGGACGAGTACAAGACCGAGATGTTCGAACGCGTAATCGCGGCCAACATGGACGTCCTTCTGATCATCGCGGCCACCTGCCAGCCGCCGCTGCGAAAACGCCTGATCCAGCGATACCTGATTATCGCCGAGCGAGGCGAGATGGAGCCGATACTCGTGTTGAACAAGATCGACATCGCCCCGCCGGACCCGGAAGTGATAGAACATTTCCGCGCCAGCGAGTTGGTGATCGTCGAGGTGTCGGCCGGTACGGGCAAGGGCGTTGAGGAACTGGCGACACACTTGAAGAATCGAAGGAGCATTCTCGCCGGCGCATCGGGAGTCGGCAAGAGCACGCTGATAAACCGCCTGGTCCCGGGCGTTGACCTCGCGACGCGCACAGTTCGCCCGGGCGATCTTCGAGGCCGCCACACCACATCATCGGCCAGCGTATACGAACTGCCCGGCGGCGGAGTGCTCGTAGACACCCCTGGAATACGCGAACTGGGCCTGCCGATCGACCCGGCGGAGCTTCCGTGGTACTTCCCGGAATTCGAGGAGTTCTCACCCGACTGCAAGTTCAACAACTGCACCCACACCCACGAACCAAACTGCGCGGTAATCGAAGCTGTCGAAGACCAGCGGATCCCCATCAACAGATTCGAAACCTACCTCCAACTCCTAAGCACCCTCGAAGAATAACACTGCGAAACCGCAAAGCGTTTAGCGGCGGACGCCTGAGTCCGCCCATTTCCGACGAAGTCGGAACGCCTTTACGCCGTGCGCCGTCGCCAACTGCCAATTGCCAGCTGTTAGACCAAATCAATCTTCGCCGCCAGCACAAAATCGCTTTCGGTCAGCCCGTTGATCTTGTGCGTATGAATCTCGACAACAACCTTCCCCCAGGACAACTGAATATCCGGATGATGCCCCTGCTGCTCGGCCAGCGCCCCGACATCATTAACAAACGCCAGAGCGGTAACGAAATCCCGCGACTTAAACGTCCGCGTAAGATGATGTTTATCAACAACCTCCCACCCGTCGTCGAGTTGGGCCAGCAGTCGCCCGAGTTCCGGTTCATCCAACGGAGGAACCCCACCCCGACACGGCACGCAACTCAATTCGCAAAGCTTATCACTCATAATCGCCAATCCTTTCAACGGCCGAACGATCCACCTCACTGAGGCTCTGACCAATTATAGCACGGCGAGCTTCATTTCTCGGCGACTGTCAACAGTTGATCGGCCTTTACGCCTGTTTTGCGGATTACGCCTTTTTTGTGCGGGAGGGTTATTTCTACGTCGCATGTTGTTGCTGGGCCAAGGCCGAAGTGTGTGATCGCTTCTCGGCCGGTGCAGAAGCCGTTGCTTATGTGGATTTCGCGGTGGCCGATTAACGCTTCGGGTTTGCCGAGCTTTCCGGGTTGGTAGAGCCTTATCTTCGAACCGATGCCCATGCGGTTGATCGTTTTGCCGATCACTCGCACTTTTAGCCAATGCCCGGATTTGCTGCGGTTGAGCATCAGGCGTGATGGGATCTCGGGGAACCAGCTGGCGAGCATGAAGTCGGGCCGGCCGTCGGAATCGAAGTCGGCGATCGGACCGGCCGGGAAATAGCCGACTGCTTTGTCGATCGGCGGGACGCTGAACCGCAGCTTGCCGCTGGCGCCGCCCAGGTTTCGGCAGATGAACGGTTGGGTTCCGATGCTGCTGCGCCAGATTACCGCCACGGCGATGTCGAGGCGGGAATCGTTGTCGAAGTCGGCGATATCGACGTGTGCGTGCTTCAGGTGGAGCTTGTCCGGCGTCCATTGCGGGAAGAGATACGCGAGCCCGGCCTCCTTCGTGGCCTCGCGAAACAGCACTCCCGAGCCGCTCTTAGTGCAGTTGACGAACAGGTGCTGGCGAGCCGGCTGGTTGTGATCGACCATAACGATATCCATGAGCCCGTCGCCGTTGACGTCTCCCGCCGCGGCGCCGCAAGGGGTATCCTCGCGACCCAGGGGCTCGTACTGCAGCGATGCCGAGGCCGCCTTCGATTCGGCGTATGTCCCGTCGCCTTTTGACAGGAACATGCGATTGGCCTGCGATATGAAGATGTCCGGGAAACCGTCGTCGTTGAAATCGCAGGTCAGCACGCCGAGCCCCGGCAGGTCCTTCGGCAGGCCCGCTTTGGCTCCGGCGTCTTCGAACGCCAGCTTGCCCTTGTTGCGAAACAGTTTTGTTTCGCTGCCGGTCCATTGATCCCCGCCGACGAGCAGATCGAGCAGCCCGTCGCCGTCGAAGTCCAGCACGCCGACGCTCCGGCCGCCGAATACCACGCACGCTCCGTTGCCCTTCGACACGTCGCGGAACTTGCCCTTTACGTTTTCAAACAGCTTGTTCGATACGCGCAGGCCCCTCTTCTTTGAATTGTTCGAAACGTACAGGTCCAGATCGCCGTCGTTATCCAGATCGGCGAACACCGCCCCGCTGGTGCGAGCCTTGAACGCAGGCGAGGCCTGGCCCGAATCGACGAACCGCCCGTCCTTATTGATAAGCAGCACATTCGGCACGGGGCCTGAGGCGCCTTTGTACTTCTCAGCCGCCCGATCGCAGAACGCCCCGACATACAGATCAAGATCGCCGTCGCCATCGATGTCTCCGCAAGCGGCCGCGTGGGACATCATGCCCTTCAGCGGTTTGTCCAGGCCCGAGGCCTCAGTAGCATCTTTGAATTTGATCGCCGCACCACCGGCGGCGGTCTTTCTCTCCGAGGCCGGAATGTGAATCACCGTAAGCGCGCACGCGTCCCACGAGAGTTTCCGCCCGATCTCTTTGGCCAGCGATCCGTGCCATGTTATGTAGAGTTTGTCGCCTCCAGCTGAAACCGCCGTGCTGAACGTTCCGATCGGCGTGTAGCCGTACTTCTCCTTCAAGAACGGATACAGATACGCGATGACCTTTTTCTTTCGCGTCTTAACGTCAAACTGCACAACCGCCCCGCCGTCGAGATGCGTCCCGCCGTGCGCGCCCGGAACGTAGTAGAGATACCTGCCCGTCGGATCGACGTCGATAGTGGTTATGTAGTTCATCTTGCCCACGACTGCCGATCCGAGCTTGTCGACTTCTTCGGTTCGCGTGTTGAATCGATAGATCGCGGCCTCGGGGCGAGTCGAGACGGTGTATACGCAACCGTCGGGTGTTTCCTGAGTGGCCGCTCGCAAGCCGATCTCGGCGTCGATTTGAACCGGGGCTCCGCCTTTGGACGGATCGTAACGAAGCAGCTTGCCGGCGAGTTTCGGCGTGTAATAGAGCATGCCGGTGGACTTGGCGAAGATCATGTATCGGCTAGGCCCGTCATAACTGCGATAGAGCAGTTTTTTCGCCTTGGTATCGTAGGCGAAGAAGGTCTGCCGCTTGTCGGACCGATCTCCGGCCGACGTGCTTCCGTAGAATATCAACCGCTTGGGGTCCAGCACGCTGGTCGGTATGCACTGCTTGCCGACCGGCCCGTGTGCGACGATCTCGGTCTTGCCGCTCTTCGGATCGGTCCGCAGTATCCAGTCGCCCTTGTAGTGATACTTGTCGATCGTGACCCGCGTCGAGCCGCGATGCGTCGAGTAGTAGAGCCATCCGTCCGATCCGATATCGATACGGGAATGGATCTTGCCGGGAGTGTAGTGCCCCTCGGGCATCTTGAGCACTTTCCGCACGTCAACCAGTTGTCGGAGTTTCTTGATCGATGCATCGTACTCGTAAACAAACGCATTTCCCGCCGGGCCGAGATGATCGCCGATCGCCGAGTAGTACTTTTCGCCGACAGCAACACCGTCGCCCCAGTTAGACCACGGATTGCCTTTGTAGATCTGACCGGGATAGAAAAGAAAATCGACGGCAGGCGCCTCAGAGGCGACCGCAACGCCCTTCATGAACTCGGGCCCCTTGAGAAACGCGGCGGAAGTTTCAGTAGCGATCACCTTCCCGCCAGGCAACTTCGGCGGATAAGAGACCTCAGCCCAGGCCGCCCCACCTAGAGCAACCAGAACCATCAGCCCCGCCAGCGACACTAAAGCACGTTTCATATCAACAGCTCCCTTGGCGAGCCCGCCTTCGCCTGCGGCAGGCAGGCTCCAAACAACAACCCGGGCCCCGAGACGCAAGTCGTTATGACGTTCGCCAACTGCCAACTGCCAATTGCCAGCCGTCCTCCCTTATGCCATTCCGGAGCGATGTTGCTTATCGCTTCGGCTGCGGTGGCTTTGCGGCGGAAGTTTTCCATCTTGGCGAAGCGTGCGTTTTGTCTTCCGTAGTAGCTGCCGTAGAACTGGTAGTTGGCGTCTACCCATCGGCTCAGGATCATCAGTTCGTTGGCGGTAAGGCGTTTTGAGTGATCCTTGTCTTTGTTGTTCTTGTGAGTCTTGTCAGTCAGCATCTGGATCATCGTAGACTTGTAGCAGCCCAGGGACTTCGGGGGGAGCATCGCTCCGTTGTAGTTACCGCGATCACCCTGCCTGAACGAAGTGAACTCCGACAGGATCGGACCGGCAAGCTGCTTGGACGCCAGTTCCTGGTACGACGTGCTGTAATAGCCCTTGACCTCGCCGGTGAGAGTAAGCTTGCCGGCCGGTTCGCCCTTTTCCTGCTTACCGTGGCACTTGATGCACTTGGCGTCGAAAATCGGCTGGATGTCTGTCGGGTAGTGGATCACCTGGATCGGCGAATCGTCGCCGCCGTTCTTCTTCAGATCGCAGGGTTGGGGCTGTGGTTTGCTCGGAGTGCGTTTCATAGCCAGCGGCTTGGTAGCCGCCACTGGAGCGGCCACTCGCGCCGGGCCGCCGTGACAGCCCACACACGAACGGACCTCGCCGGACTTGTAGTTCACGTACGTTCGCTCTCGCTGGATTTCTCGGAAATCCTTGTCGAGAGCCTGGAGGAATATGTTGCGATCAGCGGGCACTTCGAAACTGGCCGAACCGTCGGCTTCGACCGGCACCACGCCCCACTGCACGCGAGGCCAGAGGGCCGCCTTCCAGCCGGAGCTGCTGGCCCCGCCGCCCCATCGCCGACCGGTGGACCAGTATCGCGGGATAGCTTCGTTGATCCGAAGCCACTTGACCTCACCGGGCTTGACCCCGGGCATGCCCCTGGTGATGTCGGTGACCACGAGCAATGCCTTGTTTCGCTTGGCCAGGTTCGGATCGCGAGTGGGTCGGATCTCCGGCGGAGTCTTGCGGGCGACCAGCGGCGTGGCGTGCCAGCAGGAAAGTTTGCCGGCCGGGTCCTGGTGGATCAGCGAATGATTACCCTTGGTGTCGATCAGGTACAGGCCGTAGGCGTTGGCGGTGTTCTTGTAGTGGTCCGACGGCTTGGGCTTGTAGGAGACCATAAACTTCGTGTCGCTGACGGGCCATGGGTGGGTGTACAGGTGTCCGGAGGTCCCGTTGCGATCGTGTCGGTACTTTCCTTCCTTTTGGCGGAAGTGCCAGCCCGGCTCGGTGCGCCGCTCGACGAACGTATGCGGAGTGAGGTTCGTCACGGCGTACCTGTCGTCGAACTGCTTGTACCCTTTTTCGTCGGGGTCCGGTCCGCGTTTACGCTCCGGACGACTCGGATCGACGAGCATAATCGCGCCGACGCATCCGCCCTGGGGGAAGTGGCAGGTTCCGACACTGACGAATCGCAGTTCCTTGCCCGGCATGGGCTGGGGGTACATGTAAACGGTTGTGGAGTCATCGCCGCCGCCGTAGACCTCGTTGGGCATGGCGCCGTCGGGGTGCATGGACCATATCGTTTTGCCGACGCGGGCGCCCTTGTCGACGTATTCCCAGCGATGGTACATGATGCGCCCGTCGTCGAGGACCACGGGGCAGAACTCGCTTACCAGGCTGGCGGTCAGTTGTTCGACATTCGACCCGTCGGCGTCCATGCGGTACAGCGTAGGCGACACCAGCGCCGACGATCCGCCGCAGAGGACCGTTCGTTCGCTGCGTGTCGAGGAGAACATGATCTTCCCGCCTGGCAGGTAGCACGGGTGGATATCGTCGGTGTGCCAGCCGCGCCGCCAGCGGGCGACTTTCTCGGCTTCATCTTTCGGAGCCTTGGAGACCTGACGCAGGGCTTTGCCGTCAACACCGACTTCCCAAATGCGGAAACCGGACCCCGGCGTTTCGCGGAAATCGAACAGCACCTTCTTGGCGTCGAATGAAAGCGTGATCTTCCCGATGAACCCCTTGCCGCCGGGCATCTGGGCCGCGGTCACAACAGGCCGTTCCTTCTTCGTGCGAACGTTTATGACATATATCCCGTTTTCCGGCAGGAATCGATTCCCGGCCGTTCCGTTATTTATGTCGGTGTAGTAGTGATCCGAGGAGTACTGCATTCGTTTGACGTAGATAATTTCGTCAAAGCCCAGATCGTCGGCGGTTACCGGGGCCGAAGAAATCGTCGGCGAATATGCGCCGCCCGCCGGTTTGGCGCCCCGCTTGGCCGCCAACGCCGCAGTCAGCATTCCGCAGACCGCAAGCCCCAGCACCAAAACGGCAATCCTATTCCTGGAAGAACGCATAAAAGCCATGATCAATCCTTTCAATCAACACGAAACCGATAAATGCACTCCCGCAACCGCGGGGCATAGTAAAATTCTATCGCTGATCCCACCGGCAATCAATGGCTAACGGCTGGCAGTTGGGAGTTGGCAGTTGGCAGTTGGCAACGGCGTAAACCTAACGGCGCGTTTCGGTCAGTTAAAACGGATGTAAGGTTTGGGCCTTGCCGTCGCCGTTGACGTCGCCAACTGCCAACTGCCACGCCGTTAGCCTTTGCCTGCGATCTTTTTGATTTCTTCTACGCTGAGGGCCCGGCCGTAGACTTGGAGTTCGTCGTATGTTCCGCTGTGGTTCAGGGCTCCGTAGCTGTCGGCTATGTCGCTGCGAGAGGCGCCCAGGAGAACGTCGTGGGCGCCGAGCGTTGCTCCGCTGGCCAGGCCGTTGCCCAATACGCTCTTGCCGTCGAGATAGAGCATCAGTTTCCTGCCGTCGTTTGTCAACGCAACGTGATGCCAGGTTCCGTCGCTGACGATCATGCCCGACTGGTGGGAGTTGTCTCGCCCGGCGCCGGCCAGGCCGGTCCAATAGCTGATTCGCCCCCGGCTGGTCGTTACGCCGAAATCGCGAGAGCCGCCGCCTACCGTTCGGAAACCAAGAAGCGTCGGCTGGGACCAGAATGTCTTGCCGACGCCTTTCTCGTCGCTCTTTACCCAGAAAGAGAATGTGAACGTCTTGAGATTGGCGGTCACTCTCGACGGGATGATGAGCTGGCCCTTGCTTGCGGCGGGGAACGACACGCCGGAATCGAGTTTGCCCCTGACGCCGGTCTTTCCGCCGTCGATTCTCAGCGTCTGCGGCGAACCGACTCGCCCGCTGATGTTCCTTACGTCAACTGTCCGGCCGGAGGCGCCCGTCAAGTGCGTCTTGTCAAACGACAGCGCCACGAGTATCCCGCGCGGAAAGACCCGACGCACCGATATCCCGAACCGGTCCAGATCCTTGTCGATCTGCTTGACGGCGAGATTGGCCTTGTACGACTTGGCGCCCTGCTTGGGAAACAACGCCAGATATCGCACGTAGTACCGCCGAGCCCGCAGCAACATCAGCGGTTTGCCGACACTCGATGCTTTCCTCGACAGCGTGCTGTAGTACCACTGGCCCAGTTCCAGACATAGCGCCTCGTCAACAGCCGAGACTTCCTTTACCGCCAGCGGAACATACTTGCCGGTAGCCTTGTCAATACCGTCGCCCAGCAGTTCGAGGGCTTTCGCGGGCTTGTCCTGCTCGACTACGTACAGCCAGATCAGCTCCTTGCGGGCCGATGCGTTTTTCGGATCATCGGCGAGTTTCGCTGTCAGCGATTTGAGCTTGGCCTGCTGTGCGATCACTACGCCGGCGCGTTTGCTCTTCTTCTGTATCTCCGCGACTCGGGGAGATTTCAGATACGCCGCAACGTTTCGAGCGCGATTGTAAAACGACCTGGCCGCAGTCCCGTCGCCTTCGGAGACTTTGGCGTCGGCGGCCGCTTCGAGCATGTTCATGTACGATTGACCGGCGGTCTTCTTGTCGGCCCCGGTTGACTTGGTGAAGCGGAACTGTGCGACTTCCAGCTTCTTTCTTCGCCACTGGTCCTTCTTGTCAGGTGCGGCGGTCTCCAGCAGAGCCAGGGTCTCGACCCGCACATCGCAGCCGGAAACGTCGGCCGCGGCGAACTTGAGAATCTTCTCGCACAGCAGAAGCTGCATCTCCGGCGAATCGGATACGTCTCTAGCGACTTTGAGCAGCGACTCGGCGAACTTCACGTCGTCGTCCCTGGTCCGGCTGGCGACTACTTTGCGTTCTTCCTTGCCGAACAGCGTCTCGTAGTCGTCGGCGGGGTCCGCCGCGGCGACACCGGGGCCGAACGCCATCGCCAATACCGCAGCACACATCAGTCTCATAGTCGTTGTCATCTTCGTGTTATCCGTTGGTTTATTGCTCTCGGCGGTCAGGCCCACTTCTTT
>CAYMSH010000043.1:4050-23839 GCA_964392945.1 uncultured Planctomycetaceae bacterium | reverse complement strand
AAAATATACCTAACATATACCAAACAACGGAATCAGGACTAAAACGTGTGAAAACAGGGCGGCCAGGGAGGGCTACCGACAGAGATTGCCAGGTGGATTATGCAGAAGAATGTTGTAGCGCTTGCGGACGAAGAGTATGACGCGATCACCGGTCCTCTTGCCGAAGAGGCGTGCCGGATTATTCGGGAGATCGCCGGGGCCAGAGCGTATCTCCTGCCGGTGATTATCGCATCGCTGGAGCCTTACGCCGCCGAGCGGCGGGTGTCTGAAGGCGACGAGTCGGGCTTGCCGGCGAAGGCCCGCAGTCTGCATCGCCCGCACTTCAGGATTCATACCAGCGATGGGAAGTAGGACCGAATCTCGGGCTGATGGGGGACAAGACGGTATCAGGCTGATGTGTCGCCGGTCTGCTGTTGCGGTTGACTGTCGGCGACTTTTCGGCGTGCCTCGGCGGCCGCAAGGTCGCTGCTGAGCTCGGCGCCCAGCTGTGCGCCTTCCTCGGTGCCGCCGCCGGCGGCGAGCCCGAATACAAATCCCGCGGCCCTGGCCTGCAGCACCGGGTCGAGTCTCCGGAACGCCGCAAGCAGTTCCCGCTCTTGCGTAGTGACGCACATAGCCGCCGAGTCGCCGGAGGCCTTCATCAGAGTTCGCGGCGGTACGTTCGTCGCCGCGGCCAGCTTCTGGAGGATTCCGGTTCCGCCCATACCGTTTTCAGCGCGGCTGATCGTAATACGCGAGCAGCCTATTTTGTCGGCCATCGCCGATTGGGTGCGGAAGCCCGCTGCGATACGTGCGTCTCGAACTGCTTTTCCGTTGATCATGTTGATATTCTACGCGCCGGATAAAGAGGCGTGCAACTTTTTTGAACATTTTTTTACCACCTCAACTGTTGCTCTCCAAAGAAATAACGTTCCATGCGATGAAGAATTCGCCACAAAATGCTACAAATGAAACATTAGTGCTTGCCAAATGATACAAAGATGCTACAATTGTATCTTGTAGGTAAGCAATTGAGGTGATGTGTGGCGGAAATGGGACGTGGGAACATTACAGCGGGGCGACAGTTGGCGGATCTGGTTAACGGGCGGATCATTCCTGCGATTGAAGAATTGCAGGCCAGATGGGACAGACTCTACCCCGAGGTGAAAAACGCCCCTCGCCGGCGAATGCTTGTCTGCGACAGTTGCGGGGTGAGGCTTGATGCTTCGGCGCTCAGCGATCCGGACTGTAACAGGCTCACGATCCGTGGGCGCCGGCTCGCTGGTCCCGACTGCGACAGCCCCGACGAGTACGTAACAATTTGTCCCGATTGCGGGGCATCGAACAGTTTCAGGGAGATCAGTTGATGCAGACTCAGAGCACCCGCGTGATCAGTGAGCCGGGATTCCGGTGCGCCGGACCCGATTGCGGACAGCACGTCGGCGATCCGCAGTACGTCGGGCCGATCGGACACGCGCCGCAGAATCTATGTTTCGAATGCTGGATCGCCCACTGGGACAAGGTCGAAGCCCGAGCCGTAAACGGCGGGCGATGGACTCATCTCGACGAGGCGCTGTGGCTGGTCTGTCGCGGACTGTCGCTGACCCAGGCGGCTGACATCGTGGCCGGGCCGGCGAGGATGCTTGGGAGATGGATCGCCGATATGCGAAGGCGCCCGGAACTGACCCCGGACTGGTTGATTCACATTAACGAACTCCGGCGACAACGCCGGGATCAGCAGATATGACAGGAGAGACTCCAATGAACAAGACCGAAAGCAGCGCGGCGGGACGCAAGCGACGTGGGCTGAGCCTCTGGCGGATGGCGCTGGCGATTTGCGGGGCCCATGGCGTTCCGCCATCCATTCGCATAGACGTCGCCACGGACATCGTGGCCAACATGCACCGCACGCCCACCGAGAAGATACAGGCGTTCGCTCATCGATCCGCCAGGCGAGCACTGGCCGCCGATCTCGGTCTGAGCCAGCGGGAAATACCCGTATCCCGAGCGGACTCATACGCGATCTCGCAATACGAGTACGCACGCAGGATTCGCTGCCTCTGGCAGCATCACGGCACGGACAACGCCGACTGGGTCGGCGGCTTCGATTATCACAGCCGCCAGTTCGCCATCGAAAACGGAGTATGCCCCAGATGCGGAGCCGTCGGCGAATTCGAACCTGACGGCGGCGTATGCGAGTGCGGATTCAGTTATTGACAGACACGCCTGAAAGGACGGAATGATGAAACGTAAGACCGAAGACTCATCGAGCCAGCCGCTGAGCCCCGTGATTGATATCAACGAGCCGCGCCAGGATTCATGGGCCGGCGACGTTCCGGAAGTCGTGATCGTTTTCGAACTCGATCAGCAGCAATACGCCGCGGCTCGCAAACATCTGGACCATCTGATAGACAAGCACAAGCTTTCAGCCCACGTGCATTTTGAGGAGCAGATATGAAACTCTCATGCAGCTATCCGTCGGCGCCGAAGCGCGCGACTTGCCACACGTCGTACATCAGCGACATGTTCGGCATCGGACCTGAAAGCGGGCCTAACGTAATCGCCCGCGATGTCGAGATTGATTACAGCCCGGGTCGAATCATCTATTTCACCGGCCCGAGCGGGGGCGGCAAGTCGAGCCTTCTCCGCGCCGCGATTCGACGAACTCCCCAGGCCGTGCTGCTGGGCGATTCGTTCGACGATCGTCGCTCGCTTGTCGATACGCTGGGCCCCGACGTTCGCAAAGCGGTGGGGCGTTTGAGTCTCTGCGGACTGTCGGAAGCCATGAGCATGCTGCGATCGCCAAGAGAACTCAGCGACGGGCAACGCTACCGCTACGCCGTCGCCAGATGCCTGGCCGGCCGGCCGAAAACCATCGCCGCCGACGAATGGTGCGCCATGCTCGATGACGTCAGCGCCAAAGTCATAAGCTACAACGTTCGCAAGCTGGCCGATCGCAGCGGAGTGGGGTTCATGCTGGCCGGGACCCGAGAGGATATCATCGACGATCTCCAGCCGGACCTGATCGTTCGATGTCGCGGCCGCGGTGTCGTCGATGTTTGCGAAACATCATACAAGCGGCCTCGCGGACCGATCAGCTTTCGCGATGATCTGGAGATACGCCGCGGGAAAGTCTCTGACTGGCCGCACTTTGCCAGATGGCACTACCGCGGCCATGGCCTCGGCCCGGTCAGGCGCGTCAATCTGCTCTATCACGGCGCCGAGAAAGTCGGCATATCCATTTTCGGCTGCCCGGCGCTGGCCAACGCGAACCGCAACCGCCTGTTCGCACTTGGCGGCAAGATGTCGTCCGGCAAAGCCAGAGTCATCAACAACAATTTCGCGTGCGTATCGCGTTTTGTTCTCGACCCGCGTTACCGCGGCGCCGGGATCGGCGGATGGTTCCTGGACCGCGCATGCCGAGCGGCGCCGTGGCCTTGGATTGAACTTATAAGCGAGATGGCCAACCTGGTGCCGTTTTACAAGGCGGCCGGATTCGTAATGGTTTCGCGTATGCCGAGCCCCGCAAGCAAGCCCACAAGCGGACACAAGCCCGGCTCCGGACACGGATTCTGGGGCAAATCAAACTGGACTTCCGCCACATACGCAAAATACAGAAAACGCACCCGCTACAGCCGCCCAGGGTACTGTATCCGAGACAATCGTGCGGCCAGTGATCGGTGACGCCCAACGGCTCAGTTACCAGCGATCAGTAACGGTCAGCGGCGATAACCGCCGGCGGTATATTAGAAACCTGCGCCAGCGATCATGAGCTATATCATATTATACCGTCCAAATCCGTGACAAGTATATCGCAACAAAACGAAGGGATTTATCTGTAAGCTCCCGAATTTGTGCTTGTTATGACCGAAACCGATCTTTATAAAGGATCAAACGCAATTACGAAGAACCAGGCGTTGGCACGTTCTGACAGGGAAATAGCCTCAAAAGTATAATGAAACCCTGCGCCAGCGATCATGAGCTATAATAAGTTGTTATGCCAACGACAGAATGATTAAGCAGCGAATACAATTCTGGATATTGACTCTTGCGGCTGGTTGCGGGGTTGTCGTACTGTCTGCCCTCTTGTGCGGATGTGATTCTCGGGAGAATGCGGGCAGGGAAACTGCGACTGACCACAAACCACATATTTCCAGTACTCAACGCAGCCGGTACGAGGCGATCATTGCTGCCAGCAAGAAAGCCATTGCAGTTGATCCAAAAGACGCTGCTGCGTATCACAACATGGGCCTAGCGTACAAGTTGCTTGGGCGATACGCCGACGCCGTCACCGCCAGCAAGAAGGCTGTCGACATTAAGCCGGGTTTCTTTTGGGCATACGCCAACCTTGGACAGGCCTACGATAGGCTTGGGCGATATACCGAAGCAATGACCGCCTACAAGAAAGCCCTCGCCATCAAGCCTGATCTTGCTGAGGCTCACTACGGTCTAGGAGGGGCCTACGCCGAGCTTGGGCGATACTCTGACGCCCTTGCGGCCTACAGGAAGAGCCTTGCCCTTAAGCCCGGTCTCGCTGAGGCTCACAGTGCCATGGGTGCCACCTACTCCAGGCTTGACCAACACACTGATGCTATTGCCGCCTTTAAGAGGGCCATTGCCATTAAGTCTGATTATGCTGACGCGTATTGCAACATGAGTCTAGCCCACATAGACCTCGGGCAGTACGCCGATGCTGTTGCGGCCTGCGAGAAGGCCGTTTCTATCAGGCCGGATCACGCTCATGCGTACAACAACATGGGTAGCGCCTACTTCAAACTTGCGCAACATAGGGAGGCGCTTGCCGCCTTCAAGAAGGCCGTCAGTATAAATCCAGATTTCGGTTTGGCGTACTGCAACATGGGCCATGCCTACGAGGGGCTCAAGAAGAACTCGCTCGCCATCACTGCTGCGAAGAAGGCCATTGCCCTCGAGCCGAATGGGAATGTTGCTGACCGGTCACGCAAGCTTATTCGCAGGCTCCAGAAGCCGTGAGCTGTCTGATGGTGGCTAGCAGGCGCGACGCGGTGGTTGATATAATCGGGCCGTCCAATTAAACAGCATAACAAGCGTGTACAACGGTCGCCTTCGGCGCCGATGACACGAGACGTTACGCCAACGGCAAGATGATTGAGATCGTAGGGCGATTACAATGCAGATTGGGAGCGGAAAATGGGAACAGTTATAGGGGTTGTAATTGTCGTGGCGATCATCTCGATACCTACGGTCTTTCATTCTTGGCGACGTCGCCGCGATGAGCGATTAGTTCGTGTATGGGTTGATGAGCACCACTATGCACTACTCTCATTGCGTGGTCCGATAGGGTGGCACATGCTGTTTCCCGGTCTGGGATTATTGGCCGGTATGCGACCGACAGTATGGATATTCGCCCTCGAAGTGCAGGATGAACAGGGAGGCCAGTTTTCACTTGATGTTCAGACCAGTCTCCCCGGCCGTGTTACGGTCCGGCGTCTGTAGGTGTTGCGGCGGTCCGCGTGTGCTGTACAAATACGCCCCGATGTTCATCAGGAGTTTCGCTGCGCTCAACTCTGAGGTCGGCGGCGTTTGCGTCGCAGAATCGCTGCTGCGCCGATAGTCAGGATCGCCATCGTAGTCGGTTCCGGGATTTGTTCGGAGCCGGTGAACTCGTTTGCAATGACCGCATCGCCGATCCGCCAGCCTATCTCCAGGTAGTTCTCGGGTCGAACGTGGAAGTGCGAGTCGTATCCGGGGTTGAACGGGTTTCCCGCAGCGTTCAAGCCGCCGTAGTGGCCGCCGATCAGATCGTTCATCTCAAGGAAGATCGCCGATCCGGGGTTGGCGGCGTTCAGCGTGTTGGCCGCCGCCAGACGCTGGAGATTCAACGCTTCGTTCTGATCGGCCGACTCTACAATGATCGCCGGCAGGTTGTTCGGAATCCGGGCGTCGGCGGCGCGGATGTCTTCGACCAGATCGACCATGTTCTCGGCGTACTCGGCGATCATCTGTGCGGATGTCGGCCCGCCGCTCTGGTCGTATTGCTCGTTCCAGCCCTGCATCCAGACGAATCCGACTACTTCGTAGCCCGTGGCGCCGCCGTATTTGTCATCGAGCACGCCGCCGGCCAGGTCGGCGTCCAGTTGGTCAAGGAAGCCCGTGAAGCGGTTCATCGTGTTAGTGTAGTTGCCGCCGATCGATCCGCCGCGATCTGCAACAGCCGACGGCGGCCGCCAGTCGATAGCCAGAGTCGTTCCGCCTCTGCTCGACTTGAACATCATCAGCGGCGACTTCATCGCGTCGCCGAGGTTGTGGCCCATGCCCAACTCCAGGCCAAAATAGGACGGGGTCATGTTCGTGCCTTCGTGTCTCACGCCGATCGATCCGTTCTTGCCGAACCCGGGCGACAGCGGCTGGATACCAGTCGGATAGACCGGCAGGCTGTCGTCGCCGATGGCGGTGTCCTGCACGTTTCTGACCTGGAGGACCTGGCCGTTGCTTGAAAGATAATTAACCGACCAGGCGTCGTCGCGGGAGCCCATCCAGTTCCGATCGAACGACTGCTTAAAGCCGTAAACCGAATCGGGCAAACTCGCCAGATACGCCGTCGATTGCGGCGAACTGCCCGACAGGTAGTCCAGTGAGGGGACGTTCCAATTGTCCACAGTGGCGAAGTTGTCCCAGGTGTAGCCCTGGCCTTCCATGTTCGACTGGCCGGCCATCAGGTACACCTTGAGCGTATCGTCAGCGGCGGTTGCATCCGGCGGCGAAACGAGCATCGCGAGCAACGCGGCGCAGACCAACAGCAGCAGTATCGACTTATTCAACGTGAGCATAGAGCCTCCTGTCCGAATCCAAACGGTACTGAGCACGAGCCCCTATAAGATAGTGCGTTTAAGGGGTTCTGTCAAGGCATGTGATAAGTCGCCGTGGCTAGTTGCGCCGATGGGCGGTTCTTTTTGTTGGCTTCTGCTTCCGCGGCTGGGGCTGCTCGAGCCTGGCTTCCTTCTTGTGTTGATCGAAGAGCTTCTTGATCTCGGCTGGTGTCAGGGCTCTGGGGTAGATTGACGCTTCGTCGATTATTCCCGCCGTGTTGGCGTCGTAGGCGGTTTTGTTGCTCTGGCGTGAGCCCAATGAGACGATATGCGTGTTGGACAACGCCGGGCCGGAGAAGTTCTTCCCGATCGATTCGGCCAGGTTCACGTAGAGACGCAGTTCCTTGCCGTCTGCGACGGCCACTACGTGCGTCCACTGTCCCTTCTTGGCCGATTTCTTGCTGGTGACGGAGCTGTAGGCGCCTTTGTTTGCCGGGCGGCGCACAAAACGCACTCCGCTTCCGGACATGTCCAGCAGGTACGATTCGCCGCCTTGTCCTACGCCTTTGGTGCAGAGTCCGCCGCCTGTGTCCCAATCGGTCAGGTTGATCCAGATCGAGATCGTCATGTTCCCGCTCAGCGTGAGGGTCTTGCCGGAGCCGCAGTTTATGTAGTCGTCGTTTCCGTCCAGCAGACAGCCGCCTCCGGCCAGGCCCTTTGGAGTCCATTTGGCGCCCATCATGAGTCGGGCGTGGTTGTTCTTGCCGCTGGCGTCGCGGCAGTACGCGGCTCCGGATTTGACGGACATCGCTGTCTTGTCGAATGTCAGCGTCATGACCGCGCCAGGAACCGGGCTGACGGTCTTCGCTGCGATCGGGCTGAGTTTAGCAAGCTCCTTGTCGACTTTTGCAAGGATAGTTCTTGCGTGCAGGCTCGATATGTCTTTGGCGGTGTGAAGCTTGGCGAAATGATCGAGATATGTCTTTGTGCGAGTCAGGATCGTGGTCTTGGCCGCGGGGGTCTGGGCCTCTGGGAACATTGACCAGTACCATCGACCGATCTCGAAGCATACCGACTCGTCAATCTCTTCGGTTTTGCCGGCCGCAAGCGGAATGTAGGTGCGGAGTTGCTGGTCTGAATCTTCGTTCAGCAGCTTGGCGGCCTGTGACGGATCGTCGAGTTCCAGCAGACACATTCGCACAACCGACTCGCGAAGCTTCATGTCGTCGGGGTTCTTTTTCAACGCCGCCTGTGCGTTGTCGATCATCTTGCGGGTCTTGGCCGCGGCTGATGCGGACTTCATCTTCCTGAGAATCTCGGCTTTTCTAGGCGAGCGGAGCGAAGTCGCCACGGCGCCGGCCTTGCGGTAAGTCGATAGCGCCGCGGTAGCCTGACCGCTCTTGAGCTGCCTGTCAGCGATCGCGATTATCTGTTCGATGTATTCCCTGCCGGCGGCTGCTTTGTCCTTTCCTCGCGTGGTAAGGTAGCGCCGGCCGTGTAGAGTCAGGAGTCTTTTTGACCAGGCGCCCGAGGCGTCACCGGTTGCGTCGATCAGCTTTTCGAGGGCTTTCACTGAGGTCTCCCGCCCGGCGGCGGTTCTTTCGCTGTAGGCGGCGGCTTTGGTCCACAAGAGAACTTTCAACTCTTCGTTTCCCTCCAGCGTGTCGGCGACCGCGATCATCTGTTTGGCCAGCGCTATCGCTTGTGCGGAGCTTCGCGACGCTGAAACCCGTCTGACTTCCTGACCGAAGAGTTCGTCGAAGTCAGACTTTGCGTCGCCAAAGGCTACGTGCACTAAGACCAACAGGACCGGAATTCCGACCGAGAACCTCATCTGTTTTCCTTATTACGCTTGTGATTACCGCGTGCTTCGAGCGACCATAACGACGACCGTACCTGAATAAACGTCAATTCCTGGGCCAAATTGCCAACATCCCCGTCGCGAGTTTCCGTCGTGCGGTTGACGAACGGGCGGGCGGGAGACATAATCGCCTTTTGATTTACATCAGCGCTTGGGCCAATGGGATTTGGAGCGAACTACTATGAAGAACGTATGTCTAATGCTTGTCGGTTTTGTTGTTCTCTTGCAGGCGTCTTGCACGCCTGAGCCAAAGCCTGAGCCCCAGCCCAAAGTGACCATAACGCCCGCTGAGGCCAAGGCTGTCGATTCTCCAAAAACGCCTTCGGCGCCCAAGTCGGATATCTCGGGGATGACGCTGGCCGAGACGATGACGTTTGCAAGGAACAAAGCCAAAGCCGGCCGGTACGACTACATAATAGACAACCTGCTGAGCAAGGAATGCAAAGCCGACATGGCCCGTAAGCACGGAGCCGACAAATGGCGGGACAAGTGTCGCGAGAACCTCAAGACCCTTCCGTTCTACTTCGATTGGATGAAGAAGCACTCGGTGCGGGTGTTTGGTAACAAGATTATCGTTACCGGCCAACACGCTTGTCACGCCGAGTATGTGAAGGTCGGCGACTCGTATATGATTGTCAATTTCGGTCAGCAGGTTAGTTCAATGTAATCCGCGGGATGCGCAATATACGGTTTGGAGCCGAACAATGGGCTGGGAACTTATCGTAATTCCGGGAGTGCTGGTGCTGGTGATATGGCTCGTGTGGCGCGGCGTTACGCGACACCGGGCCTATACGAAGTATATGGACGAAATCCAGGCCGACATAGAGGCCAGAATTCTGCCTGATGCGCCGATTGAAGATCTCAGACACGGCGCTGTCCTGGTGTTGGAGGACGGTTTCTCCCTACGCATAGGCGGCAGGCCGCCTGTAGATGTCAAGTGGGACGATATCGTCGAAATCACCGCATACAAGGCCGATATTTTCACGTATGACATCATCTGTCTGGTCTTTTCACTCACGCGGCCGGGCGATCCGGTTGAAGTTGACGAGCAAACACACGGTTACGACAAGTTTGAGTACGCTATGGAGGCTCATTACGGCGACGCTCTGTTGGATGACTGGTGGCGCACTGTCGCGTTCCCGGCGTTCGTTCCAAACGTGACGGTCATCTGGCCGCCTCAAGAGCGTGTCGAACCGCCCGCAAAGAACGCCTGATTTTCCTTTTTTACGCAGAATCGTAATGCAAAATTGGGGCAAAAAGGCTATGAATAGGGGCATGAAAACTATCAAACATACGCTCGGACTGTCGTTAGTGTCTTTACTGGTGTTCGCTTCGGCGGGGCTCGGCGCCGACAAGCCGGCCACTGCGAAAACTGATCCCCCTGAGACTTTCCAATCGCCCGGGGCGGTTGTTAAGGTCAATCAGCGGGCTCGCAGACGCGAGTACACTCTGATCACCGACAAGGGCTTTCACTTCAAAGTCACCATGTGTCGCGACGACGTTGTGCGTATCCAGGTGGCTGACAAGGGCCAGTTCGCCGATCCGAAGAACAATCCCGAAAAGGCGCAGATCGTTATCGATCACATCTCCCGGGCCGGCGACGTCAAGGTCACCGACGGCAAGGAGACAGTCGAATTCGCTACCGAGAAGATCCTGCTGCGGGTCGACAAGAAGACCTGTCAGTTCCAGTTGCTCGACGCGAAGAGAAAACTGATCTGCAAAGAGCTCAAACCGCTGCAGATCGGCGCCAAGCGAACCATCCAGACGCTCAGCACCGGTATTGAGGAATACTATTACGGCGGCGGCCAGCAGAACGGGTATTTTTCCCACAAGGGCCGGAAGATCGTTATCCGGGCCGACGGCAACTGGAACGAAGGCGGGCATCCGAATCCCGCGCCGTTCTACATGTCCAACGCCGGTTATGCAGTGCTGCGGAACACGTTCGCCATCGGGGCGTATGACTTCACGAGCAACGAATCGATCGCACTGGAGCATAGCGAGCAGCGTTTTGATGCGTACTACTTCGTTGGGGCGTCGTTCAATCGCATGGTCGATCTGTACACCCAGTTCACAGGCAGGCCTAACTTCGTATGCATCTGGGCTCTGGAACTGGGCGAAGCCGACGCCTACATGACCCGCGACAAGAAGACCAAGAAGTTGAAGCTCGACAAAGACGGCAAGATCATCGAGCACACTCCGCACGTGATAAACCGCCTGGCCGAGCAGTATCGCAAGCATGACATGCCCGGCGGGTGGATTCTGCCAAACGACGGATACGGCTGCGGGTACGTGGAACTGCCTCGCGTGGTCGAGGCTGTGAAGGACCTGGGCTTCTACACCGGGCTCTGGACCCAGGGCGAACTGGTCAAGACCAAGTGGGAAGTCGGTACCGCCGGCACTCGCGTACAGAAGCTCGACGTGGCCTGGACCGGTCCGGCGTACCAGCATTCGCTGGACTGCAACAAGCAGGCCTGGACCTCGTTGGTTACGAACTCCGAATCGCGCGGGATGGTCTGGACCGTTCAGGGCTGGGCCGGCACGCAGCGTTACGGGGTCTGCTGGACCGGCGATCAGGCCGGTTCGTGGAATTTGATTCGCTACCACATACCGACTCTGATCGGGTCGGGGCTCTCGGGCCAGGCGTATGCGACTACCGATGTGGATGGCATATTCGGCGGCAGCCCGGAGACTTACTGCCGCGATCTGCAGTGGAAATGCTTCACGCCGGTTCTGTACTGCATGAACGGTTGGGCCGGCAAGATGAACAAGAGCCCGTGGGCCTACGAAGAACCGTACCGCTCGATCAACCGTCGCTACTTGAAGATGAAGATGCGATTCACGCCGTACATGTACAAGTACGCCAAGGAAGCTTACGACACCGGCGCCCCGATCACGCGCGGGATGATCTGGGAGTATCCCAAAGACAAGAAAACCTGGGACCGCTCGACCCAGCATCAGTACATGCTCGGTGAGTCGATTCTCGTCGCCCCGGTCTACACCAGCATGAACGTTAACAAGGGTTGGCGCAAAGAGGATATCTATCTTCCCAAGGGCCAGTGGATCGACTACTGGGACGGGCGCCGCATCGAAGGGCCCGCCACGATCGACGCATACCCGATCACGCTGGACAAGCTGCCGCTTATCATCCGGGCCGGGGCGATAATCCCGATGTACCCCGAGATGCTCTACAACAACCAGAAGCCCAAGGATCCGCTGACGCTGGATATCTACCCCTACGGTAAATCGAGCTTCGAACTGTACGAAGACGACGGGATCACGCGCAAATACCAGCAGGGCGAATCGGCAAGACAGTTGATCTCGTGTTCCGCGCCCCAGGGCGTAGCCGGCGATATCGATATTACTGTCGGCCCGTCGAAGGGGAACTTCGACGGTAAGCTCAAAACCCGGGTCTACGAGTTCCAGATCCACTCCCAGCTCAAGCCTCGCTCGGTAATCGCAGGCGACAAGAAACTGCTGGAGCTCACCGAACCGACTGCCTTCAAGAACATCCGCAGCGGATGGTATTTCGACAAGGACGATCGTCGCGGGATCGTGCACGTGCGGCTCGCACGCATATCGACCGCAAGCGAGATCAAGCTGCATCTCGACATCGACGAGAAACTGAAGATCCCGGCGTCCCCGGCGTATCCGGTACCGAAGATCACTCCCGAGCTGGACAAGACCGAGTTTGTCGTGACGACCAACTCCCAGCAAGGCCGCTCGATAACCAATGCCTTCGACGGCACGCCGGAGACTCACTGGCACTCGAACTACAGCAAGAAGGAAAACGGCCACGCAAAGGATCATCCGTACACTGTCGATATCGATCTCCGCGGCCTGTACGCCGTTAACGGGTTTGGATACATGGGCCGCCACGATCTGGGCAACGGGATGATAAAGGAGTACGAAATCTACGTCAGCCGCCGCCAGGACGACTTCGGCAAGCCCGTGTTCAAGGGCGCCTTCAAACGAACCAAGGAACTGCAGAAGATCAAGTTCCCCGTGGTGTGGGGCGAGTACGTGAGAATCAAGATCCTCAGCAGCCTCGTGGGCAAGACCTTCGCTTCGGCCGCCGAGTTCGACGTCTACCGCGACTTGAAAGCCAAACCGCTTCCCGACAAGATCGTCTATCTCAGCGATATCAAACCGTCATCGGCCAAGGGCAAATACAACAACGACAAGTCCATCGGCGGCAAGCCCATAAAAGTCAACGGGCAGGCCTACAAGAAGGGCATCGGCGTGGGTTCAGGTTCGGAACTGGTTTACGAGCTTGACGGAACGTGGGACAAACTCGTCGGGCACGTCGGCATGGACGATGAAGTCGGCGACGGCGGGTCGGTGATGTTCCGCGCGTACGCTGACGACAAACTCGTATTCGAAAGCCCCAACCAGACCGGCAAGTCCGTCAAGCAGCTAATGGACCTCGACATCAAGGGCGTAAAGAAGCTCCGCCTCGTGTTGCTTGACGGCGGCGACGGAAACAAAGACGATCACGGCGACTGGGTTGACGTGAAACTCATTCTAAAAGGCAGCAAATAAGGATTAGGCGCATGAAACGACAGGAATCCGATAGAGCCGATGGAGTCTCGCGCAGGAGTTTTCTTTACACCGCGGGCGTCGCGGCGGCCGGGGCGCCGCTGATGTTCATGGGCTGCGGCGAGGATCGTCTTTCGGTCGAGCAACCGCTGGCGTTTCCTGAAGGATTAGTCGATTCCAGGAAACCGGCTAACGTTCGTGCGGTGTTTGTTTATCCGCCGTCGAAGAAGTTCGCCGACGATCCCAACGGCTGGTGGAGCTGGCCCGGCACGGAGTTCGATGCCGAAGGCCGCCAGAAGAAATACGCCGGAGAATTCAAGAAAATCGAAAAACGCCTCGGGATGACGATCAATGCCGACGACAAGCCGATCGCCAATCGCGCCGACGCGGCCCGCGTGTCGGCCGAGATCGCCAAAGACAAGCCCGACGGCCTGCTTGTCGTGCTGTTCTACAATCGCAGTCTCAACGAGGTCGATCAACTCCTGAAAGCCGCCGAAGCGGCGGGAGTTCCGGCGATCTTCTATATCAGTCTTGGCGTAAAACACGGTTCGATCGCCAAGTACCGCAGGCCCGGGCTCTACTTCATCCAGTCGATGGATAACTTCGAAGCGATCGAATACGGGATGCGGATGATCAACACTCGCACGCTCCTTGGTCGCAGCAGACTCCTGAGCATTACTCCGGCAAAGGGTATTTCCGAGAAGACCGAGCCGTTCCTCGGCGTCAAGGTCAAGACTGTCCCGTTTGATGCGTACGCCACGGAGTTCAAGAAGATCAAGATCGATGCTCAGGCCAGGAAACTGATCGGCAGCTTCACTAAACCGGCCGGCGAAGTACGCGTAACAAAAGAGGCGTTGGAGAATGCGGCCCGGGCGCACATAACACTTATGAAGATGATCTCCGAGCACGACGCTCACGGCGTTACGATGAGATGTCTCAAAGCCGGAATGCTCAAGCCGTGCATGAGTTTCGCCACGCTGAACGGTCAGCTCTTCCCCGCGGCGTGCGAAAACGATTTGAGCGCCGCATACACCCTGATGCTCGGCGAGGCCCTTACCGCACGCGGCGGCTTCCAGCACAATCCCGCGTTCGAGACCGAGCGGAACAACTACTACGGATCGCACTGCACCTGCACGCCGAAGCTGCACGGCCCGGACGGACCTCATTCGAAACACATACTGCGGAAATTCTTCCACTCAAACGAGGGAAGCTGTGCGGTGCAGACTTTCTGGACCCCTGACGAGCCGGTGACTATGCTCCATTATTACAGCGGCAAGCCGGCGAGCCTGGACATTTACTCCGGACGAGTCTACAAGTCCCACAACATGCCCCCGGCCGGCGGGTGTACGACAAACGTGGAAATCAAACTGGCTGACGGAGCCGACGCCTGCGACGTCAAGGGACATCACAACATCCTGTTCTGCGGCGATTATGCGCGGAAGTTCCGCCTGTTCGCCAACCTGTTCAAGATGAAACTGGCCTGAGCGATGCGCCTTTCGGACCGGCCTGAGGCGGACTGTCAAGCGTAGTATTCGCCCGGCGCCTTGCCGTCTATGGACACCACTTGAAGTTCGTGTGAATTCAGCCATCCGATCCTGCCCTCGTGATCGCATACGGCCACGACGGAAACTTCGCCGCTGTCTTCCGACGGAGCCAGACTGCCGAAGAACATGCTCGGATGGGTGGACTTATACGCGCCGAAGCCGGCCCCGAGAAGAATGTAGTGCCCGCCGCTTCTCGGTTCACGAACTATTGTCGCCATGAGATATCTCCTTTGCTCGTAATGATGCTTTCCGTTGCCGGGAAGCTGTGATAGCAGAAACCGCCCATAGAGTCCAGATGTATCCGCCGCAGCCGGGGTTGCGGTGAAACAGGTGGCCCGCCGACCGGTCCGCCGATATAATCACTGGCGGCAAATGGGATTTGTCGCGGTAGTCGAATCTTGACCTACGTAAAGGAAGGATGCGCTTATGTCGCCAAGGATGTTTGTTCTCCTGATTGCGATCAATCTGGCGGCGATCGGTTTTGTTGATAACGCCGGCGCGATGGTCTTCAAGTCCGACACCGTCACCGCACAGTGGGATACGTGGTGCTACTTCCATGACGGGACGTACTACCTTTACTATCTAGTGACCGAGAAGACCGGCGAGGGGTTCTGCGTCGCCAGTTCGAAAGACGGCGTGCACTGGAAGGATCACGGTTGGGCGATTCGCACGTCAGACAAGAATCCGCACTATCTTGGCACGGGATCGGTCTGGAAGTCGGCTGATTTCGACAAGAGCGTCAAGTTCATCTGCAACTATTCCGAGCATCGAATCGACGCGGCCGGCAAGCGGACGCAGAATATCCTGTTCGCCTGGTCGAAGGATCTGATCGGCTGGACCAAGTTCGGCGACGAGAAGATGTTCAAGGTCGACACCGCCAACTATAAGCAGTATGGGCGCTGGGACTGCATTTACACTATCCCGCGTAAAGAGGGCGGATACTGGGGGACCTGGACAGCAACCGGGGCCAGGCTGCGCGGGACCGTGGGCCTTGGTTACTCCGAAGACGGTTTGAAGTGGAAGGCTCTCCCGCCGCCGATTGTGGAGCCTGGAGTCCGCGAATCCGGCGCGTTTTATCCTATCGGCGGCAGGGTCTACGCGATGTTCGGCGCCAGAGGCATGTGGTCGTACTCCGCCGACAAGATCACCGGCCCGTACAAGCGATGCAAAACAAATCCGCTGCTGCTGGCGCCGGGGCACACGTATTTCTCGCGATTCTTCCCGATCCCGGGCGCGCTGCTGGTGAATCATCATTCGATGACCGGCGAAACCAACTCCAAACGGTTCATCAAAGTCGATACGTACGCCGCGCCGCTGAAACTCGCCGAGATCGACAAGCAAGGCGTTTTGCGGCTGAAGTACTGGAAGGGCAACGATGCGCTGAAGGGTGACCCCGTTCAAATCGCTTCGGGCAAGGCGTCGGATACGACGGTCTCCACCGGCATGCTGGATTTCGGCCGGGGGGTGATTATCGAGGCCGACGTGCCGCTGCCGGCGGGCAAGGACGATGAGACTTCCGAGGTGCTGATCAGGGCCGATGATCAGAGATACCTGATCAAGCTGAGGCGCGACGGTTCAGTCCATATGGGAACTGTCGAGGCCGGCGGAGCCGGTTGGAAAAGAAAGCACGGCGCCGACCGGAAGCTGAAGTTCGGAAAGACTGTTTCGATGCGTATTCTGATGCGGCGCGGCATGCTGGAACTCTACATCGACGACTATTTCATGGAATGCTGGACCATGGGCTGCCATCGCGCAAAGAAAGTGCGGATCGCGGTCCCGGCCAAGACTCTGAAGGGCTGGAAGATGACCTTGGCCGGATGGGATGATAAGAAGGCGTCCGACAAGCCCGTCACCAGGGTTAAGACCCCCAAGCCCTGGGTGGCGCTGACATTTGATGACGGGCCGCACGCGACGAACACGCCGAAGCTCCTGGAGATGTTCAGGAAGCATAACGCCAGGGCGACTTTCTTTGTCTCCGGTTCGAGCGTCAAGAGGCATCCCAAGCTGGCGGCTAGGATGTTGAGCGAGGGACACGAACTGGGCAATCACACCATGAATCATCCGAACCTCGGCAAATCCGACGCTGAGAAGGTGCGGCGGGAGATCGAATCGACCCAGGCGATAGTCAAGGAAGCGACGGGTAAGGCTCCGGTAGTCTTTCGAGCTCCGTTTCTCGCGCACAACGAGCACGTGTGGAAGGTTCTCGGCGAGCTGCAGATGCCCGCGATTAACGCCAGCCGGTATACTGACGACTGGAAGGGCACGATCACAACCGAGGAAATTATCGAGAAAGCGACGGCTAATACCCGCCCCGGCGATATAGTCATCATGCACTCGTGGCAGGGCAAAACGGTTCTGGCCATGGGCGAAATCATCAAGCGGCTGCAGGCCAAAGGCTACCGACTCGTAACGGTTTCCGAACTCCTTGCCGCATCGGAGAACAAATGAAACGATACGCACGACGCGATTTTTTGAAAGTTAGCGGACTTCTGGCGGCGGGGGCTTTGGCGCCGGGGTTGGCCCGTGCTGCGAAACCTGGCAAGAAGCTCAACGTGCTGTTTATCGCCGTTGACGATCTGCGCCCTGAACTGGGCTGTTACGGCAACAAGCACATCAAGTCGCCGAATATCGACAAACTGGCCGCCTCCGGCACGGTGTTCAATCGCGCCTACTGCCAGGTCGCCGTCTGCGGAGCCTCGCGTGCGAGCTTGATGACCGGTCTGCGCCCGACGCCGAAACGGTTCCTGACCTACTACACGCACGCCCAGAAAGACGCACCCGGGGCGATGACGCTCGGCGAGGAGTTTCGCAAGAGCGGATACCACTGCATCTCCAACGGCAAGATATTCCACCATCGCAACGACACTGAAGATCGCAGTTGGTCCCAGCGCGCCTGGCGAGCGAAAGTCGGCGGGGCGGTTCCCCTGGCCCCGGAGTCAAAGAAAATGATCGGCGGCAAGAAGAAACGCGGGCCATGGTTTGAAGCCCCCGACGTGCCGGATAACGCTTATGGCGACGGGATGACCGCCGACAAAACCATCAGCGACCTGAAGCGGATGAAAAAATCCGGAAAGCCTTTCTTCATGGCGTGCGGGTTCTACAAACCGCACCTGCCGTTCTACGCCCCGAAGAAATACTGGGACATGTACGATCGCGACAAGATCGCCTTGGCGACCAATCGAGACCGCCCGACAAACGCCCCGAGAATGCTGAAGGGCTCCGGCGAAATACACAGCTACCACAATCGAAATATGAAATACAACTCCGACGCCTGGCACGCGGCCGGCCGGCACGGATACTACGCCTGCGTCAGCTACATAGACGCCCAGGTCGGCAGGGTGCTCGACACGCTGGACGATCTCGGGCTCCGCGAAAACACGATCGTAATCCTCTGGGGTGATCACGGCTGGCATCTCGGCGAGCACAACTTCTGGGGCAAGCACAACGTGATGCACCTGGCGACGAATTCGCCGATGATAGTTTCCGCCCCCGGATTCAAGGGCGCGCAGAAAAGCGAACGCCTCGTCGAGTTCGTTGACATCTACCCCAGCCTGTGCGAACTCGCCGGCGTCAAGGCGACAAACAAGGGCCTGCAGGGCACAAGCTTCGCACCGTTGATGACGGACCCGAGCAGGCCCTGGAAGAAAGCCGCATTCTCCAAATTCGGACCGGCGGTAAGCCTGATAACCGATCGCCACAACTATGCCGAATTCAAGAATGGCGAAAGAATGCTCTACGATCTTGAAACCGACCCGGCCGAGAATGTCAACATCGCAGAAAGACCCGAAAACAAGAAGCTTGTAGCCTCGCTGGCAAAAATGCTTCACGACGGTTATGAAGCAGTAAAACCATAATCGTGGGACGAGGCTCCGAATCGCAAGACCATGACTGGAATACGGATCATACTTTTTGTGACAGGCTCATTCCTGGCGATCGCCGCCGGATGCTTCGATGTTTCTGACATGACTGAAGGGTCCGATGAGAATATGCGGGACTGGTTCGAGTGGGGCACGGAACTCAAGCTGCCCGCTGATGCGAAGTTCATAGCCGGGAAGAACAACAGCGCCTGGTTAAGCGACATATATTTGAAGTTGCAGGTTTCATCCGCTTACATGAAAACGCTTGACGACAAGCTTACCCGCACGGCTGATGCGCCGTCGTTCGAATTGCCCGACAACATGAAGGCCTGGCCGCCGTGGGATCTGATAGGCAAGAACCTGATCTACTATACCAACACGACTGGAGACGTGGACGAAGGCGGTTTTATGAGTTCTTTGGCCTTCGAGGAGAGCACGGGGATTATCTACTGCCATTTTGTAGAATACGCTCCCTGATCCGACGCCACGCAACAGGCCGGAAGGGTGATTCGTGACTGACAGGAATACATATCAGCGTCTAAGGGTCAAGAGGCCGACCAGGCGGACGGTGTTTGTAGATATCCTGTACGCAGTTCTTTCTGTCGTTCCGCCGCTGCTGATTACAGGTCTGCTGTGGCTGCCGATTCTCGTAATGGCCTTTCTGGGCTTTATGGAGGACCTACTGCTTTATCTGGTTCCTCCGATCGCCATCTTCATATGGATATGGTTCTTCCGGATGCGCACCAGGAAGTGGAAGCCTGCGACGCCGGAGTTAATATCGCTCGGCGTCCGCTGCGGGTTGTATGCGATTTTGTGCGCGGGCGCACTTGTGGTGATATTGCTGGCGTTCGGGTCGGCCAGGCCCAGAATGATGGCTGGCGTTGTGCCCCGAATCAGGAAAGACGCCGACATCGCCGCGATCCGCGCCTGGACTGAATCGTATCGCAAATCTATTGACCTGGACGCCGAAACCCAAGAGAAGGGTTCATCGCATATATCAATTGATCGGGACAAACTGCCGAAATGCATTTCAATTCTTCACCCGCGGTGGGTAACCTATGATGCCGATACGAAATGCCTGTGTCTGAGATTCTGCATCCGTATGCAGCATATGAGTTTGCTGATCGCGGTTGATGACTCGTCGTTGTATGAACAGGGCGAACATGACATGAGACTTGAGCCTGGAGTCTGGATATTGGACGGGCAAGCAAATGATGCACACCG
>CAYMSH010000043.1:0-4040 GCA_964392945.1 uncultured Planctomycetaceae bacterium | reverse complement strand
TTCGCCCGCAACCGCCGGCGACGCGAGCAGTGCAACTGCCGCGCCGGATCCGAGGAGAAGTGATAGTGAGAGATAATATTTTCAGAACTACGCCGGCCTGGTACAGGGAAGACAAGGAGAAGTTGCGCAGAGCGACGAACCCTGAGGCCTATGCCGAGGGCGACGAGCGTATTCGAACGGCGGCCGCTGATCGCGACATTGAAAAGCTCTTTCTGATCACAGAGGCGTTGTGGAATATCCTCAAGAAGAAGCATGGATACGAAGACGAGGACCTTCTCCAGATGGTTCAGGATATCGATCTGGGCGACGGACTGCTCGACGGCAAAGTCGCCAAGCGGCGGAGCCAGCCCTGCCCCGGATGCGGCCGAACGCTCTCCAGCAGGCATATGATATGTCTGTACTGCGGCGCGGTCTCCGACAGGGAGCTGTTTGATCGGTAAGGCAACATGATTGACAAAGAGCACGCAATCGCCACTGTGATCGAAGACATCGGCCAGAAGGTGCGCCTGTCGAGAATACGCGCGAATTTGAAGAAAGCGGGTTTCCCGCCCGAGGATATTCGCGAGATTATTTCCATCGCCGTCGATCAGCGAAGAGCAAGCAGGCACACCGCACACTCGCCGCGGCGCGATGCGGCGATAGTGGCCGCGGCGCTGGTCATGCTCATTGCGATCGGCGTAGTGATCGCCTGGGCGATGGCCTCGATCGGAGGGCTTCTCATCATACCGATAGGCCTGTTGTGCTGCGGAACCTGGCTGTGGAGTCGAAAACCCGGGAGTAAGTGATGTTGTCAGAGAATCGAGTTGCGAATCAATTCAGGCTCAATTGTGCGGTTGCTGTTGCGTTGGCGGCGATAGTGAGCAGCCCTTGCCCGGCCGAAGAATACCGCGTTGATTCGCAGAAGCGGTTCGACGCACTGGCGTCGGCGAAGTTCGCCCCTGGTGACGTGATCCTGTTTAAGCGTGGCGTGCGTTTGGCTGGTATGTTTTCGCCTTCCGGCAGCGGCCGGGATATGGCGCCAATTCGGATCGGCGCGTATGGCAAAGGCGCCCGCCCGCGGATCGACGCCGGCGGTAAGCACGCTGCCGGGCTGCTGCTGCGGGACCCGTCTTACTGGGAAGTCAACGGACTGGAGATCACGAACAGTGACGGAAGCGACAAAGATCAGGGCACCCTGTTCGGGATTTACGTGTTGGCCGATGGCAAGGAGGGCGTCTACAGGCACGTCTACATAAACGATTGCTACGTGCACGGCGTCAACGGCAAAGTCGCCGGCAAGAAGCGGGGCGGTATTCACGTGCATATCAAGAAGTTGAAAGCCTCGATATTCCACGATCTCCGGATTACGAAAAACCGGGTTGTTCGAGTAGGGGGTGTCGGCATCGGCAACACTTCCGACTGCGGGCGCGTCGAGTTCCGCAAAAACGATACGGTGAATCGCAATCTCTGGACCAAGGTGTACGTCGCCGATAATTACATCGATCACACCGGCCGGAACAATGTAATCGCGCGCGTCAGCAAAGACGCGATCTACGAACGCAACGTGCTTGCTAACTCCAGCCGCTACGACACCGGGCACAGCATATTCTGCTTCAATACCGACGGGATCAAGATCCAGTACAACGAGGCGTACGGAAACGTAGGCGTCGGCGGGCACGATCGAGGCGGATTCGACGCCGACTACCAGTGCGTCAACACGTACATCCAGTACAACTACTCGCACGATAATCACTGGTTCTGCGGGATAATGAAGAAGAAAAACCGCAACGTGATAATCCGCTACAACGTCAGCCAGAACGATAAAATGGGGATATACTTTTACGGGTTTGAGCGGGCTCGCGAAGTCAGAGGCGTTCACATCTACAACAACACGCATTACGTGCGAAAAGGTCTGAGTGTCGAACTGTTCGCTCGCGACAGAACCCCGCTGAATACGCTGTTTGAGAATAATGTCTTCTACTTCGAAGGGCGGGGCAGGTGGGGCAAGAACTCCAAGGGGATCAACCTGAAGTTCCGAAACAACGTTTATCACAACATCGCGCCCCACAAATCGGACGCCAAAGCGATCGTCGCCGATCCCAGGTTTGTCCGGCCGGGAAAGACGCCCGGTCGAATCGACCTGAAAACGATGGCCGCACTCGGCGGATACGATCTCCAACCCGGTTCGCCATGCATTGACAAAGGTATGGCGATCAAGGACAACGGTGCTAAAGATATTCTCAAGAACGATGTGACTACCGGCAGACCCGACATTGGCGCTATCGAACGAACGGCGCCCAGGCGTTAGCCGAGAAGGAGAAAACAGGATGCGGAAGATACTGGCAGTGATGTTTGGCGTGCTGATCTCGATGACGTCTGTGGCTGGCGGCGCCGAGCCGGACCTGGTCGGCGGTTTTGCAGATCCTCCAAATTCGGCCAAACCGTGGGCTTACTGGTGGTGGCTTGACAGCAATGTCAGCAAGGCCGGAATCACCGCTGATCTGGAGGCGATGAAACAGCAGGGAATCGCCGGTGCGCTGGTGTTCGACGCCGGGATAGGCGGGCGGCTCGCGCCCGACGGTCCTGCGTTCATGAGCCCAAAATGGCGCGATCATTTCAAGTTCGCCGTGAAGGAGGCCGATCGTCTGGGGCTGGAACTAAGCCTCAATCTCTGCAGCGGCTGGAACGCCGGCGGACCGTGGGTCAAGCCCGACCAGGCCGCCAAAAGGGTCGCCTGGTCGGAAACAGTTGTCCAGGGCGGTAAGAAAGTCGAAATCCAACTTCCCACGCCGCGCGGGCTCAAGAAGAACTACTATCGTGACGATGCTGTTGTGGCGTTCAAGGTCCCGGCCGGCGAGGCGCACGCAGTATCGAAACTCACCGCCAGTTCGTCTTATCCGAAGTATCCGCCGTCACTGGCGACGGATCGCGATACCAAAACTCGCTGGATATCAAACAGTGACAAACCCGGACAGGGCCCGAGCCCCAAGTCGCCGGAATTCCTGAAATGGGAGTTCCCCGCCCCGTTTGGAGCCGCCTCACTGGTTGTGACCCCGTATTCGGATTGCGGCCCGAAAGATTGCCAGTTCCAGTGCTCTGACGACGGGAAGACTTTTCGAACGATCTGCAAATTCGTTGTCGCCGAGCGCAAAGTCAAGACCGTGACATTCGAAGAAACGAAGGCAAAGTATTTCCGCCTGGTGATGACTTCCTCATATCCGTTCAGGGGCAAGGAATCCTGGAACGTGCAGATCGGCGAGATCGAACTCCTGAAGAAGGGGCAGAAACCCATATCGCAGGCAACGCACTGCAAGAGTCGAGACGTTGTGGATCTGACTTCCAAAACAAACGCCTCGGGCAAGTTGGCGTGGGATGCGCCGGCGGGCGCTTGGCGGATCGTGCGGATCGGATACACCCTCGTCGGGCGGGGTGTTGTTCATTGCACCAGTCCGGGCGGCGGCGGACTGGAGATCGATCCGCTAAG
Organism: uncultured Planctomycetaceae bacterium; assembly: GCA_964392945.1. Taxonomy (GTDB): domain Bacteria; phylum Planctomycetota; class Phycisphaerae; order SM23-33; family SM23-33; genus BS750m-G57. The sequence goes on along the minus strand of CAYMSH010000043.1, from coordinate 577 downwards.
CCGACAGGCGATGGACATGCACTTTGCCGCGACGGCGGAAAAATGCCTGGCCGATATCGGACAACTGGCTGGCAAGACCCTGAAGTACACGCATATCGACAGTTGGGAACTCGGTGTTCCGAACTGGACCGCCAACTTCCGCGTAGAGTTCAAACGCCGGCGCGGGTACGATCCGCTGGGGTACATGCCGGTGCTGGCCGGGAAGATCGTGGACAGCAAAGAAGTGTCAGACAGGTTCGCCCGGGACCATCGCAGAACCGTCGCCGACTGCATCGCCGAAAACTACTATGGACGATTGAGCCAGCTGTCGCGCAAACACCGAATCGGCATTCACCCCGAATCGGGCGGGCCGTTCTTCACCCACTGGATCGACGCGCTTCAGTGCCTGGGCAAGAGCGATATTCCCATGGGCGAGTTCTGGTCCCGTCGCACGGAACCCACGGGTTCCATCTGGTACAGAAACCAGTTTAAACGCTGCGATACAGTCAAACAGGCCGCGGCCGCCGCGCACATATACGGTAAGAAATACGTACAGGCCGAAGCCTACACCACGATGGGGCCGAACTGGGAAAAAGAC
>CAYMSH010000042.1:0-23875 GCA_964392945.1 uncultured Planctomycetaceae bacterium | reverse complement strand
CTTCTTTCCCGCCGCTGCTGTCGCTGAGATGCCACTCCATATTCGACTGGCCCGAACCGACCCATACTTCGCCGATGAGGATATTCTTCAGCGTGATCGTGTTTTTTGCTTTGATCGTCATCGTCACGCCGGTCTGGTCCGGCGTGCATTTAAGCGCGGGCAGTTTCACCGACCAGGCTCCGTCCTTGTCGGCTGTGGCCGAGGCAGTGGCGCCGCAGATGCTCACGGTTACTTTTTCGTCGGCGGCGGCCTGGCCCCATACAGGAATTGCAACGTCTCGCTGCAGGACCATATTGTCGCCGAAGATCGTCGGGACCGTTACGTCGGCCCGAGCGATCGGGGTCAGGACCATAATGCATGCGACCAGGACGATTGCGACGTTGATAGTGCGTTTCATGTGCCGGTTCCTTTCGGTGAGCACCCGCGTCGTCGTCGGCGTAGGGTGACTCTGGTTTTACGGAAAGCGAACCGGGATTCTATAGCCTCGCCGCCGCCGCGTGCAAGGATCATTAGCTGCGTCCTGTCGCTTCGACGTGATTTTTCCTCTTGTCAGAATAAGGGTTGCTGGTATAATTGGAATACTCGAATGTTCGCGTTTGAGTGGAGTAGCGGCCGACACACGGAGGCGTCAGTCGATTTGCATACCGTATGCACGAGTCCGGCGTAGACCTGCAGGAAGCAGCGTCTGGACTGCGTTTTTCGTTCTTGTTTGCTCGGCGGAGGAGAAGGCGGCTATGAATTCAGATTACAAACGCTTTAGAGTAGGCTGTTTACTGCTGGCGATGATCGCGATTGCGATCGCCAGCCCGTCAGCGGATGCGGCTAACACCGTTGTCAAATTCGACACCATCCTGGGTGACGCGTACGTTCGCCTTCTGGATACCGATACGCCGGTTACGACTGAGAATTTTCTGCTTTACGTTAACGGGCAATCGTTTGACGACACCGTCTTTCATCGGCTGGTGCGAGGTTTTATATTACAGGGCGGCAGTCACGGCGCAAACGCCATACCCAATCACGGGCAGATCGTAAACGAGTATGGGCGCTCCAATGTTCGCGGCACGATCGCCATGGCCAAGGTAGCTCCCGAACACGGCGGCGGCCCGGACTCTGCAACCAGCGGGTTCTTCTTCAATCTGTCTAATACTAATGCCGCTAATCTGGACAACCAGAACGGCGGTTTCACGGTCTTCGGGTATGTGATCGACGGCGGAATGTTCGTCATAGACGCGCTTGCCGACGGCGTTCAATACAGTAATTTCCTGATCGACACCGGCGATCCGAACAATCCTAACGACAGCAGGTACGCTGGCGAATGGCCGAGGATAGTGCCGCTGGACGCCAATGGGGACCAACTCGATGCGCAGGGTCAGGAGATCTGGTACTACGAGTGGATCAACTCCGTGACGGTGCACAACACCGACGGCGACATCAACTTCGACGGCGTTGTTGACGACGTTGACTACGCGCTTTTCGTAGCGAGCTTTGGCGAGCAGGGCCTCGGTCTCCCGGCCGACTTCGACGGCGACTACGACGTGGATCTCGCCGATTTCGCAGTACTGCGCGAAAACTACAACGGCGGGGCCTCCAGCCCGCTGGCCGCGCCCGGGGCGACTGTGCCGGAACCGACGAGCATGTGCCTGCTGGGCCTGTGCGCCGCGGCGATGATCAGGAAGCGTCGAAAAGCGTCCTGAGGCCAATGCTGAGCCGGCGAATTTGAAAACTCCTGTTGGAATCGGCGGTATCGGTCTGCTACGATGATTGCGTGACTACAGCAAGGAGCACCATATGACCCAAGACGCATCGTCCAGCAACGAGTCCGGATCGCAGAAATCCAACAATATGCCCTCGAGGCGGAAGTTTCTAGGCACAGTGGCGGCCGGGGCGGGAATTGCCGGGCTCGCTGTTTCCGGCAGCGCCGAAGAGAATCAACTCAAGGCCAAGCTGTCGGGCGACAAGAAGAAGAAAGTCGACGCCGTGAGCTCTGCGTCCAAGAAGTTCAACTGGACCACTCTCAAGCAGCGCAAGGGCAAGTCTCCCATGGCCAAGATCGGCAACGCGATGTTCAGTCGCATAATAATGGGCGGCAACCTGATCGGCGGATGGGCCCACGCTCGCGATCTGATCTATGTCTCCAAGCTGGTCAAGGCCTACCATACGCGGACCAAGATATTCGAGACCTTCCGCCTCGGCGAGGCCTGCGGGGTAAACACGATTATCATCAACCCCGTCATGTTCAAGATAATGAAGGACTACGCCAAGAACGGCGGCGGCGAGGAGATGCAGTTTATCTCCGACTGCGGCGCCGGCGAACTGATGACGACGATCAAGAAGTCGATCGACGCAGGCGCCACTTCGTGCTACATCCAGGGCGGAATCGCCGACAACATGGTCCGCAGCGGTCAGTTCGATCGGATCGCGCAGGCTATCGACCTTATACGCAAGGCCGGCATGCCCGCGGGGATTGGCGGCCACAAGCTCGCGACGATCAAGGGTTGCGTTGACAAGGGCATCAAACCGGACTACTGGATGAAGACGCTGCACAGCATCAACTACTGGTCAGCCAAACCCGAAAAGCAGCACGATAACATCTGGTGCGAGAAGCCCAAAGAGACCATAGAGTACATGGAGAAACTGCCCGAGCCGTGGATAGCGTTCAAAACGCTGGCCGCCGGCGCGATTCGACCCAAAGAAGGATTCAAATTCGCCTTCGACAACGGCGCCGATTTCATCTGCGTGGGCATGTACGACTTCCAGGTCGTCGAAGACGTGAACCTCGTAGTCGACATATTCAAAGACAAGAAAAAACTACCGACACGCCGCCGAACCTGGCGGGCGTAGATTCGGCTGGACTGGAATAGAAAAAGTGGCCAGGCCCCGTTTATTCAAACGAGTCCCGGCCACTTTGTTTGTCCTTATGCCGTCGCCGTCGGCCGTTCACTTGGTTATCGGGAATTCCTTGTTGGATATTGGCTATTCGCCGCTGCCGTAACCCTAAAGCGTCCAGCCTTTGCGGTAGGGGGGATTGATGAACTTATCGGCTTCGGCGCAGTTGGTGAAGCTCATCTTCTTCGGGTCCCAGATGAGTTTTCGCTTGGCTCGCAAGGCTATGTTGCCGAGCATTACTACTTCGGTCAGGTGCGCTGCGTGGTTGGCGAAGTCCGAGCCGGCGGGATCGCCGCCTTTGCAGGCGATCAACCATTCCTTTACGTGTCCCGGCGAGCGGGGCAGTTTCTTCGGCGGCCGGCCGTATTCGCGCCTGCGTTTCTCGGGTATCAGCGTGTATCCGAAGATGCAGCCCTTGTCGCCTACGTACAGGTTCCCGTCTCCGCCGGTCATACGGCGGTTGGGGTCGAACTCCTCCGGACGAGGCGGCATCATTCCGCCGTCGTACCAGTTCAGCTTGACCGCGGACCTCTTGCCGTCTGCGGGGAATTTGTAGCGAATGATCGAAGAGACCGGAGCGGTTTCATCCGCGATCTCCGGCGGATGCTGGTCGTTGGACGAGCACGCCTCGATCGACGCAGGATGCCCGAGCTTGAGCGTCTTGAAGATCGCCGAGAGCTGATGGCAGCCGATGTCGCCGAGCACGCCGGTCCCAAAATCCCACCAGCCGCGCCAGGAGAACGGGAGGTAGCACGGATGGTAGGGCCGATCGCGGGCCGGTCCGAGCCACAGGTCCCAGTTCAGTTCCTTCGGGACCGCCGGCGTGGCTTTGGGGCGCGCCACGCCGCGCTGTGAGATTCGCCTGTTGCGATTGGACCACGCGTGGATCTCACGCACGTTTCCAATTGCTCCGTCCCAGATGGTCTCTGCCAGTATTCTCCCGCCTTCCGAGGCCTGGCCCTGGTTGCCCATCTGCGTGGCGACTTTCGCTTTGCGCGCCGCGTCGCCGATCATGCGTGCTTCGTGGACCGAGTGGGTCAGCGGTTTCTGGCAGAACACGTGCTTGCCGAGTTTTATCGCGGCCATTGTTATCACCGCGTGGGTGTGGTCCGGGGTTGCGATCATCACCGCGTCGATGTCTTTCTGCTTCTCGAGCATCTTGCGGTAATCGACCCAGACTTTCGCCTTTGGGAACTGCTTGGTCGATCTGGCGGCTTGGCGCGAATCGACATCGCACAGTGCTACGATATTTTCGCTGGGCACGCTGCGGACATCGCCCCAGCCCTTGCCGCCGACACCGATCCCTGCGATGTTCAGCTTATCGCTGGGCGGCGTTTTTGCTCCGCCGAGCACATGCGGCGCCACGATGGTCACGGTAGCGGCCGCCGCTGCGGCGTTTGAGAGGAACTGACGGCGATTGATTTGATTTTTCGCGTTCATGTGTCCGTCTCCATATTCAGTTGTCCCGCGCCGGGATCAGTCCAGCGACGGGTGGAAGAACAGTTTGAGGCTCTTCTTCTCGGTTTCGCCCAGCGGCGTTATCAGCGAAACGCCGAAGAACACTACGCCGGCGACGATGAACGAGACTAAGAATCCGTTGAGGTTCAGCAGGGAGGCTCGCGGTATCAGGAGCATGACTTTGGCTCCCGCGCCGTCTATTACGCCCCATATGAGGAACCCGAGATTCATCCCGACGCCTACAAGTGTTCCCGCAACGGCTCCGTAGCGTGTGGCTCGTTTCCAGTAATACGCGCCCCAGAGCGGGAATATGGTTACGGCCATTATTCCAAACGCTATGATCGCCAGTTCGGCGATCGGGATATCCGGGTTCCAGGCCAGTGCGATGCATACGGCGATGATCCCGCCTATGCATACTCGGCCCAGGGTCACTAGTTGTTTCGATGTGGCCTGGGGTTTGAGCTGTTTGTACAAGTCGTTGGCGATATTGGCGGCGTTTCCGAACACCACGCCGATAACTGTGGTCATCGCGGCGGTGAACGCTCCGGCCACGGCGAGTCCGGCTCCCCATCTCGGCAGCGTGGTCTTGGCCGCCAAACCGTATATCGCATCGGAAGCCTCTTTGTCCAGGCCGGGATGCAGTAGAGTTCCGGCGATTCCTATCATTGTGGTCATTGAAATGACAAGCACGCAGATACCGCCGAATACGAAGATCATGACTTTGAAACCCTTGGCCGATTTGCTCGAGTATGCGTGCATGTAGGGTTGCGGGAAACAGACTGACCCCAGGCACATCGCCGCTGCGAATCCGAATATCATCGGATAGCTCCACAGCTTTCCGCCCTTGGCGCCGAGTTCGAACATTTCGGGGAGGTCTTTGGCGACCTTGTTCATCGTAGACGTGAATCCGCCGTTTACGTTCATGACCGCAAAGAACAGGACGCACACCATTACCGTGAAGAACACGCCCTGGACGGTGTTAACCCACGCGGCGCCTTTCATTCCGCCGAGGATCAGGTAGAGGGCCACCAGCGCAGGGGCGAAGAACAGACCCGCCTCGTATGGGATTTGCCCGTCGCTCATCGTCTTGATCATCATCCCGATACCGCGCATCTGGGCCACGAGATACGGGATCGACGCCAGCAGCACGACTACCGGAATGATCGTTCGCATCGCCTTGCCGTAGCGCTGGCCGAACGGGGCGCCCATCGACATCCACTTCTGGGAGCGGCCGACGAGGAACGTCTTGCGGTGCATGAAGTACCACAGGAAACCCAGCGGGATCAGATTCACCGTGAGAACAAACAGCGCCCCGAATCCCATGCGATAGCCCATTCCCGATATTCCGAACATCGCAAACGCGCTGAGGAAAGACGCCAGCAGACTGAAGATCAGCACGAAATAGCCCAGGGATGAGCCGGCGACAAAGTAGTCGTCGGCGCTCTTGGATTTCCCATGACGATACGCCGCATAACTGATGGCGACAGAGCCGAGACATATTCCGACGATAATGAGGATTTCAACGTTGAACATTACTCGCCCTCCGCGTCGTCTTTGCCTACGGCTTCCAGATCGCTGATAATCCCGGGCAGATCTTCGTCGTTGATCGCCATTCCGCTTACGAACAGGAAGGCCCATTCCAGCACGAACAGGGCGGCCGCACAAATGTAGGCCCCGATCGCCCAGGTCGGAATCGCCAGGGTTCTTCCGGTGATGTGCCCGTAGGCCCAGGGGCACCAGCAGAGGCTCGTGAGGATGACGAAACCGGCGATGAACGCCCGCTTGCCCCAGACGCTTTTCTTACGATTCATACGGCGACTCCTAAATCGGGACTGATATTACGAGGCGGCATTCTACGCCGACTTGCCGGCGATAGTCAATTGCGAGGCTTGGTCCGGAGTGTTTCGACGAGGTCCTTGATCGCCTTGCGGGCCTCGTCGGCCGACGGCGTGTCGGCGTATGTTCTGGCGAAACTGCGAAGGCGGTAGTACCTCAGCTTGTCCGACGCCACGGCGTTAGTCGTCTCCAGGATCGTCGCCGCGACGCTGTTTCGGCGAGTACGGGCTTCTTCGGCTATCGGCAGGGGAGACCAGCGGGCGGCGAATTGTTTGAGCTTGGCGGCACGATCGGCGTCTTTGCCCTTGTCGATCAACTCCAGCAACGGTTTGGCCTTTTCGCTGAACTGCTCGCCCGCCGACTCGCAGATATCGTAACCATTCCAGCGTTTCAGGAAGCCGGTGTAGAGCGTCGCGTTGGGCCGGAGTTTCAGGACCCGCTCGAGATCCGCCTGGGCGAACGTGCCGACCAACGATTTGGCTTTCTCCGCCGCCGGGGTTCCGGACCATCGCCGCTGGAACGCCTTGAGCTTGAGCATAGTCGGCTTGACCTTGCCGCCGGTAAGCGTCGCCAGGTCCTTGTCGGCTTTTTCGGACAGGGCTTTCTTTGCGGTCTCGGCCACGGGGTAGTCAGACCACTGCTTGATGAACTTGATAAGCGATTCGGGCCCGTGTGATTTGCTGGCCAGTATTCTCGTCAGGTGCTGCTGAGCGTAGGCGTCGATCTGCTTGTTGACCGGCGCGAGTCCCTCGGAGCCTTTCCAGGCCTTGGCGAACGCCTGCAGTTTGGCCAGTGTGGCTTTTGGGGTTTTGGCGGCCAGTTCTGCGGCCTGCGTAGCTGCGACTTTCTCCAGCCGCTGGAGCGCCTGGGTGTAGAACTCGTAGTGTGCGGCGCCTTGGTAGACCATCTGGCCGAGTTTGGCGCACAGAGCCCAGGCTTGCTCGTGCTTGCGGGCTTTCTCGGCTTTGGTAATCGCTTCGACAGTCGCTGCGATGACTTCCGATCCGCTGAGCCTGGCTCCGGTGATCTGCAGCGATCGGTTTCTCAGCGCCAGGATAAGCGCCGTGGCGGCGCTGGCCGAGACTCGCGGGTCGAACGAATAGTCTTGTGAGTTGTTGTCGCGGTTGGGCTGGTAGTAGAACGTTCCGTCGGGGCAGTGGGCCAGCGAGAGCGACCAGCGGTTGTGGTCCATGAGTTTTCGCAGGCTCTGCGGATCGACGGCCGCCCCGAGTCCCGTCCAGGCCATCCCCAGCAGCGGCGAACCGTGCGTGTCGGGGAATGTTTTGGGATGATCGCCAATGCACTTGGCGGCGCGTTTGGCGTAATCGTTGTACTCCTTGCCGCCGCTGGGGCTCAGGTAGTGGGCCAGGGCCGCCGCTCCGGTTCGCCCCATGTCGGCGTATCGCGAGTTGCCGGCTCCGCCGTCTTTGTACCATACGTATCCGAAGCTGTTTGTACCCTTGACGACGAACGCGTGGGCCGCGGCGAATCGCTTGGGGTCCACGTTAAGTTTGCATCGCTGCATGAGTGACCAGGCCATTTTGCACTGCATCGTGATCACGCAGATCGGCCCGTAACCGTTACCCTCGCCGACGACGATCCATGGTCTGTGCCCCCAACCGCCGTTGGGCGCCTGGGCCTTGAACAACCACTCGTTAATCTCCTGCAACTCTGTTGGGACCCACTTCTCGCCGGTCATCAGGTAATACTCGCTCAGCACGGTCCCGTACATACCGTACCTCCAGCACGAAAGACCGCCGGCGCTGATCTCTGTGGTGGTCGAGCGGGCCATCTCGCGGACGGCCTTCCTGATCGCGGGCATGTACTCCTTGCGATTGGCGCCCATCAGCGCCAAAGTCGCAAACGCGTTAATGTGAGGCCTCCCGCTCCACATACCGTTGTCTCGCTGTTTGCGGACAAGGTAGGCGCAAAGCTCGGCGAAAACGCGATCGGTTTTCGGGCAGTTGTACGGATATGTCTTGGAGTACGCCCCGTATTTTGTCGGGAGTTTCAGGTCGACGCGTTTGCGTTGCGCGTCGCGCACGATTTCGATCGCCAGCTTGCCGTTCAGGGTTTTGCCCTGGCTGGCCTCCAGTGCGTTGCCGAACTCCATCATCGGGCCTTCGTAGCCGAACTTGTCAACGCCGTATCCGAATTTGTGCGGTGTGGTGAACAGCCTTCCGTTTACGCCGACGATCTTGTCGCCGACCCGCAGGAGCCCGGCGGCCGGGGTGTCCTTGAACACGAACGTCACTTCCAGGACCTTGGGCTGATCGTCAGGGATCTTGGCTCGCGCCCCGGTGATCCCCAGATTAATAAACCAGCCGGGGACCTGCGCGTCGGGTCCGGTCTTTGTGGTTTTCTTCCACGTGGACCCGTCGCCGCTTATTAAAGCCGCCGCCGGGAGAGGCGCCATGCCGATGGTCAGCAACATCGCTAAGAAGCTAACTGATATCGCGGATCGTCTCATGGGGCGCTCTCCCTGCGGCGAATTCTAGATTGGTCTTACTTGCAGTTGGCCTTGTCGATCGCATCGACTTTCTTCAGGGCCTGCTTGAGGAAGTCGGCAAAGCCCTCGAGGCCTTCGGTGTGCTTGGTGTTCATCCAGGCGTCGACCATTGCGTTGCCTTTCCACGGTGCGATGAACATCGCGCCCATGGTCAGTACGTTCGAGTCGTTGATCGAGCGGGCCATCTTGGCCGCGTAGACGGATTCTACGCAACTGGCGGTAACGCCTTTGAACTTGTTGGCCACGATCGACATGCCCATTCCGGTTCCGCAGAACAGGATGCCGCGATCGGCCTTGCCGGCCTGGATGAGTTTACAGGCGGCCGGGGCTCCGTCGTAGTATGCCAGGGCGTTGTCCTTCGTCGCGCCGACGTCGGTGACCTTGTGGCCGGCTTCTGTCAGGTGCTTTACTACCGAGTCTTTGAGGTCCAGTGCGAACGGGTCTGCTGCTACTACTATGTTCATGGCTTTGTCCTTTTTGGGCGTGCTGGGTGATTTTTTTTCTGCTGCCTGGGCTGCCTGGGGCGACGAAGTCGAAACTATCGTCGCGGCCCCCAACGTCGCCGAGGCGGCCTGGAGAAACTGACGTCTGTCCATAATCTGCTCCTTGCGTGGAATAGTAACTTAATAAACGGTCCCTAATCATCGCTTCTGGAGCCTTCTGGTTCAAGAAGCGTTTTTTCCGGTCGAAAACCGCTGGACGATTTGGCGCCTGGTTCGTTGTAATTGCGGGGGGCGGCGGGAATGACAGAGCAGGAGATCAGGCGAGCAGGTGAAACGATGACGGCGGCGAAAACCGTCTCAGAGACAAGGAGATGATCGTGGATAATCCCAGGCGAGCGAAACTGATGTTGGGAATCGTGGCGTTTGGATTGCTGGTTTCCGGAGTGACGATCTGGCCGGCGACGTGGGAGCTGGAACTGCTGGTCGATTCTGTCTGGGGGCCCGGGCCGGCGTCCGGCGAAATGCACGGATTCGTCCTGCGAGTGATCGAGGCGATCGACTATGTAGGGGCGGAGTATCCGTTCCTGTTCTACGCCGGCGACTGGCTGGCGTTTGCGATGATCGTGCTGGCGATTCTGTTTTACGGGGCGCGTCGCGATCCGGTGCGCAACGTATGGATCGTGCAGTGCGGACTGATCATGTGCGTGCTGGTCCCGATTCTGGCGGGAATATGCGTGCCGCTGCGCGGATTGCCCGCGGGCTGGTTCTGGGTCGATACCGCATTCGCCCCGGCCGCCGGGATTCCGCTATGGATCGCCCTGTGCGACATCCGCCGCGCCGAGGCGAGCCGTTCGTAGACGCGGCTTACTGGATCGCTCGTCCGTTGGGGGTTTTGGCTGCTTCCTTGACGGCTTCTACGACGCTCATGTGCGTTTCGGAGTCCATCATTTCCGGCAGGAGTTCGTTTTCCGGCACGATGCTCGCCAGCATTTCAGCGGCGGCCATCAGCATCTCCATCGTGAACTTTTCGACGCCGGATTCCATAGCTCCGCGGAACAGGCCCGGATACGCGATGGCGTTGTTCATCATTCGCCCGTCGGCGTATACCGCCGCACCGGCCGCCAGTGCGTCGTCCCTGGAGATCTCCGAGACCGGATTGGCCAGCGGGAAGAGAATCGGATTCGGCGCCATCGATCGCACCATGTCCTGGGTTACGATGTTCGGCTGGCTTACGCCGATGAACAGTTCGCGACCCTTCATGGCGTCGGCCAGCGAGCCGGAGATGTTTTCTTTGTTGGTTCGCTGGGCCAGCGCGTCTTTCTCGGGGTTCATTCGCTCGGTTCGTCCGCGATGGAGAATCCCGACGGAGTCTACGAGCACCACGTCCGGCACGCCGGCGGCCAGAAGGAGGTCGGCGATCGCCGTTCCTGCTGCTCCGGCGCCGATGATCGCCGTGGTCATCTCCTCCATCTTCTTGCCGGTCTTCTTCAGGGCGCTGTAGAGCCCGGCGAGAACGATCGTGGCCGTGCCGTGCTGATCGTCGTGCAGGACCGGGATCGAAAGCCGCTTGTCCAGCTCGCGGGTGATCTTGAAGCATTCGGGTGCTTTTACGTCTTCAACCTGGATCGCGCCGTAACCGCTGGCGATTTTCTCCATGACGTGGATGAATTCGTCCGGGTCGTGGGTGTCTATCAGGACCGGTTCGGCCGATACGCCGGCGAACTCGGCGAAGATGGCGGCTTTGCCTTCCATCACCGGCAGACCGGCTACGCATCCGATGTCGCCGAGGCCCAGGATAGCCGTTCCGTTAGTCACGATCGCGATCTTGTTGCCGATGCCGGTGTACTCGCGGGCCAGTTCGGGATTATCTTTGATCTTCAGGCATACGCGCGCCACGCCGGGAGTGTAAACCACTCGCAGGTCGGTGTTCGATTCGATCGGTATGCGAGATTCGACTACAGTCGATCCGCCGCGGTGCATTTCCATCGCCATGTCGGCTACTTCGATCAGGTCTACGCCTTCGATCGCTTCGATCGTGGCGCTCAGGGCGGCCATTTGTTCGTCGCCCGTGGTGAACACCTGCAGGTCGTATATCACGTGTCCGGAATGCTCTTCGGCCAGATCGATCACTCCGCACCTGGCGTCTGCCGCGTTTATGGCGCTTATGACAGCCGCCAGCGAGTCCTCGCCGTCGATAAGCGAAACCCTCACTCCGAAGACGATGTTACGTTGATACCGGTCCTGCATTGCTTGTTGAGACGACATTGGGATAACCTTTCTATTGGCGATGTCCCGAGCTTCAGCCCGAGCTGGAACGCGGCATTATACAAGAACGGCTGGCAATTGGGAATTGGCAATTGGCAATTGGCAACGGCAACGGCAACGGCGACGGCTGGCCACTATAACCGCTTTGGCATGTAGGAGACCAGTCGGCCGGCGTATGATGCTATGTGTCTGAATTTGCGTGATTTAATGGCGGCCTTGCGGATGTGCGGAAGGGCCTCTTTCGCCGCGGCGTCGTGGCGGTCCAGGACGTTCAGGGCTCGCAGGCGGATCTGCGGTGTGGCGTGTTTCAGGCCTTCGATCAGGATCGGCATCGCTTTGTGGCGATTGGAGATGTTGCACATCGCCTCGGCGGCCGCTATGCGTACGTTCGGCGCCTTGTCGCTCAGCGCGGCTGTCAGGGCCGCCGCCGCGGGGGAGGCTTCTGCCTTCAGGGCGACCAGGCCGATTGCGCCCCAATATCGCACGGCCGGTTCGGTGTCGGCCAGGAGTTTCGCCAGCTTCGCCGCGTTGGCCGGATTTCTTTCGCCGGCCAGGCCTGCTGCCTGGAGCAGGGTGGCGATCGGGTTCTTCTTGGCGTCCAGGCGTATTTCCCACGGCGTGCTGTCGGCGGCTCGCGTATACATTTCGTATTCCGGAAGCAGCCCGAGATCGCCGGTGCGTTTCATCCAATTCTCGCACTCGGCCCGCATTCGCTTCAGTACGTCCTGGTGTTTCGGGTCGCCGGCGAGGTTCTTGATCTGGTGCGGATCGGATTTGACGTCGTAGAGTTCTTCGAGCGGTTTGGTCTGGAAGTAACGCTTCTGGATATCGTTGAGCTTTCCGGTCTCGAACATCTTTCGCCAGACTTTCATCGTCGGCATCTGCTCGGTGTAGCTTACGAACTGGGACCAGGGCAGGTGCGGCATGAAGTTTCGGTTGTACTGGTAGTCTGCGTCGCGCACCACGCGGACCATGTCGTATCGTTCGGCCATTCGATCGCGATGCGCGTAAACGTAGCGTCTGGGCTTGGCGGCTTTGGCTCCGAGGAACGCCTTGCCCTGCATGTGATCGGGAATCTTCACTCCCGTCAGGCTGAGCACTGTCGGCGCGAAGTCCACGAAACTGACCATTCGATCGCACACTGATCCAGGCTTGCCGGGCTGGTGTTTGGCGTGTTTGGCGCCAAAGCGTACGATCATCGGCACGTGAAGCCCTGAGCCCCAGACCCATTTCTTGATCCCGGGCAGCCCGGCGCCGTGATCCGAGAAGAACAGCACGATTGTGTTGTCCGCCAGTCCGTCGGCCTGGAGTTCTTTCAGAAGCCCGGCGGCCTGGGTGTCCATCGTGTGGATGTTCTCGTAGTAGTTGGCCCAGTTGTTGCGTACTTCCGGCCTGTCGGGGTGTTGCGGCGGGATCGGGGCTTTCGCCGGATCGAATGTCTTCTGGTCTTTGGAGGTCCCGCGGCATCGGCTCTCGTGCGTTATCGTGTAGTTGAACACCGCGAAGAACGGCTGGCCGGGTTTGCGCGATCGCCAGTGTGCTTTTCGGCTGCAGTCGTCCCAGGCGGTTTTCGGGGTCGGGAAGTTGTAGTCGGTTTTGACATTGTTGGTGCAGTAGTACCCTGCGGCCCGCAGGTATTCTGTGAAACACTTGATCGCCCCGGGCAGCGGGGCGGTCGATCGCATTCCGGCGCTGCCGAGGGATGAAGGATAGACTCCGGTGATCAAACACGATCGGTTCGGCGAGCATACTCCGGTTGTCCCGAACGCGTTTGTGTAGCGCACGCCCTGGGTCGCCAGCTTGTCGAGATTCGGCGTGCGGGCGTATTTGTCGCCGTAGCAGCCGAGATTCGCGCTGATGTCCTCGCAGGTGATCCAGAGAATGTTAGGCCGCTTATCGTCGCTCGGCGCGGCGACGGAAGCCGCCGGGCCCAGAGTCGCAGCGGCCAGTGATGACCCGACAGCAACAGTTTTGAGAAACTCGCGTCGTCGGAAGTGCAGTTCATCCGCCATTAAATCACCTTTCGGATCGGCCCGGAATGTTCCGTGTGTTTCCCCGCGGTTCCCAAATCAATCGTCGTCATCGTCATCGTCGTCATCATCGTCGTCGTCGTCGTCGTCCGTGGCCGAGGCCGTGCCGTTCGGATCGACTTCGATTTCGATTTCTTTCCCGCCGGACTTCCATTCGGCTTCGTAGTAGACGACTTTTCCGTCCTTGCTGACTTCTTCGATCTCTTCGATCGTGTTGGAGCCGGCTTCTTTGAGGATCGTGGCTTTTACCGCCGCGGGGACCTGGTCGATCGTGACGTCTTTTTCGGTCTTCTTGCCGGCCTGTGCGATCGACAGGCCTGCCGCTAGAACAGCGATTACCGCCAACCCGATTAATTTGACGTGTCTGCTTGTCATTCTGTCACCTCAAAGGCGCGTCCGCACGGTTAGAGTAGTTGATGCCGAAAGTATATGCGTCAATCCCTTGTGAGGGCAACGAGAATAAATCACGTTCTCTGGCGGCCCTTACTCAATTAAACAACGCGACGGGGCCGGAATCGAATCCAACCCCGCCGCGCGTTGGTGAGTCTCTGAGTTCAGTTACTTGCGTCGTCGTTTCAGGATCGCCAAACCGCCTGCAACCATAAGCGTGATCGTAGCCGGTTCGGGTACTTGATCCACGTAGATGTTCCAATTGTCCCCTTCCCCTTCAAGGTTCTTGTCGTATCGCTGGAACGCGTAGTCGTGGCTGTTGGGGCCCCATGTGGGGCTCATTTCCTGCACAGTCGGCGTGTTGGTCAGATTGATCACGCCGCTGCCGTTTACGTTCATGACGAACAGGTCGTAAACCCGGTCGGCCGAGTCGGCGGTCCAGTCCGATCGCGAAAACAGAATCTGCGAACCGTTGGGTGAGACCTCCGGGAACCAGTTGTGCTTGCCGTCAGTTCGTCCGGTCGATGTCAATTCCGACGGATTGTCCAGTCCGTCGCTGGAGTTTATGTCCACAAGAAACAGGTCCGAGCCTTCCAGCAGGGATCCGTTGGGCAGAGAGACCACGGCGTGCCCCGCACCGGGGAGAATCGACATTCCGCGGCTGCCGATTGCAGAATCGTCCCTGGTGTACACGATCTCGCCGGCGGTCCGTGCGTACTGCCACGCGTTGGCGATCAGGTTGTTGTAGCTGTCTACATGAAGCTGATTCTTGTGGGCCGGGAGAGAAGGAGTGTTGTTGTATCCCAAACGCCAGATAACCGTGTCGCCTCTGGACGCCACCGCGCCTACATGCGTTGTCCCGCCCTGGAATTTGAACACTTCCACGCTGGTTCCCGTGCTCATGTTGTAGTCGTACATCTCATGCGCGCCGTCGGCGTTTCCGTACAGCAGATGAGTTCCGTTGGCGACCCAGGCCAGTGCGTCATCGGTAATCGCCGTGCCCGATCCAATAAGGACCTGCTCACCCGTTCCATTGGAATTAACCAGCCCGACGCTGCTGTTAGTGGTCAGATACGCGATCTTCACGGACCCGGCCGTGGGATCCCAGTGCGGCATTATATCAGTGCCGGTGTTCATCGTAATCCGCGTTGGGGCGGCCCATGCCGCCGGTGCGGCCAGCAACAGCACCAGCATCGCGATTGTCTTGTAATTACGCTGCATTTTTAGCCCTCAATTGAGTTCCGTATAGATTCCTTCTACTTGTGTTTACGTCTTCGCAAAACCGCCAGAGAGCCCATCGCCAGGGCGAACATCGTCGCCGGTTCCGGGACTGTAAGGACCGTCAGGGCCGTGTATCCGTCCAGATCGCCTCCGCTGATCAGGCTCAGGGTGTAGTCGTCACCCGGTGTGGCGGTCGAAAGATCGTCCCAGGCCCAGATCGACTCGTTGAAGTAGCGAATGTCGTCGGTGCCGGAAATCAGCCCCATGAACGCCGCAAGCGAGGCCGAGCCGTTTCCATTCACCGCCAGCATCCCGCCGGTTCCCATCGTTATGTAGGAGTCGCCGTTGCCGTCGCTGTCGATAGTCATGGCGGTTTCGGTGCTGACCAGACCGCCGTCTTCTATGTTCAACGAGCCCGGCCCGTTGAATCCGACGTAGAGCCAGGCGGAATTTGTCAACTTCGAACCTGAGCCCCTGACCCGGACCGATCCGGCGGAACTGGAGTTACGCCCGATTACCGCCCCCGAGGCGTTGACGGCGTCGCCGCCGGCCTGGATATCCAGCGTTCCGACGCCGGAGTAGCCTACGTTGAGGTTCCGCGAAGTGGTCCACAGCGACCCGGGGCCAGTGACCGTTACGTCGCCGGTCTTGCCGGATGATCTGGCTACATGGCCGTCTATGTTCGCCACTTTTCCGCCGTTCTTGATCAACAGTTTGCCGCTGCCGACGAAACCGACGTTAAGATCGCTGGAATGCGTCCATTTTGATCCCGACCCGTCGATAACCGCTTCGCCGTAGCCGGATGATTGATCGCCGATGGTCCCGTTTGTGCAACTGACGATCCCGCCGTTGGTGACGTTCAGGAAGCCCTGCCCGTTGTTGCCGACCCTGATGCTGGTCGAGGACCACACCGATCCGTTTCCATCCACATAAGCCGTGCCCTTGGATCCGGATTGCAGACCGAGTATTCCGATCGTGCCGAACACGTCACCGCCATCGAGGATATTCAGCGTCGCCTGCCCGTCCTCTCCGATGTAACCGTTGTGATACATTGTCCAACTCGATCCGTCGCCGGTGACAGTGACCTCGGCGATCGCACTGCCGTACGCCGCCACGTAATTGACCTTCGACTCCACGTCGCTGCCACCGTCTATCGTTACTGTTCCGTTTCCGATGCTGACGTCTGTCGTGCTATTCCATGCCGACGGGTGCGGGGTGACCGAGCCTGTGGCCGAGACCGATCCAAACGCTGAAGATACGCACAAACCGACGCATAATGTCAGAATGACTATTTGCCTGATCATCTTTACACTCCTTAATCTGCAAGATCACCACGTTCTCGGGGGGATTCCCGAGTTTATCCGGGAGGTGCGCTCCCGCCGCCCGGTGGGGCGGGGAGGTTCGGCAATTTGCGAATTGCACCTGTCATCTCACTGGCCTTTCCAGTCAAGAACAGACGTCAACCGTTAATCTCGGTCCCATGGCCTTCAGGGTCCGGATGGAAAAGAATACGCTACTGCCTCATTTCAGATTCGACCGGTTCACTTCGACAGGCTCAGTGTCTATGACAGGTCGAACACAACCCGCCGCTACAGGTGCGACGGTCCCGTTAACTGCAAAGATCGTACCATGCAAAGCCGATATCACCAAGGGGAAAATCAAGAATATTCGATGCGGATCGGGGCCGGTTCGTCGATCTGTGATCGTAACTTCATACCCTCACGCGATCTGGCGATTTTGGATCGGTTGATTTATTCGGTGTCGCCGGAGAAGGAAATACCCGCCAGTTGGTCCAGCGCTTCGAGGAACAGCGTTGCGTTGGGCAACTGGGAGTATTGGAAGTTGAACTTGCCTTTGCTTCCCAGCCAGGACGAGTCGCGATGTTTGAAGTGGAAGACGCCTTCCTGGATCGACATGTCAGCGAATTCTTCGACCGGCACGCGATGGTCTGCTCCCGGCCAGGCGAATTCCACGTATCCCGGGCCGATGCGAATAGCATGCTTGGCGTCGATAACGAACTGGACGAACCCGTCGCGATCGCACTCGGCTTTCATCCTGTCGAATCGATGCTCGCTCCACATCATCTCGGCCGCCTGGAGGAAAACATATCGGTGCAGTGCGGTCTTGGGGTTGTTCTTCTCTTTGAACTTGCCCGCATCGAGCATGACGGTTTCGCCGTTGGCGTCGCGCCAGTTGTAGTTATACGTTGAACCGGTGTAGACACCGTTGTAGTAGTGTCGCGTTCTGCCTGCGGTGAGCGTGTCGGCTTCGGCGAACAGCAGCATTTCGGCTTCGGCCCCGTCTTCGGCGCATCCGTTGAGGCGATACCATACGATCCCGTCAGTCCCTACGTACGAGCAGGCCGGCAGTCCGCGCTGTCGCATGCCGGTGTGCAGCCTGGCTACGATGAATCCGACAATCCCGCCGGCCAGGGCCAGCATGACCACTAGCATCATTATCTGCGAGGCGCCCAGGGTGCGTCCTTTGGAAGATGAGTTCAAGAACAGCATGGCGACCAGTCCCACCGACAGCGCCGCTACTATCGCCGCGATCACTCGCCCTCGCGTGCGGATCGCCGCGGCGCTCGGCGGATTGTCTTCCTGGTTCAGCCTGGATTCGGCGGAGATCACCTTTCCGATCTCGGCCGGCGGCGGGACGAAGAAGTCGGCGTTGGCCCGAACCGGCTGGCCGCAATGTGCTACGATCTCTCCCGAAGGTTTCCACGCATTCCGTTGTGCATTCATGTCATTATGAGACATGATGATGCCAGGTGAGTCAAGGGTTTGTTGGATTTGAGCCGCCCGGGGCCGGCTATAACTGCTTGTGCGACAGCATATCAGACCGGATTGCTCGGGATGCAAATCTGGTTTTTTTCATTTGTTCTTGGAGATATCGAATTCTCGTGGTATAAGTGTGGTTGAGTCAGGGCTGCTGTGTCGAGCGGCGCTGGTGGCGAAGGCCTGAGCCGGCCTCAATTGGTATCGTCACTTGCATTCATTGTCGACTCGTCAGCATTTCACGGTCGCCCGCAACGCAATAGAGGAGAGCCGCATGAGGTTCCGAACCCTTGTATCATTTTGCGTAGTTATTGCATGTCTACTGTCACTGGCCCCGCCGCGTGCTTCGGCCGGATGGACTGAAGTCCCGGCTCTGGTCAACGTCCAACCCGGCGTAACCCCGACGCCGACTAACGAGGAGATCGCGGCCATGATCGCCGAGGCCAACAAGCTCCTGAAGCAGGCCGAGATCAAGCTGATGTTCGACAAGGACAAGAGCATCAAGCGCAACTTCTCCACCCCGGGCCACGCCAACGGCGGCGACGCCAAGATTGACGCTGACGAAGACGAGAAGCTCGATCCGGCCGGCGTGGAGGAACTCAAGAAGCACACCGGCGAGGAAGGCGAGGGCGTGAAGATTGTGATAAGCAACGAGATTCACGGAGACGCCAACACGCTTGGTCTTGCGGCGCATAATCCGGATTCGCCAGTGATTTACGTCAAGTGGCCTCAGACTGCGACGAAGGGCGGCAATACAACGGCCCACGAGTTCGGACATGTTTTTACGCTTGGCAAGAATCACGTGGTCGATGACAAGGACACTTCCGACCCGTCCGACGACGAGAAGGCCGACGACAACTCGCACTCCAGTCGCTCGGGAAACCTGATGCACGCGACGGAAAACGGAACGAAACTGACTGAAGACCAGATCAAGGAACTGAAAAAGGGCGTCAAAGGCCACGGCCACGCGGTGACGTGGCTCGACAGGGCATGGCGCTGGACCAAGAAGCAGTTCGCCTCGTCAACTGTCGATT
The DNA here is from genome assembly GCA_964392945.1 of uncultured Planctomycetaceae bacterium. Classification (GTDB taxonomy): domain Bacteria; phylum Planctomycetota; class Phycisphaerae; order SM23-33; family SM23-33; genus BS750m-G57. Next base: position 5,026 of record CAYMSH010000042.1, on the reverse strand, counting down.
CCACGATTGTCGCCAGCGGATTGCGCATCGGTTCAGATACGCTCGATCCGTCAGTGCTGACAGTCAGCACGGATTTCGGCGGCGGGATGCTGGGCGACGATTCGGTCTCGATCGCCATGGGCATTGACACAGACGACAACCCGCTTACCGGCCGGACGCTCGACGGACCCGGCGGCGTTGACATGCTCGGCGCCGACCGAACGCTGTTGATAAACGTTACTGGCGATCCGGAACTTGGCGGATCGGTGGATGTGACGCTGCTGGACGATAACGGCGACCTGATTCCAGGCACGGCGCTGGATGTGGAGTTCGAGCATATCCTCAAGATGGTCGATAACGATCCCACTCCCGACAGTACTTACCGTGTCTACGATCAGGTTCGCGTGGAGTTCAGCCCGTCCGATCTTCAGGCCCTGGGCATAACCGGTCCCAACAGCGTAGTGGAGTTCATTTCGTACGACGATTTCGGCAATCCGGCCGACAGGACCGATCCGATGCTGGTTGACCTGTTCTCGATTCTCGACGCCGGTCCGCAGGTGATCCTGGGCGACTTCCAGGCCGAGGCTGGCGATTTTGTAACGATTGACGGGCTGGAGTTTTTCCCCGACGCGGCGGACATTCTCATACAGTTCGACGACGACGAGGTCATGCGAATTCCCAACGCCGATCCGCTGGGTCTGTTCAACGGAGCCTTCCAGGTCCCGTTTGACGCCGAGAACGGAATGTACTTCATAACGGCCAGTACGTTGAACCCGTTTGATCCCGATCAGATGCAGTATGGATTCGCCATGCTGGAAGTAACGCCGGAACCGACGACGCTGGCTCTGCTGGCGATGGGAGGAGTCGCGATACTGCGAAGAAGAAAACGATCGTAGCGACAACAGTTTGCAAGCAACAACCGGCGGACGTCACGAGTTGACGCCCGCCGGTTTTCGTTACCATTGTCATTGCCGTTACTGATCGGGGCCTACTGGCCTTTCTTGCCGTTCCAGTCGCCCTCGCCGTTGGCGTCGTCGGCGTCCCACTGGCCCTTGAAGCTCGACAGGTCGGATGAGAACGTGCCGCTGAGATTGCCTTCGCGATCTTCGGTGTCACGCCATCTGCACTTGAACTTGCGATCGCCGAGGATCGTGAACTTGCTCAGTTCTCCGGCGTACTGTGTGCCGAGTACGTCGAGTTCGTACGTGCCGCTGATCTTGTCGGCCTCGACTTTGAATACTGTTTTGGACGGGTACTCTTCGCCAATGTTGGAGATTATACCCGGGTACTGGCCGGCGATCTTCGACTGCCAGCTTGCGGCCGCACCGGGCGTTGTCGGCGCTTTGTGCTGCTTCTTTCCATTCCAGTCACCGTCGCCGTTCTGGTCATCCGGGTCCCACTTGCCCTGGAAGCTGGACAGGTCTTGTGAAAACGTTCCGCTGAGATTGCCCTGGCGATCTTCGTTGTTTCGCCATCTGCACTTGAACTTGCGATCGCCGGTTATCGTGAACTTCTCCAGAACGCCGGTGTACTGCGTTCCGTGGACGTCCATTTCAAACGTGCCGCTGATCTTGTCGGCCTCGATTGTGAACACCGTCTTGGACGGGTGCTCTTCGCCAATGTTGGAGATTATACCCGGGTACTGGCCGGCGATCTTAGACTGCCAGCTTGCCGGTTTCGCTTCGGGCTTGGGCTGTGTCGTCGGCGTCTGCGGCGTTTCCGGGGTCTTCTGGCATCCAATCACCGGGGCGATCGAAACGGCCAGCAGCAAAGCAAACAGTACGTTGGTTTTCATATCCCTGTCCTTTCTCTGTAAGTTGGTTCGAATCTTCGGTTCAATCGCTCACCAGGACCGGTCTTTCAGGACCAGCCACTTGTCGTACAGGAGTCTTCCGTCGGCTTGCTTTTCCGGCGTCTTGTCGTGGAGTTCCAGAACGAATCTGTTCTTCTGATATCTCCGCCCTCGGGCTCCCTTCCTGGCGAAGGGGCGCGATCTGTCCGATTTGGTTATCCGGCTTATGTCGCTGACGATGATCCACACGCTCATCGCGTGAGTTACGTCCGGCCCGAGCGGCTTGGGGAGATTGAGATCCGCCAGCGGGTCGTGCCGCCGGTTCGGTTCCCGGGCCTGTGCTGCTGATGAAATCACGCTGGACATCGCCACGATGCGGTCCGGGTCTCCGATGGGACACCATAGATCGATCCGCCTGAGGTGTCGTTTGCCGCGCGGGCCCGACGTTGCGTAAGAGAATCGCTGGAGTCTCCTTCCGTCGAGCGTTTCTATTGCTCCGTCGGCGTTGAGCGATATGTACTCGAAATCGTGCATAATTTTCATCATTCCGACAGCCGACGGGAATTCCGTATTTGCCGAATCGTACGAAATCCTCGGTCCCCAACCCGGTTGGGTCACTATGTAGATCACCAGGCCGATTGCGGCGAGGACCAGGACGATGAGGAACCTCTTGAACACGGCGACAGCATTCTGCTTTCTCTGTGCGAATGGAATGCTCTGATTTCTTACAGGCGGCTTGGTTTTCGATTGGACAGGCGGCTTGCCCGAGCGTTTGACCGGCCGCTTGGCTGACGGGTGGGCCGGCGGCTGTTGTGGCGACTGGTCGGGCAGCTGGCTCGTTGCCGGGACGATAACCGTCCGGCCGCAGGATCCACACGACATGAACTTGCCGATCTCAGATTCCTGAGCCGACATCGGCGCCTGGCAGAATATGCATTCAAATCTCATACCGCTCAATTTCCCGCCTCTGGACAATGTGTATATGGTATGCCGGCCGCCAAGTATAGCTTATTTCCGGTACAGGGTCTGGGATTTGATCCCCGGCCTGTAACTTGCGCCGGGTCGAATGTCTATCGAGCCCAACGTGCTATCGGAACCATTCTTTCGGCAGGAAACGCAGGATCAGGCCTCTTGCCTGGTGTTTGTCGATCTGGGGCAAGGTTGCGGCGCATACCGCCGTGCCGTAATTGCTAAGGGCCCGATCGGTTACTTGCGGTTCGAACCAGTTGCTGGATCCCCAGTGTATCGCGATTCTCTCGGCCGTCGGCATATCCTTCACTCGCGAGCCGGGCTTTGCGATTATCGTGCTGGTTGCTACGGCGATGACCTCGCGATTGGCCTGGTTGATCACTTCGGGTTCGTCCTTGAACATCCACTTCAGCGGCCGGGCCGCCAGGACGTCGTGTCGCCAGGCGTGTGCGTCAAGATCGGTCTTCAGATCCCCTCGCGTGTAGTTCTGCGCTGCGGCTCGGGTCATGTAGGCTCCTGCGTTGAAGTTGACTTCCGCCATCCACATACGTGCGAACCAGTAGCCGTCGTGAATCGCGACAAGCAGCACGGCGATCGCGATCGCACGATAGATGAAAGCTCCCGCCGGATTGGACCGGGCGTTTGCGGCGTGTTGGGCGTTCGGATCGCCTGTGGCCATTCGGCCGAAGATCAGTGCGATGATATTGGCCGCCAGAAAGCCGACAACGGCTCCGATAACCAGGCCCAAAATGGCCCCGACCGCGGCGCCGGGGTTGCCTGCGTCGATCCAGCCCAGAACGCCAAAGGCAAGCGTCATGACGCCGCCGCAGGCCACCGGCAGCATGTGATACAGGAAGCTGAGAAGTTTTCGCATGAGTCCGCCGTCCTTTATTTCCCGCTGATCTTCGACGATCAAGGCTAGAACTTGTTTATCTGGGCGATGTGGCCGAAGATTGAGGTTCCGTATCTGCCTCGTTTTCCTTTTCCGGCCTTGTGGAATTCCTTGATCATCGGCAGGGCGATAGGGCCCATCCAGTCAAGCACGTTGTGCAGGAGATCGTTGCTCTTTGTACGCCCGTTGAGCATTTCCTTCAGGCACGCCAGGCCCTCTTTCTCTTTGCCGATTTTCGTCATGGTCCAGGCGGCCATCATTCTGACTTCTTCGGCTTCGTCGCCCATGGCCTTGGCGATCGCGGCCTGGGCCGGGGCGGCTTTCTTGTCCAGCAGATGCAGGCCCACGATCGACCAGTAGCGGATGCACTCGTCCTTGTCGGCCAGGCCCTTGACGAACATCGGCAGGTTCTCATTGTCACGCGACAGCACGATGTCGGCCAGGTCCAGGTACTTGGCCAGCGGGTAGAGCTTCTCGTTGCGGACCATTTCGTAGATCGTGACCTTATTGGCTTGTGCGCGTCGAACTCGCATGGTCTCGGGTATGAGCCCTGAATCGAACAGTTCGAGCTGTTTGGCGCGCAGGGCGGCTTTCAGTTCGGCGATCCTCGTCATGTGCTTCGAATTGTCGATCAGGTTTTTTACGTTGTCGAAGTCGTCTACGGTGTCGTAGAACTCTTCCGATACGCGCGGGCGGAAGAATCGCCCCGTGATCTCGTTGGTCTTGCCTTCCCTGTGATGCTTCTCCCAGGCGGGGGTCGCCGGCGCCTTCCAGAGATACGCCAGGTACTGACCGGCGGGGGCGTACGGCATGTAGTTCTTGTAATATGCGTACCGCTTGTCGCGGATCATTCGAACGCAGTCGTAGCGTTCGTCGGCCCGTTCGCGAAAACCCAGGTGATACTTCGGCTCGGGCTCTATTCCGTCGCCCAGGAATACCGTTCCCTGCATGGTCTCCGGCGGCGTGCCGCCGGCCAGCGAGACCCAGGTCTTGGGCATATCGACAAAGCTCACGATCCGATCGACTGTGGAGCCGGGTTTGTCGGCGGGGTAGAACTTCTTCCACTTTTCCGGAATGCGGACGATCAGCGGGCAGTGAATGCCGCTTGAGTACACGAACCGTTTGCTGCGGGCCATCACGCCGCCGTGATCGGAGCAGTAGATGATGATCGTGTCTTCGTAGAGCCCGTCGGCTTTCAGTTCTTCGATGCACTTCTTGACCTGGGAGTCCATTCTCTCGACGGCCGCTGCGTACTTGGCGTAGTTTGTGCGGATGATCGGCAGGTCCGGATGGTACGAGGCGAGTTTCATTTTCGCCGGGTCCTTGCCGGTTCCGCCGCCGGGGCCGTGTGCGCGGCTCTCGTGGGAGTCGCCGATGTTAACGTTGGCGAAGAA
>CAYMSH010000041.1:23650-23960 GCA_964392945.1 uncultured Planctomycetaceae bacterium | reverse complement strand
CGGCAAGAAGAAATAGTAGCTCGTCTCGCCGGCGGGAACATCTTCAACCGAGCCTGCAGGATCAATCCCTCATTGAGAATCGAGTCAGCAATTCGCTGTCACTGTTTTCCGAGTTCTTCGAGCAACACGGCCGCTTTCTTTGCGGATTTCGTTTTGGGGTATTTGGTGGTGAGTTGCTTGAGGGCGGCTTTCGCCTTGGCCCTTCTGGATCCTACTGGTCGGCGGGCCAGCCTGCTCGATTCTTCACGCAGGTTCACGCTCGTCCATGGCGGTAGCAGTCCTCAGGGCGACTATGCGGACATCTTCCAGA
>CAYMSH010000041.1:23243-23640 GCA_964392945.1 uncultured Planctomycetaceae bacterium | reverse complement strand
GGCTTTCGCCTTGGCCCTCAGGCCGGCGTCAATGTAGTTTGTCGCCAGGGAAAGTCGTGACCGGGCCCGGTCTTCATCTGTTCGCTTCGGGCGGGATGTCGGTTCGGCGTATCGCGGGTTCGGCCTTTTGCTTTCGGGGCTGGCCTTCGAGCCGTTGCCCGCCCCCTTCATATCTGTCCCGTCCAGATAGGTGAACGCTGCTTGCCAGTACTTCAATGGAGGATGTGAATGGCCCATCCCTTTCACCTGAACGTAAACACAGTTCTTCACGCCGCTGGCAAGGTAGGCTTTGTAAGTGGCTTTGACCGGCAGCAGATTGTAGTCGGCATCTCCTGTTATGAAGACAAAACGGTTCTTTCTGACCTGGGCTATTTTGGGAGGAACCTTCCTGGGGCCC
>CAYMSH010000041.1:0-23219 GCA_964392945.1 uncultured Planctomycetaceae bacterium | reverse complement strand
AGTAACTACAGCCGATCGAGTAGATGGCCCCTTTGATGAGTTCCGGATACATTGGCGCCACTATGCTTGAAACGCGCCCGCCGCCGGAATCTCCGCATACGTAAATCCTCTTTGCGTTGACCTTATGACCTTCTTTCACGATATCAATCGCTCGAAGAGTCAATCCGAGCCGATAACTCGTAAGGGCGCTGTTGCTGCTATCCCTTGATGCGATGTAGATCAGATTATTCTTGTCCATCAGACTCTTCCATCTGCCCGCCCCCGAGCCCCTGGAGCCTGCCGGAGAAACATAGACACAAATACCAGGAAGTTCATCCTTATCGCTTGGCGGGACGTATACATCCCATGAATAACTCCCGCTCTTAAGCATGTCTTTGTCCGCGTCGAATGTCCAGTTTGCTCTCCTGCATATATCCCGTATGTATTTGGGGTCCACTTTCTTCTCTGTGACGACGGATACCTTGCCCTTATTGCTCGCAGCGTCGGCCTTACTGTCCCCAGCCGGATTATCGGCCGCCCCGGCCCCCGCCGTGATCGACACCATCGCGATACACAGCGATATACAGGCAACCGGCCGCATTGCATCGGTCATCCTAATGATTCGCATCGCCATGCACCTTTCCGATCGGGCTTTGTCCAGTCCGGACGCCGGCAAACAGCAACGGCTCCGGCCCTACGACATTCACAAACTACACCATTTAGCCGGGAAACACCAAGCGTAAAATACCCCTACCTGCGGCGGATCGGACGGCCCGGTTTTGCTTTTGGCTGCCGGGTGATGGGCGCCCCGGCGGCGGTGAATGTCTTGATCCATTCGGCGCGGGGCGGGGTCTTTCCGCTCTTCAGCATCTCACGCCATTTCTCGTCTGTCAGGCGATCGCTCATCGGGTGCTTGAATTCGTGGTAGCTCAGCGCAGGGCCGGCGCCAAGGACGAGTCGCCCGTCCGGCTGGAGATAGCATACAACCGTCAGTTCGACATTGCCCGTGCCCTCTTCGAGGCACTTCTTGCTGTTCTGATCGGTGTGGACGTCGGCGATGATCGTGGTCTTCATCGACTTACTGGCGTTCATCTCCTTAGCGATCTCACGGTATCGTTTCCAGTCCTTCTTCTGTCGAGCCTCGGCAAGCTCCTTCTGGAGTTTGGGGTCTTTGACTCGAATTTTCTCCAGTGCATCGCCGAAGTTGCGGATGTACGCGTAATCCTGGGCTGTCAGTTCCTTGTGGGCCAGTTGTTTCTTGGCGATGTCGAGCAGGCGGGCGATAAGCGTGTCGAGCGCCTTGAGGCGATCGACGGCGACAGGCTCGAGGACTTCCAAGTCTTCGAGGCCGGCCAGGGTCATCCGCGTCGTGGCCAGCAGGCGAGCGTAGAACTCCGCAGCCGGCTCAACGTATCCTTCAACGGGCTTCATCCTCGGCATTCTGGGGCCAGCGGATCTCTTCATCGTCATCGTGTAGCTCTGCTTGGCGTACAGGATCGTGTCGTGACGAAGCTGCGACCAACTCGCGAGCGCCGTGGTCATCGACTTGTCGGCCCACGCATCGGTCGTCATGAACGTTGGGTAACCCTCAGTGTATTCTTCCAACAGCGGTTTCAGCGCGTACAGCCACGACCAATATGCGTTGCGGTTCCAATCGCTTTGGCTCAGGCCGGCGAACTCCTTCTTCAAGGCGCCGAGCACGACGTCGTAGCGCAGGTTCTTGCCCCTGGCCAGATCGGTTCCCGTACCGTAAGCATCGTCACCGAGTTCATTGAGCCAGAACTCCGCTCGCTTGGAACCCATGACGGCCATCACGTCAAGCCCGCGCGGGAAGCAGCGGTACGGGCCATCGTCGGTGACCACGCAAGTGAACATATCGGTCTTTCCGTTATTGGGCCGCCCTACCGTTGGCGTTACGAGTTTGCCCATCATGTACGAATCGGGGATGTAACGCTGGCCCATCAGGCGGAAGCCGGTTGACTTGTCCAGCGCTTCGACGAGCTTGTCGGGATTGGCGCCGCCAAACGTGCCCTGTGCGCCGGTTCCGCCGTAAATCGCGGGAGGACTGAACTTGGCCAGTTCGACCTGCACCTTGCGCCAGTTGGCCTCATCGACCAGCATGCCGATGTTCATCGTCGCACCGGTGACCTTGCGAAGCGAACTTTCGTACTCGTCCAGACCAAGGTCGTCAGCCAGGCCAACGTAGAACGCAGTTACCGTATACACGCGCTGCCATATCTCTCGAGCGGTTCGTCCGTCCTTGACCTTGCCGCCGGCCAGAAGTTTGACGATATGCGAAGCGGCGATGGTCTGGGCCTGACCTTCCTCTTTCGAAACCAGGAACGGCTGATCGTCGGGCCCGTACGATTCTCCGCCTTTGAGGATGAAACTCATTCGCCCGAACCACATCATTCCCTTGAAGTAGCGTTTGAGTATTTCGCTACGGGTATAGTGGCCGCGGGGAACGTACTGCGAGAAATCCTCTGCGTATCGGAAGAGCGGCCAGGCCTTGCTCGCAGCACGCGGATCGGGCCAGAAACCTTTATGCTCATCCATCTTGGCGATAACCGTGGCAACATCATCGGCGATGGCGGTCGGCGCCTCCCATTCGGGATTGAGGCATTTGTAACCGATCGCCGCGTACGTCCAGGCCTTCTTCAGTGCGGTCTTCTCTATGGGCTTGAGAGCCTTTGCCTGATACGCCTGGCCCAATTCACCGACAAGGAAGTCGGCAAGCACGCTGATGTCGCCATAGAACTGGCGTTCTTCGATATCCTTGAGCGTTTCGTCGAACTGCACGTGGTACAAGTGCAGTAGCGTGTCGGTCGTCACGAAGATCGGAACGCCGGAGACCTTGAGCCCCTCGTACGGCTTGGTGATATCGTCTTTGGGAACGGGCTTGTTCTTCTTGTCGCGCAGGGCGGGTAAGGGAATGACGACAAACCCATTGGCTTTGAGCTTCGCCTGAGCGGCGGGCCCCAGACCGAGCTTCCTTGTCGCCTCGGCCCAGTTGGAGACCTTCTTCGGCGTCAAAGGCAGCGTATAGGCGGGAATCGACGGTTTCACGTCCACATCTACGGGTTTGTAGAACTGCCCGAACTTGCCGGTCAGATCAGCCACGTGTTTCTTCGGGGCAGCCGTCCCTTCAGCGGCGATCGCCTCGCCCGGTCCGGCTCCGATTGAACCCGAATCGTTAACCAACTGAACCAATCCGGCCAGCACAACCACCCGCGTCAGGACCGCCATTTTGCTTTTCTTCATGCTCATTTTCTCAGTTCCTTTGGTTCGGCCGCGCTTTGAGGCGGCCTCTACATAGAATCGTGTTCCCACAGCCCTGGCCTCGCCGGACGGTGTTTCGACTACAAACGGCTCGCCGCCTGCAAGCTTTCTATCGATCTGAACGTACAGTTCGCCGGCATCCAGGCGGACTCTGCGCGGCGAGATTACAGCAAAGTCAGCGGAGCCAAACGGCACAACCGAACACCCCGCAGCCAGCGACTGGTCTTTGGTTCCGTCAAGTCGGCCAACGCCAGGGCGCCATATCGTTACCGCGATAATGGCGCATGCAGCGACAGCCATTACGGCCAACCGCCCCCAGGGCAGCGGCTTGGCGGCTCGTTTGCGATCAAGCTTCCGTTCGATCCGTTTGGCCAGGCCCCGAGACGGACGACGCGGCTGTAGTGATTGCAGTTCGGCTTCGATATCTTCAAATTCTCGCATTTCGTCGTTCATTCGACCTGCTCCTGCTGTAGACTCCCGCGAAGCGCCGTCAGAGCGTAACGGTATCGCGATGCGGCCGTATTGGCGGGAATCGCCAGCGCCTCGGCGATTCCCCGGAATGTCAAACCGCCCCAAATCTTCATAATGACAATTTCTCTCTGTTCGTCCGGCAGTGTTTGGAGTGTTTTTTCGATTATCTCGCGGCGATCGTCATGTTCTGCGGCATGTTCGAAGAGGCTTTCATTATCGCTCGTCGCGGCCAGTTCCTCCCGCTTTCGACGCCTGGCCTCACCGCGTCGCCGGTCCATCGCGGCCGAGCGAACACACGAGCAAAGGTACGCTCGCACATTGCGCGCAGAACCCCTCTTCGGCCAGAAGCGTACAAACGCATCCTGAACGACATCTTCAGCCTCCGCATGACTTTGTGTCCATTGCCTGGCAAGCAGCACCAGCGCCGGACCATGCTCATCAAGCCACGCGGACCACTGACCATGATTGTGGTCCATCGCGAATCCTTACTCTCTACCTACAAGACGCCGCCGAGGAGGACTTTTGTCTATCGACACAAGAAATGTCGCCCTATTGTCATAAATCATCACGTCTGTGGCAAGACCAGAAGCCAAGCCAGAGTATTGACCGGCGCCCGTGAGCGTGGTATATTGCCTGATTCCGCACTCATGGCTGAAATAAAGAAGACAACCCGCAAGACCGCAAAGAAGGCCTCGAAGAAGAGTTCTAAGAAGGCTACGCGCAAGGCCGCCAAACGCGCCAAGGTCCCCGCCCCGGAGATGACCCCGGCCGCTGCGGCGGAAGCTATTAAGCCTCGCGAGATAGTGGTCCTTGGCGCCAGGCAGCATAATCTGCGCGATGTGGACGTGCGCATACCGCGTGACAAGCTCGTTGTTATTACCGGTCTTAGCGGATCGGGCAAGAGTTCGCTGGCGTTCGACACGATCTACGCCGAAGGCCAGCGTAAATACGTCGAAAGCCTTTCGGCGTACGCCAGACAGTTTCTCGAGCAGTTGGCCAAGCCGGATGTCGAACATATCGAGGGGCTGCCCCCTACCGTGGCGATCGAACAGCGCGGCGGCAGCAGCAACCCGCGATCGACTGTGGCGACGACTACCGAGATATCAGACTACCTGCGACTGCTGTACGCACGCGTAGGCAGCCCGCACTGCTGGATCTGCGGAAGGCCCATCACCAGCCAGACCGTCAGCCAGATGGTCGATCAGATCATGAACATGACCCAGGGCATGAAGTTCATGGTGCTCGCTCCGATCGTCCGCGGACAAAAAGGCCAGCACGCCGAACTCCTCAGGCACGTACGCCGCGAAGGATTCGTACGAGTGCGAATCGACGGGGAAATAGTGGATCTGCGCGAGATGACGGAGATCAAAGGCTCCAAGACCAAGAAGCACTCGATCGACGTAGTCGTCGATCGCCTGATACTCAAGGAAACGGTTCGCGTGCGTCTGTCCGACAGCCTGGAAACGGCGTTGAACCTGGCCAACGGATTAGTGACGATCTCGCACGAACCGCAGCCGGGCGATCCGCCTAAGAAGTCCAGGAAGAAGCCGGACCCCGACAATCCGTACGGCCTGTGGACCGACCGCCTGTTCAGCGCGACGTATGCGTGTCCCAAGCATCCCGAAGCCAACCTGCCGGAACTGGCGCCGCGAATGTTCAGCTTCAACAGCCCCTACGGCGCCTGCGAAGCCTGCGACGGACTCGGCACGATCCTGGAATTCGACGCCGAACTGATCGTACCTGACAAGACAGTGTCGCTCAGCCAGGGCGCCATCGACGCATGGCGACACGGCGGCAAGCGGATGAACATTCTCTACAACCGCATGGTGCGACGATTCTGCAGAAAGTACGGAGTCGCGGCGAACGTGCCGTGGGAGAGCCTCTCAGACGAGGTCCGCGACCTGCTGCTCAACGGCGACCCGAACGGGAAATTCGAGGGCGTAATACCGAACCTCACCCGGAGATGGCAGAACACTGACAGCGAATTCGTAAAAGCCAAACTCCACTCGTACCTGTCGGAACACGCCTGCACCAAGTGCGGCGGAGCCCGGCTGCGAGCGGCCTCCCTGGCGGTGAAAATCGCCGACAAGAACATCCACGACATAACGTCGATGAGCATCGCGCAGGCCAAAGACTTCTTCGAGACGCTCACGCTGGACGAAGAAAAAGCCCAGATCGCCGAAATGGTCGTTCGCGAAATACGACACCGCCTTGACTTCCTGGCCGGGGTCGGGCTGGAGTACATTTCGCTGAGCAGGAAGTCGGCTACGCTTTCCGGCGGCGAGGCCCAGCGAATCCGGCTGGCCACGCAAGTCGGCAGCGGCCTGGTCGGCGTGTGCTACGTGCTGGACGAACCGACTATCGGTCTGCACCAGAAAGACAACCAGCGACTGATCGGAACGCTGGAGCACCTGCGCGACATCGGCAATACGGTTATAGTCGTCGAGCACGACGAAGAGACCATTCGCTGCGCCGATCAAGTGATCGACATGGGCCCGGCCGCCGGGCGCCACGGCGGGCGAGTCGTCGCACAAGGCACGCTCGAAGAAATATGCGACACAGAGGCTTCCATTACCGGCAAGTACATCTCCGGACAAATGGAGATCGAATCTCCGGCCCGCAGGCGCCGACTGGCCAAGAAACGCAGCATAGAACTCCGCGGCTGCCGCGAGAACAACCTCAAAGACCTCAGCGTAATGTTCCCGCTGGGCGGTATTATCTGCGTAACCGGCGTCAGCGGATCGGGCAAGAGCACGCTGGTTAACCTGACTATGCTGCCGGCGTTGAAACGCAGTGTGCAGGGAAGCAAGGAGCGTCCCGGTCAGTTCGACAAGATCCTCGGCACAGGCAAAGTCGATAAGGTCATCCAGATCGACCAGTCGCCGATCGGACGCACCCCGCGCAGCAATCCGGCGACATACACCGGCGTGTTCGACGCGATCAGGCAGCTTTTCACCAAAACGCGAGAGGCCAAGATCCGCGGCTACAAGCCGGGTCGATTCAGCTTCAACGTAAAAGGCGGACGCTGCGAAGCCTGCCAGGGCCAGGGCACAAAACGCATCGAAATGCATTTCCTGCCGGACGTTTACGTAACGTGCCAGGAATGCAAAGGCGCTCGCTACAATCGCGAGACGCTCGAAGTGCGATACAAAGGCAAGAACATCGCCGACGTGCTGGCGATGCGAATCGAAGAGGCGCTGGGATTCTTCGACGCGTTCCCGAAGATCAAGCAACTGCTCAAGGCCCTCAACGACGTGGGCCTGAGTTACGTAGAACTCGGACAAAGCTCCACAACGCTGTCAGGCGGCGAGGCCCAGCGGGTCAAACTGGCCAGCGAATTGGGCAAAACCGCAACTGGACACACGCTTTACGTGCTGGACGAGCCGACAACAGGCCTGCACTTCGCAGACATTCACAACCTGCTGAACGTGCTGAACCGGCTGGCGGACATGGGCAATACGATTATCGTTATCGAGCACAATCTCGACGTCGTCAAGTGCGCCGACTGGATCATTGATCTGGGCCCTGAAGGCGGTGAAGCCGGCGGCAGGATCGTCGCCCAGGGAACCCCGGAAACAGTCGCCAAGTGCAAAGAATCGTACACCGGACAGTTCCTCGCCAGCCACCTTCCCAAGGCCAAACGCAAATAATAGCGGTGAATCTGCGGACTCGCTCGGAAGTTTTGCTTGCTCTGAGCGGCAGTCCGGGTATCATGTCCCGTTCCGTTTTGCATACGAATCGGGCTAAGATGCGCACGATCCGCACAGCATCGGGCCCGTTACGACTTTGGCTACTAAATAGTAAATACTAGAACCCCTTCGGGAGGCGAACTATGCCGGCGTCAAAAGCAGAAGACATTAGAAACATCGTACTACTCGGTCACGGCAGCTCGGGCAAGACCACCCTTGGCGAAGCCATGCTGCACCAGGCCAAAGTCACCAGCCGACTCGGTTCGGTCGATGACGGTACGAGCCATCTTGATTTCACCGATATCGAGAAGGATCGTAAGCACACGATCGATCCGGCGATGGCGTTCCTCGATCACGCAGGCGCCACGATAAACATTATCGACGCGCCGGGCTACCCGGACTTCATCGGCGGAGCAATAAGCGCCTCTGGCGGAGCCGATGTGGCTACGATCGTAATCTCGGCTCCCGCGGGCATCGAAGTGAACACTCGCCGAATGTTCAAGCTGGCCCAGACCAACAACATGTCGATTGCCCTGATCATCAACAAGATCGACGCCGAGAATGTTGACATCGAATCGCTGCTGGCCCAGATCACCGAGACGTTCGGGCAGGCCTGCAAGCCGATGAACCTCCCCACTGGCGAAAACACCGGCGTTATCGGCTGCTTCGCAAACGACACCGGCGACAGCGATCTCGGCGACGTGGCCGACGCCAGAACCGAACTTATCGAGAATATCGTTGAAGCCGACGAAGACCTGATGGAAGCGTATCTCGGCGGCGAAGAACTCACCGCAGCGCAACTGTCGACCGCCATGGGCAAAGCCATGGTCGAAGGCGCCGTAATACCCATCCTGTTCACCGGCGCCAAATCAAACATCGGCGTAATCGAAGCCATGGACGCAATCGCCAAGTACTTCCCGTCACCAGCGATAAGCTCGCTGCGAACGGTAATGAACGGCGAAGGCGAAGAAGCCGAAGAGATTCCGGCCGAAGCTGATCCCGCCAAGCCGTTGATCGCACAGGCGTTCAAGATCACCACTGACCCGTTCGTCGGAAAACTCGCCTGGATCCGCATAATGCAGGGCTCGCTCACGCCCGATTCGACTTACTACCTCGGCGACGCCAAGAAGCCCGCAAAAGTCGGGCACCTCTACAAGATACTCGGCAAGGAAAGTAAGGACGTTAAGTCCGCCGTCGCCGGCGACATCATCGCACTGGCCAAGGTCGAAGAGATCACCCCGGGCGCCATGCTGCACGATCAGCAGGGCGAGATGCTCGGCTCGATCCCGGCCGCACCGACACCGATGTTCTCGCTGGCCGTAACGCCGAAGAAACGCGGCGACGAGCAGAAAATTTCCGAAGCCCTGACCAAGCTCAGCCAGGAAGACCCCACGTTCGGATACGCTCGCGACAACCAGACCCATGAAACCGTAATCTCCGGAATCGGCGATCTGCACCTGCGAATCCTCCTGACCAAGATGAAAGAGCGATTCGACCTGGAAGTGGAAACCAAGCCGCCGAAGATTCCGTACAAGGAAACAATCACCGGCAAGGCCGACGGACACCATCGCCACAAGAAGCAGACCGGCGGATCGGGACAGTTCGGCGAGGTCTACCTCCGCGTGGAGCCCATGGAGCGAGGCGAAGGCTTCGAGTTCGTCAACGACCTGTTCGGCGAGTCCATTCCGCGACAGTACCTGCCGGCGATCGAAAAAGGCGTCAAAGACGTGCTGGTCGGCGGCGCAGTGGCCGGATATCCTATGCAGGACGTCCGCGTCAGCGTTTACGACGGCAAGCACCATCCCGTGGACTCCAAGGAAGTCGCGTTCCGAGCCGCAGGCAAGTGGGCGTTCATCGACGCTGTCAAGAAAGCCAAACCCGCGATTCTCGAACCGATAGTCGACCTGGAAATCGCCGTACCGGCCAATTTCATGGGCGATATCGCCTCAGATCTGTCCGGACGCCGCGGCCGGATCATCGGCCAGGACATGCTCCCGGGCAACCAGGTCGTCGTAAAGGCCCAGGCCCCGCTGTCGGAAGTCATGCAGTACAACTCCCAGCTCCGCTCGGTAACAGGCGGACAGGGCTCGTACACCATGGAACTGAGCCACTACGAACCGGTGCCTGGAAACGTCCAGCAGCAGCTCGTGGCGGCGATGGCAAAAGAAAAAGAAGAAGACAAGTAAGACCGCAACCGTATTAATTGAAAAAATCTCGTCAGCACACTTGTCACATTGACCAATAATTGATATAGTACGCGACTCGATTTTAGGATACTTAGAAGTTACTGGAGCACGACATGCCTCGCGTATGCCCCTTTACAGGAAAAAAGACGACATCCGGACGAACCTACACCCACCGCGGTAAGGCCAAATACCTCGGCGGCGTCGGCCGGAAAATCACCGGAAAGACCAAACGCAAGTTCAAAGCAAACATGCAGCGAGTGCGTGCGGTTGTCGACGGAAAGGTCGTAAAGATCAACGTATCGGCCAAGGCCATCCGCAACGGCATGATCGTAAAGCCTCCCAAACGCACCTGGAAGGCTCCCGTCGAAGCCGAATAGCTCCCGGTAAAGAACACTAAAAAACGCGCGACTGCCGATGCAGCCGCGCGTTTTCATGCGCTTACAGGCAGGATCCTGGTCAGGGGATGATTCTTACCGGGGTGTTCAGGGGCAGCCTTCTGTAGAGTTCCAACACGTCGTCGTCGTCCAGCGCCACGCAGCCCAGGGTGCCGGTCCTGCCAACTCGCTTACCGTGGATCATGATCGCCCCGCCGAGCTTGGTCTGCCACGGCGGCTTGGCTCTGTTCTTTATCGCAGTTGCGATGGCTTTGTACTGCGAGGCGGTTATGAGGCCCTGGCGGCGTCCGCGTTGGGCGTCTTCCAGGTTCGGGTAGCTCAGGCCCATCGATCGGGTGTACGGCGTCTGACCGGCCGTTTTACGAATGCAGATGTAGAAATCGCCTTCGGGCGTCTTGCGATCGCCTTCGATCTGCTTGTCGCCGCGATTGGCCCCCGCTGCGATACGGTACGACTTTATGCCTAAGTCGCCGTCAAAGACCGTCAGCCGCAGGGCGCTTTTCTCAACGAGTATGCTCGGTCTCATGAGCGGACCGAGCGGGGTGTCTTTTGAATCGACTGGAGCGGGCTTCAGCCATTTCGTGCCTGTGGCTGTCCTCGGTGTCGAAACCGGCGTAGCGGCCGGCGGACGTCTGGCGGCTCTCGGCGATGCGGGCCCGGGGAGTCTCGGTTGGCTGGCTTCAGGCGGATTCATCTGATCATTCTCCGGCGAGGGGACACCAGGGTCCGGAGCCTCGGCCGCCAACTCCGGCGAACAGGAAAAAAGTGAACTGGCCAGGAATATGATCCCAATCGCCAGGACCAGCCCTATCCCACCGGCTATCACGTAATGCGACGTTCTTTCATTCATTCCGAATAATCCCTGGCCATAGAAAACACCGGCCCCGGAAGGCCTCACTGGGAGTATTATCGGCAGATGCCCGAAATTTCGCAAATGATTCTGACGGCTGGCAATAGGGAGCAGGTAATTGGCAGTTGGCGAAAGAAGACGACAAAGACCAAAACCAGAGCGCACTACACGCCGTTATTCGTTGTCGTCGCCATTGCCGTTGACGTCGCCAATTGCCAATTGCCAATTGCCAATTGCCACGCCGTTGGGTTAGACTCCCCGCCAGAGGATTACTTATGAACATTGATAGAAAACTTATCGCAAACGTGTTGGCCGATGTCGAAGTCGGCTCCGAGGTTACTATCGGCGGTTGGATTAGGACCGTTCGAGCGTCGAAAGGAGGCTTCAGCTTCATCACGCTCAACGACGGGTCCTGCATGGACTGCATCCAGATCGTCGCCGACAAGGATCTGGCCAACTACGACAGTGAGATAACACACCTGACCGCCGGCTGCTCGCTGCTGATCGACGGGCTGGTCGTAGAAAGTCCCGGCAAGGGTCAGCGGGTGGAAATGCAGGCCAAAGAGGTCCGCGTTATCGGCCTGGCCGACGCCGAGAAGTATCCCATCCAGCCCAAGCGGCACACGTTTGAGTTCCTGCGAACCCAAGCCCACCTGCGGGCTCGGACCAATACGTTCGGCGCCGTGGCGCGCGTGAGATCGGCTATGGCCGGGCTCATCCACGAATACTACCAGTCACGCGGATTCCTCTACGTTCACACGCCGCTGATAACCGCCAGCGACTGCGAAGGCGCCGGCGAGTTGTTCCGCGTCAGCACGATCGATCCCGACGCCCCGCCGCGCAATGACGCAGGCGAAATCGACTACTCAGAAGACTTCTTCTCGCGCCCGACGTACCTGACGGTATCGGGACAACTCGAAGGCGAAACCTATGCCTGCGCGCTGGGAAACATCTACACGTTCGGACCCACGTTCCGGGCCGAGAATTCAAACACGCCCCGCCACCTGGCCGAGTTCTGGATGATCGAACCGGAAATGGCGTTCTGCGATCTGCAGGGCGACGCGGACCTGGCCGAGGATTTCCTGAAGAACATCTTCTCCGGAATCCTGAACAAGTGCCCCGACGACATGGAGTTCTTCAACAAGCGGATCGACAAGACCGTCATCGAAACGCTGACGCACATCGCCGAGAGCCCGTTCGAGCGGATCACGTACACCGAAGCGATCGCACTGCTCGAAAAAGCCGACTGCAAATGGCAGTTCCCGGTCTCCTGGGGAATCGACCTGCAGACGGAACACGAGCGATACCTGACGGAGGAAACGTTCAAGAAGCCGGTGATCATCACCGACTACCCGTCGAGCATTAAACCGTTCTACATGCGATTAAGCGACGACGGCAAGACAGTCGCCGCCATGGACGTGCTCGTGCCGAAGATCGGCGAGATCATCGGCGGAGCCCAGCGTGAAGAGCGGATCGACGTTCTGACCCAGCGTATGGAAGCCCAGTCGATGAACGTTGACGATTACTGGTGGTACACCGATCTCCGCAAATACGGAACGGTCCCGCACGCCGGATTCGGGCTGGGCTTCGAACGAACAATCCAGTTCGCAACAGGCATGGCCAACATCCGCGACGTAATCCCCTACCCCAGAACGCCAAGATCCGCAGATTTCTAAACGGCCCGGCCGCCGGACTACAACGGACAAGCACCTTAACACTCGAAAGCACTGTAATGATGCGTTCAGGGTTCATACTGTGCGTTTACCTCATTGCCTCGGCGTCGGTCTGTTTCTCCCAAACCACGCGGGCGGTGAAGATCCAGTGGCCTCAGGCAGTAGCGTTTATATCCAAAGATTGTTCGCTCAAGTCGAACGCTTTGTCCGTCTTCCTGACCGGAAAGACCCGGGCCGTCGCCAAAATCGCCGCCGATTACCGGTCAGTTTCGGTAAGGAAGGTGTTGCTGTCGATTAACCAGGCATACGCTGAGAAGAAGGAAACCCAACGATGACTCGAGCCAGGGACGATAATCAGCAGACCGAATCACATGGAATCAGCCGCCGCGACATGCTGGCTGGCCTGGGCGGTTCGGCGGCCATGTTGTCCATAACGCAACTGACCCCCGGCGCCCAGACGCCTGCTAAAGGCGCCAACACCGCCCCGGAAGCCAAGTTCGGCGGCGACCTCCTGGACAATCGCTACAAATCAAAGTCCGGTAACCGATTCGGATCGCAGGTCATTCATCACGGTGAGATGGCCGGCTACAACGTAACCCCGATCAGCCAGGACAAAGCCTCGCCCGGTTATCAGCGGCCCGGTAACATGGGCAACCCGACAGTGGCGCCGCTCCTGAAGAAGATGATGGAGGCCGAGGGCACGGAATCCGCTGTCGGCGCCCCCTGCGGCATGGGCGCCATCTCGCAAACCTACCTGGCGCTGCTCAAGCCGGGAGATCGCCTGGTGACCCACCGCTGTAACTACGATTGGGTCATGACTCTCTTTGGACAATACCTGCGGTCTCTGGGTATCAAAGTCGAATTCCTGGACTTCACCAAGCCGGAAAACCTGACCGCCTCGCTCAAGGCCAAGCCGGCGAAGATCGTTCACTGGGAGCCATACGTCAACCCGACGATGGAGGTCTTGGATTCTCCGGCGCTTATTGGCATCGCCAAGAAGGCCGGAGCCCTGGTCATCCTCGACAATACGTGGCTAACCCCGTACCTGTTCCAGCCGGCCCGTCTCGGCGCGGATCTGGTCATCCACAGCGTCACCAAATACGTTGGCGGCCACGGCAACGCGATGGGCGGTGTCGTGTCAGGCCGGAAGGATCTGATCGGAAAGATCGGCAGAGCCCAGAGCTGGCTCGGCGGACTGATGCGGCCGATGGATGCGTTCCTGATCACCCAAGGAATAAAAACGCTGCCGATACGGATGCGTCAGCACTGCCAGTCGGCCCAGCAGGTCGCCGAATTTCTTCAGGCCCACCCGGCCGTAGCACAAGTGCGTTATGGCGGGTTGACGAGTTGGAACAAACTCGACGTCCTCAAAGGCTTCGGCGGCATGCTTGGAATTGAATGGAAGAAGTCCTCGGTCCACAAACAGTTCGGCAGGCACGTCAAGCTGATCATCAACAAGACCAGCCTCGGCGATCCCGTGACACGCATCACGAACAGGAATCCCGAGAAGAACCGGGGCATACCGGGAAACTACACGCGAGTTTCAATCGGGCTGGAGGAGCCTGAAGACATCATCGCCGACTTCCGCCAGGCGATCGCAAAGTGCCGCTGAGATCGCAATGAGCGCCGGCGTATCGCAACTTGCCAAAAAACAGCTGGCTTGCACGGGTCGGAATCTATACATTTTTGAGTGGCGATCGGGAACAGTTGAAAAAACGGGACAGTAGATCGCTATTCTATTCAATCTTTACAACCTCAACGGGAGCAAACATGACAGAGTACACGCAGCAAGGCAGCGGCAAAGCCACCGCATCACTGGTATTGGGCATCATCGGCATGATCGCATGGTTCATTCCGCTTTTCGGACTGCCTATAACGATCACCGGACTGGTCCTGGGCATCAAGGGCCTCAAGAGCCAGGGACGCGGAATGGCGATAGCCGGAGTAGTGCTCTGCTCGATCGGGCTGGTCCTTTCAGTTCTCAACGCCGCGGCAGGCGCTTACCTGGCGGCCACCGGCAGCACCCGCTGATCAACAGATAGAACAACGCCCAACAGATACGCCGAATAAGAGCCGAGCCCTGGACACGGGGCTCGGCTTTTCGCTGTTGCCATCGCCGGGCCCATAAGCGATACTGTCGGCTCGAAGCCATTGAGTAAGGATGCGAACTGGCAAAATGAAAGTTGAACTCCATCTTCACACCAACCGATACAGCGCTTGTTCGATAGACACGCCCGAAGCGTTAATGCAGGAACTGATCGACACCGGATACGAAGCGGTCTACATAACCGAACACGACGCGGTCTGGTCCGAATACGAGATTGCCGAGCTGCAGGCCGAATTCCCGGAGATCCGAATCTTCCCGGGAGTGGAGCTTTCCCTGGGAATCCACGCCTCAATGCATCTGGTGGTCCTGGGGACCACTGACCCTGACTACGCTGAACTGCGATACGATCAGTCCACGGCGATAGAAAAAGCCCAGTCCCAGGGCAATCTGACGATACTGGCCCATCCGTTCCGATGGTCCGGCGGCGCGGCGCTGCTGGACAGATGGCACGTGCCGGACGCCATGGAGTTCAGGACCTGCAACCACGATGCGGATATGGGCGAGAGATCATTCCGAGAATCGAAGCGACTTGGTATACGACTCGTAAACTCCGGAGACATACACGCGCGGCGAATGATAAACCGATTCTGGATAGAAACTCACTCGCCGATCGTCGAGGCCAACGACATCCACGACATAATAATCAACGGGCAATACGATTTGTGCACAAGTCAGGAGCAAACCCCTGACAGGCGGAGATAACTGCGGGCAAACGCCCGGAGGCGCTGCGGACGACTCGCCTTACCGCTGGCGGTAGATTATGCGCCCTTTGGTAAGATCGTAGGGACTCATCTCGACTAGAACCTTGTCGCCGGGAGTAATGCGAATGTAGTGACGACGCATCTTTCCGGAAATGTGTCCGATGATCTCGTGGGTGGACTCGCCAATCTCGATCTCGAGGCGGAACATCGCATTGGGCAACGCCTGCTTGACAACGGCTTCAACTTCTATAACGCCTTCTTTGGCCATGAACTTTCCTTATCCTTTATTGTATAAGTTCAACTATACTAACGCCTCGCCGCCTGTCAACGAAGTAAAATGTACTATTTCTCGCCGCAAACCGACCATCGGCCTGATCCTGCATATTGACACCGCCGCCGGAAAAGCCAATCATAGCGTACTAACCGCCGGCAAGAGGAGCCTCACAGAATAATGAGCAACACCATAGATATAGATCAGGTTCGGCATATTGGCGTTCTTAGCCGGATCGAACTGGACGACGATCAGGCCCAGGACCTGGCTGGACAACTCGGAGCCATTGTCGAGTACTTCGGAAAACTCAACGAACTGGACACCGACGGCGTCGAGCCGATGGCCCACGCAGTAGGAACGCACAACGTGCTTGCCGACGATACACCGAAAGAGTCGCTCGGCCCCGATAAGGCCCTTGCCAACGCACCGGCTAGAGACGGCGATTTCTTCATGGTCCCCAAGGTCATCGGCGACAGTTGATCGCCAGAACAACGCAAACACCCCCCACACCCAGCACACGGAGACATTAACGTGAGCAGCATAGTCGAACTTTCGGCCGTTCAACTCGCCGGAGCCATAGCAGCAGGCGACGTCTCGGCGACAGAGGCCCTGGAGGCATATCTCGCGGCGATCGAGAAAACAGAACCGCAGGTATGCGCCTACAACGAAGTGCTCGCCGAGCATGCCCGGGCAACCGCGGCGGATGTCGACGCGGACAGAGCGGCGGGAAAACCGCTCGGTCCGCTTGCCGGCCTGCCGATCGCCGTGAAGGACAACATGTGCACCTCCCACGGCAAAACCACTTGTTCTTCGAAAATACTGGCCGATTTCCAATCGCCTTACACCGCTACGGCCGTTGAGAAACTCTGCGCCGCAGGAGCCGTGGTGATCGGAAAAACCAATCTCGACGAATTTGCAATGGGCTCATCTACTGAAAACAGCGCGACCAAAGTCACCCACAACCCGTGGGACCTCGATCGCGTCCCCGGCGGATCGTCCGGCGGATCAGGAGCCTGCGTGTCGGCCCGCATGGCCGCCGCGGCGCTGGGAAGCGACACTGGCGGATCGATACGCCAACCGGCGGCGTTCTGCGGAGTCGTGGGCCTCAAGCCCACATACGGGCGCGTCAGCCGCTTCGGTCTGGTCGCATAGGGTTCGTCAGTGGACCAGAGCGGTCCGATGACTGTCGACGTACCCGACGCGGCGCTGATTACCGGAGTCATCGCAGGACACGACTACCACGACTCGACGTCAGCCGATCGCCCCGTCGATGACTACCTGGACCAGATCGATACCCCGATCGAAAACCTGCGCATCGGACTACCCCAGGAGTTCTTCACTGACGCGCTCGATCCGGAAATAGCTCAAACGATCACCAAAGCCGCCGACATGTACAAAGACGCCGGCGCCGAAATCGTCAGCGTTTCACTGCCCCACTCCCGCATCGACGCCGATGACGAAGGAAACCTGAGCTCATACGCCGTAGCGTGCTACTACATCGTGGCGATGTCCGAAGCGTCGAGCAATCTGGCCCGCTACGACGGCGTACACTACGGCCACCGGACCGATCGCGAAATCGACGGCATAGTAGAACTGTTCTCAAAAAGCCGCGCCGAAGGATTCGGAGCCGAAGTCAAACGCAGGATCATGCTGGGAACCTACACCCTGTCCAGCGGATACTACGACGCCTACTACAACAAAGCCCTGAAAGTACGACGCCTGATCAAGAACGATTTCGATCTCGCGTTTGAAAAATGCGACGTGCTGCTGTGCCCGACCAGCCCGACTACAGCGTTCAGGATCGGAGAGAAGACAGCCGACCCGCTGACGATGTACCTGGCCGACATCTACACAATATCGCTGAATCTCGCCGGACTGCCGGGGGTCTCGATACCCGCCGGGCTCGACGCGGCCGGGATGCCGGTGGGAATGCAGTTGATCGGACCGGAATTCAGCGAATCGAGAATCCTGCGGACCGCACGAATGTACGAAACAACCGCCGGCGTGTCACATCTCATCCCGGAAATCGCACGGTCCTGACAAGAACCCAACGGCAACAAGAATACAATCCAATGACTGACAACAACGACATAGTAAAACCGATCATCGGCCTGGAAATACACGTGGAACTCGCGACGGAAACGAAAATGTTCTGCCGCTGCCGCAACAGCTTCGGCGACGCGCCGAACACGAATGTGTGTCCGGTCTGCATCGGAATGCCGGGGGCGCTTCCCGTGATGAACGCACTGGCCGTCGAATACTCAATGCGAGTCGGAATGGCCCTGGGCTGCGAAGCTCCGGACTTCACCAAATGGGACCGCAAGAGCTACTACTACCCCGATCTGCCCAAGGGCTACCAGC
Organism: uncultured Planctomycetaceae bacterium; assembly: GCA_964392945.1. GTDB lineage: Bacteria > Planctomycetota > Phycisphaerae > SM23-33 > SM23-33 > BS750m-G57. The sequence goes on along the minus strand of CAYMSH010000041.1, from coordinate 5,257 downwards.
TCAGCCAGTACGATCTGCCGCTGACGATCAACGGCGTGCTGGAAGTCGTGCTGGAAGACGGTTCGACTAAGTCGATACGAGTTCTCCGCGCTCACCTCGAAGAGGACGCCGGCAAGAACATCCACGACAACCCGGCCCATACCGGGGTGGACCTGAATCGCGCCGGCGTACCGCTTCTGGAGATCGTATCGGAGCCGGACATGAATTCCGCCGAGGAGGCCCTAGCGTACGGCCGGGCGATGCAGCGACTGGTCAGATGGCTCGGGGCCAGCCACGCCAACATGCAGATGGGCCACATGCGGTTCGAACCGAACATCAATCTCCACATCACGCGCAACGGCGTGACGTACAAGACCCCGATAATAGAGGTCAAGAACCTCAACAGCTTCCGCGCCCTGGAGAACTCCATCACGTTCGAAATCGATCGCCAATACGCACAGTGGAGCCAGGACAACTCCTACACGATGGAGAACTTCCCAAAGCAGAACCGCGGATACAACGACGCCACGGAGCAGACCGTCTTCCAGCGAAGCAAGGAAGAGGCCCACGACTATCGATATTTTCCAGACCCGGACCTCGTTCCCGTGCTGGTCGACGACCAGTGGCGCCAGAAGGTCTCCGAATCCATCGGAGAGTTGCCGCTGGCCCGCCGGAAACGGTATATCGACGAGCACCAGATGGCTTTCAAGGACGCCGACGCGCTTACCATGGACCCCGAGACCGGCGATTTGCTCGACACGGCTATCGACAACGGGGCCGATCCCAAACGCTGCGTGAACCTGCTCCTGGGGCGCGGAGCAGCTCTGGCCAACGAACGAAGCTGCACGATCGCCGAGACAGGAATCAGCGCCGCACAGCTCGGCGAACTGGTGCAAATGCTTACTGATGGAGAGATTAACGCGACTTCAGCAGCCAAGGTATTCGATCTGCTAGTCGACTCTGACTCCGGCGCCAAGGAAACCGCCCAGGCCGAAGGACTCCTGGCGGTAACCGACTCAGACGCCCTGGAAACCTGGGTCCAGGAAGCCATTGACTCAAACCCGCAGGCAGTCGAAGAATTCCGCTCCGGCGGCAAGAAAGCCCAGAAGTCGTTCGGCTTCCTTATGGGCCAGGTCATGCAGAAATCTCGCGGCGCGGCCCCTCCGGCTCGGGTCAAGGCGCTTTTAGACGCCAAACTTGCACAATAGCCAAAGTTTTTACTGGCTTTTGAGATGCAAACGACGATACTATTCCGATAGTTATAGACTAGTGGCCTACAGCACGAGGCTGTACGGTCCGAGAGAATCATCGTAGCCTCCCTCCGACGCATTGGTTGCGTCATATGTGGGAATTACCATGAGGAGTTGACCCAATGGCACGCGTGGTCCGACGACGCAAGAATCCTCTTCTTCCAGTATTGTTGATCTTCGTATTCCTCTTTCTGATCACCGCGACGATGGCGGTCCTGGGCTACAACAACAGCCAGGATGGCGAGAAGAAACTCAAGGCCGCACTGGCGGCTAACAGGAAGATCATCTCCGATACGGAAATGCAGTCCGGTCAGATAAAGCAGATCCTCGCCGAGAAGGCCAAGGATCGCAAAGCGCCTACCGTTGTCGCTGAACTCAACAGACGGATCGCGATGCTGACAGACAAGATCACAGGCGCCAAGACTACAGCCAAGGCGGCTCTCGACCAGCTCAACGATTCGATCGGGACCAACACGTTCGTGCTTAACGCGGTGAAGGTGTCGCGCAAAGCAACTACCGACGTAGCGTCGGAAGTAACCGCACTGAAAGACAGGATCAAGAGTCTCGAAGCCAGCAAGGAAAACACGGTAGCCAACTACCAGAGCCTTGAAGCAGACTTCAAAGCCAAAGCCGCCAAACTGGCCGAAGAAGTGCAGACGCTGTCGGCCGAGAAGACCGCACTGGTCTCGACTCACGTAGCTGCGATGAAGGCCAACGACGACAAGTGGCGCGCCAAGGACGACAAGCAGGCCCAGGAGATCGACGCGAGACTGGCCGAAGTCAGCAAACTCAAAGTTGAAATCGACAAGCTCACTCTCCGAAACGGAATCCTTACCGGACTCCTGGCCGACAAGAAGAAGACCAGACCTATAGACCTGACGGTCCGCGAGGCGGGCAAGATCAAGGAAGTCATGCCTAATCGCAACGTATGCTTCATCCCGCTGGGATCGAAGAACCGTATCGTTCGCGGAATGACTTTCCGAGTCTACGGGCCCGAAGGAATCCCCAGTGACGGCGGCGGCCACAAGGCCTCACTGACCGTGATTCGGACCTTCGAGACCATCAGCCAGTGCCGAGTGACAACCATTGACGACGAAGATCCCGTCGCAATTGGCGATCCGTTCGCCAACATAGCCTACGATCCGACCCGCGTGCCGGTATTCGTAGTGCAAGGCCGATTCGACCTGAGCGGAACCGGAAGGCTTACTGAAACAGGTACGAAGGAAGTGATCGCGTTGATCAAGCGTTCAGGCGGAAAGACCACAGAGAAGCTTACCGTCGATGTCGACTTCGTGGTTATGGGCCCCGAACCGAGCAAGCCGTCCGATCTGGAAGAAGACGCTCCCGGACCGGCGAAGAAAGCCCATGAAATCAGGATGGAAGAGTACAATCGCTGGCAGAAGACTCTCGATAAAGCCATCGCCCTGAACATCCCCAAACTCAACACAAAACGGTTCCTTACCCTGACGGGATACGATTCAGTCAAGGAATACGAAGAAGATTAAGAAGCAATCCGGTGACGCGGCGGCCGGATTAACAGTCCCGACCGCCGCGTTTTCTTGCGCACTGCAATTCACAACCTGCAGCAACGAACATCCTAACCAGATCCGACCCCACAATGGGGCGTCTACAACCACACAGTGAGAATATCATGAAACTATCGCAGAGAATCTCATCAGTACCCCCCAGCGCCACGATCGCAATCACGATGCGGGCCAAGGAACTCCAGAACAGCGGGATCGACGTCGTGAGCTTCGGAGCCGGCGAACCGGACTTCGACACGCCGCAGTTCATCAAGGACGCAGCAGTCGCCGCCCTGCAGGCCGGCGACACGAAATACGGCCCCAAGTCCGCAGCAGCACTGAGAGAAGCCATCGCCGCGAAACTCCAGACTGAAAACGGTCTGACATACGAGCCCGGCCAGGTGGTTGTCACAGTAGGCGCCAAGCATGCGATCGAACTGCTCTGCCAGGTGCTCGTAGACCCCGGCGACAAGGTCCTGGTCCCCTCTCCGTACTGGGTCTCGTATCCGGAAATGATCAAACTCGCCGGCGGCGAAACAGTCGTCATTCCCGCCAGCGGCGAAAATGGCTTCAAGATCACCCCCCAGCAGATACTCGATAACGCCGAAGGCGCCAAGGCCATCATCCTCAACTCACCGAGCAATCCGACTGGCGTGACGTACTCGCCTGAAGAACTCAAGGCCCTCGCCGACGCGGTGCTCCAAACCGACCTGATCGTTATCAGCGACGAAATCTACGAAAAGCTCATCTACGGTGACACGAGATTCACCTCGTTCGCAGCACTCGATCCGCGTCTGTGGGAACGAACCATCACAGTCAACGGATTGAGCAAGTCGTTCGCGATGACCGGGTGGCGCCTCGGCTGGCTGGCCGGACCCAGCGACGTGATCGGCGGAGTCAAACGCCTGATGAGCCACCAGACGACAAACCCCGTGAGCTTCGCACAGGCCGGAGCGCTGGCGGCGTACATCGATCCCCAGGGAGCCGAGATCGTCGAGCAGATGCGACAGGAGTTCGAAAAACGCGGCGTACATATCGCACAGCGTCTCAACGCCATCGACGGCGTAGAGTGCATCAAGCCGACAGGCGCGTTCTACGTGTTCCCCGATGTCAGCGCACATTACGGCCGGACGCTGAACGGCACGGAGATAACAGGTTCGATGGACCTGGCGAAAGTCGCGCTGGAGTCGTCGAACATCGCCGTTGTGCCCGGAGCCCCGTTCGGCGAGGACAAGTGCGTGCGACTGAGCTTCGCAACCAGCATGGACCAGATCGACAAGGGCCTGGACCGACTGGCCGAACTGCTGGGATAACACCCCTGCGAACATTCAGGACTTCGTCGGCAGCGATCCTTTCCAACCGACACCAAGACGCTTGCTCAATTGAGCAAGCGTCTTTTCATACGCCTTGTCGGCGGCGAGATTGACCATCTCCTTCGCGTCGCTGCGGTGATCGTACAGTTCGCGTGCGACAACATCCTGCGTATCCCACTTCCGCCATTCGACATAGCGATAGCGATCGGTGCGAATCGCATAGCCCATGATCTGACCATGCTTGCGATGGCGATGACTCGTTCGATGGCGGGGATACTGCGAGAAAGCAGCCTGCTTCCAGGCCCGCCCCGGCCGGGCCAGCAGCGGGACCATGCTGAGCCCCTCCAGCCCATTGGGAACCGGCAGTCCGCACAGTTCTGCGAGCGTCGGGTAGATGTCTACAAACTCAACGAGTGCTTTGGTTCGCCCGCCTGGATTGGGTCGGCCCGGCGCGCTCAATATCAACGGAGCGTGAGTGGACCACTCGTAGTTATTGGCCTTGGTCCACAGGCCCTGCTCGCCGAGATGGAATCCGTGATCGCCCCACAGGACCACAACAGTGTCGTCGGCCAGGCCCTGGCGATCCAGTTCATTCAGCAATCGCCCGACCAGATCATCGACATAGCTCACACAGGCGTAATAACCGTGACGCAACAGCCGCACCTTTTGCGGCGGGATGTTCCCATCCTTTGGAATGTCGCGATACCCCTCCAACTCGCGCCAGCTTCGCACCGCTAATTCCGGAGCGCCTTTCGGATGCTCCGTCGATTCCAGCGGCGGGATATCTTCCCGATCGTACATGTCCCAGTATTTCTTCGGGGCGCAGAAAGGCAGGTGCGGTTTGCGAAAACCGACAGCCAGGAAGAACGGCTTGGATTTCTTCTTCAATTCGCCCAGGGCGCCAATGGCTTTGTCGCATACGATCTGGTCTATGTATACGCTGCCGGAGACCAACCCGGCCTCAGTCGAATCGGCCTTTAGCCCCCTGCCCTTGCGGTTCTCCGGATTCGCATAGCGAACCTTTCTGTCGAGCGCCACGGCGTATTTCGCAGGCTCGGACCATGAAGGTCGATCGATCGCGGCCCGCCCACCGCCGTGATATATCTTCCCGTAGCTGCGGGTGTGGTATCCAGGGCGATCGCATGTGGGATTATCCGGTGAGGATTTTTAGCAGCACGTCGTGATCCCAACT
>CAYMSH010000040.1:0-24179 GCA_964392945.1 uncultured Planctomycetaceae bacterium | reverse complement strand
GTCGGTGAACTCTTTAACGTCACCGTAGCCCTTTTTCCCGTTGTAAGCGTTCATCGTCTTGACCGCTTTTTCGCGATTGAACTTCCAGATGTCGCACACGGCTTTGAAACGCAGGCCCGGAATATCGGCGTTGGCCTTGAGGCATGAGTTAGTCAGCACCTCTCCCTGGGAGCCGACGCCGATGATGCCGACGTTTATCTCGTCCAGCTTGCCGGTCGGGCCTTTGGCCTTGGTTGTGGCCTCTTGCGAAACGGCGTTGCTCAGACCGCCGGCAAGTATCGCCCCAGCCCCGGCCGCAGCGGCGGTCCTGGTCAGGAATCCCCGCCGGTCCATCTTCGTACCTTTTTCTTTTTTGTCCATGTTCAGTGCTCTTTCAGGAATTATTACTACTGGTCCTTATCGATTTTTTGCGTGTTCTTTGATATCCGCAACCCAAACGTCACGGAACTCAACCGATCAGTGTCGATTAATTCGGACACTTGGCGGTATTAGGTTTTTTCAGATCCGCTACCCAGATGTTGCGGAATTCTACCGGATTTCCGTGATCTTGCAAGAGTAAGAACTCTTTGGCGATCGGCTTGCGCCTGCCGCCGTTGCCGGTCCCCTTCTTCATCACCACGTCGTTATGTATCAAAACGCCGTTGTGTACGACGGTTATGTGTGCTCCTTCGACCTGTTCGCCGGCTGCGTCGAACTTCGGGGCTCGGAAGAAGATGTCGTAGCTCTGCCACTGCCCCGGAGGGGCGCACATGTTGACTCGCGGAATAACGGCTCGGTACAGACCGCCGCATTCGTTGGCCTCGCCCTTGAGACCGTAGGAGTCCAGAACCTGGGTCTCGTAGCGATTCTGGATGTAGAAACCGCTGTTGGAGCGTCCCTGGCCTTTCTTGTCCGGCATGAAAGCGGTGCGGAACTCTGCGTGCAGATGCATGCTGCCGAGCTTCTTTTTCGTCACGATCGAACCGGATCGCGGCATGCAGCGGATCACGCCGCCGTCCAGCAGTTTCCAGCCGACGGGTTTCTTGCCGCCCTTGGCCCACGCTGCGTTGATGTCCTTGGTGTCCGGACCGAGCAGCACTGTGGCGCCTTTTGTCGGCTTGGCGCCGAGGCGATGGGAAAGACGCATCACGCGCTTCAGGCTGAAGGAAGCCTTGGCCGAGCCGTCAACGGTCCCGCTCAGTTCCGCTTCGGTCAGCTTGGCGGTCCACTTGGCGCCTTTGTACTTGCCGTCTTTCGCAGTCCCGCTCAGTGCGTCGGCTTTGCCTGTCAACACTGCGAATTTCGGATCGCGCGTGTCGAATTTGGCCATCAGGTTGACGATATACTCGCCGTCGGCCATGACGATTACCTGCGCGACGATTGGGTCTTTGCCGATCTTACCGACCCAGTCGCCCATCAGCGGAACTTTCGCCACGTCGGGGTTCTTGGCGTCGTACGGCTTGCACGCGACTGTAGCAACCGGCTTGACGGCGCAAACAGCGGCCGCGTCGGCGCCGGCGGGTTTGGGCGGTTCGGCCAGGCCGATCGAGCAGACCGCCAGCAGCATAACAAGCATCGCCGCGACAGCTTTCTTGGGTTTCATTGTCATTAAAGTCAGTCCTCTACTTATGCAACGACCGGGCCGGCCAGTCGTCCAGTAAAAACTATTCGAACGAAACGGAGATTTCGGCGATCGACCAGTTCTTGCGGTTCCTGCGGTCTCTGCCGGAGATCTTCTTGGTCTGGACGATCTTGATCGCCGCGGCCGTCTGGCCCGTGAACTTGATCGTGGTGATGCCTCTGGCGCCTTTGCCCTTTGCGATCGCCGTGCCGAAAGCTTTTCCGTCTTTCGATACGAACAGTTCGTATTCGCGCGGGTAGTCGTCCATGTTGGCTCCGCAGTCGAGGGTCACGCTGGTGATGGTGTCGGCCTTGGGCAGTGTCAGCGTCAGCGTATCGCCGGCGGTCATAACTCTTCCGGTAGTCCAGATGGTCTTGCGGACCCCGTCAATCGCCAGAGCGGCGGTGTCGGCTCCCGCCGATGCGGTAATCTTCGCCGCCGGGCGGGCCAATGCCCACTTGATCTTGCTGGTCGCCAGCTTTGCTTCGTTCGCCAGCGTCTTGTCCGCGGCGCAACCCTGTGCGATCGCCAGACCTTCGCCGCACGGGAAGCTGGCCAGGGCCGCGAGGATCTGCTTCTTCTCGGCGGGACCTGCAACCTTGAGGCCCTTGGCGAGCATTGCGGTTTTGGCTTTGCACTCGGCGGGTGTCGGAGCTTTTTCGCCGGGTATCGTGATCACGCGAATGTAGCCTCGCATAGCCAGGGTCTTGCGCGCCGCGTCGGCGTCGTTAGTGGCCACAGCCAGCAGAGCGGCCGCTGGCGTGGCGTCGGGCCATGCGGCCAGTGCTCGTACGGAAGCTTTCTTCACGTCGTCGCTTCCGGAGGCCAGCTGGGAGTTAATCGCCGCGTAGGCCTTGTCGCCGGCCAGTCGCGAGAGCACCACCAGCAGGACGGATTTGCTCTTGTCGTCGGCCTTGCCGAGCACGGCGATGATCGGAGCCGATCGCTTGTCGGCGTCGGGGCAGCGTTCGGAGACCTGGAGGATGGCGTTGGCCATTCCGGCTTTGTCCGACGAGCTTGTCGCCGCGACTAGCATCGAGGCCATCTTCGAAACGTCGCCGAGCTGGCCGAGCGTTCCCAGGGCCTTGAATGCGGCGCGTCGTACGACGGATTCCTTGTCGGTCCCTGCTGCTTTGAGCACTGCCGCCGTGGCGTCTTTTTCGCGTCTGGCGGCCAGGATCTTCAGCAGCGCAGCTCTCACGTCAGCCTTGTCGGAATCGAGAGCCTTGATGATCGCCGGGCCGACTCCGTCGCCTCGCAGGCTCGTCAAGCTGCCGTCCGCAGCTTTGGCGGCGGTTCCCGCCGGGCTCAGAGCCGCGGTCAGAACCGTTACGCTCGAAGCGTCGCCCAGGGCTCCGAGGGCCTCCAGGGCTGCTGCGACTACGGCGGGATCCTTCGAAGCGGCGGCCTTGGTGACCGCAGGAGCCGCCAGCTTGTCGCCGCGGCTGGCCAGTGCGGTGATAACGATAACCTGCACGTTTGCCGGCAGGGCCGGCAGCTTTCCGGCGAAGAGTTTCGTCGCTTCAGCGCCAGTCACTTCGTTTACGAGTTTTGCCGCCAGAGACTGCATCGCCGCGTCCTTGCCTGTGAGCAGGGAGGCGATGATCGGTGCGGCGGCGGTCTTGTCCGAACGTGCGATTCCGCCGAGAGCCGCGATGCGAACCGCGGTGGACTTGTCGCCTTCGAACATTGTCTTGTAGATCGTCGAGGCGGCTTTGGTGTCTCCCGCGTCGATCAGGCTTTCGGCACATGACAGCGCCGCGTCGTCGGCGACGGCCTGGAGAGACTTGTCGATCTTGGCTCCGTCGAGGGCCTTGGCGGCTTCGGCTCCGCCGATCTTGCCCAGTGCGGCGATCGCAGCCCGCGCGGTTTCGGTGTCTTTGTCGCCCAGCAGTTTGCTCAGCGAGGCCACGGCCTTCTTGTCGCCGCGTGCGGCGATAGTTCCGATCATTCCGATCCGGACCGGGCCGCTGGTCTTGTCCAGTGCGCCGAGCAGAACTTTGTCAACCGAAGCGCCGGCCATTCCCTGCAGTGCGAAGCGGGCCATGTTCGACAGCTTCTCGTCAGTCAGCAGTTTGGCCAGCGAATCGACCGAAGCGTCGCTGCCGATCCGGCGGAGCATGCGGCAGACGAACTGCTTGCATTCGAACGTGGCCTTGGGCGAGTTCAGCGCCTTGAGCAGTTCGGCTTCAATGGCCTTTGTGTCTTTCGCCGTGCGGATTTCGTCTTCGATCGCCGCCAGCGCCACGCGGCTTTCGCCGAACTTGTAGCCGACAATCTTCGTGTGATCGGCCGCCTTGAGCGGACCGGAGACCATCATCACTACGGCCAGCGCCGCTGCGACAGCTGTTACTGCTCGTTGACGTATGCTCATTTCAATTCCTTTCACTGCCCTGGGTTTCATTCAGGATGCGTTTGGTCGGTATCGGTTTTGAGTTTCTACAGCTTGCACTTCTTGATCCAGATGTTTCGGTAGGCCACGGGACCGTGATCGCCCTGGAGCATCAGCGGGCCGAGCGGCTTTTCGTCGTTAAACGTCGAAGCCCGCGTCGGGCCGGTTACTTCCCTGTTCTCGTGGACGACAATACCATTATGAACGACTTTGATGAACTTGGCGTTCTGGATTTTCTTACCGTTCTTGTCGAACCGTGCGGCGCGGAAGGTAATGTCGAACGTCTGCCATTTGCCCGGTTCCTTCGAAGCATTGACGCGCGGCGGAACGCCTTCGTAGCCCATTTTGCCGCTGGGGTTCTTGCCCCAACGCTGGTAGATCCCGCCGCAGTCGCCGTGTTTGGGCTTCTTTACGCCCCAACTGTCGAGGACCTGGATTTCGTATCGACCCTGGAAGTAGACCCCGGAGTTGGAGCCCTTGGAGACCATGAACTCAACGTGGGCTTCCACGTCGCCGAACTCTTCCTTGCTAAGGATGTTCTTGGTTCGCCCGCCGTTATCGATGATCCCCTTGCCGGGCTTAGTCGCCAGTTTGCGAACGTTCTTGGCGTCAAGCGCCACGTCGCCGACAACTTTCCACTTGCCCAGATCTTTTCCGCGATGGTCTTTCCACGTATCCAGCGTATCGCCGACAAGCTCCACTGCGCCCTTGGGAGCCTTCCGGCCCAGGGTGCATACGATCTTTGTCGCCGGCCTGGTCGTGGGTTTGCCCGGAGCCTTGGCGCAAACGGCGACTTTGGGCCCGGCCGGAGCCTTCTTCGGAGCCGCGTCGGCGAACATCGAGCCCAACACGACAACAACCGCTGCAACGATCAAGATTCTTCGCACATTAACCATTATCTATCCTTTTCATTCGATTCGGAGGCCGCCTCAGCGGCAAACTATTCCAGCGTCCAGGGCGCCCGGTAGGGCCTGCCCAGCATCGCCGAGGCTTGCGGATCGCCGATGATCTCTTCGGTGTCGGGATTCCATTTGATCTTCCGCTTGAGCAGCATGGCGATCTCGCCAAGCAGCGCCACGGAGATCGACCGCAGCCCGATTTCGATCGGCGCGATGGTTTCTTTGCGGCTGCGAACACAGTCAATAAAGTTCGCGCGATGATTTCCGCTGGGGTGCAGGTGAATTTCGCTCGGACCGATCGGAACATTTATGCTCGGATCGCTGAGCGTCATTCCGCGTCTGGAAACGTGAATCCACTTGCCGTTTTCGCCGTACCACTTGGCGCCCTGCTTGTAAACCTGGTTGTTGGCGACGCTCAGTTCGCCTTTCCAGGCGTCGTTGTCGTATTTGCAGGTGAACTGGTAGTGGCTCGGTGCGTTGTAGAGTCCGTCTTTGGGGTAAGTAACCTGGTCCGGGGTGATTTCCACGGGGCCCTTTCGCTCCAGACCGACGCCCCAGTGTGCAATGTCTATGTGGTGTCCGGCCCAGTCGGTAAGCTGGCCGCCGGAGTAGTCCATGAACCATCGCCAGTGGAAGTGCACGATCCCGGATGTGTACGGCTTGTACGGCGCCGGTCCGAGCCACCAGTCCCAGTTGAGTTCCTTCGGGATCGGGATCGGCTTGGGGTCGCCGCCGCCGCGACCTGTCGGCAGGCCGACTTCAATGCGATGGACCTTGCCGATTCGCCCGTTACGCACCAGTTCGCAGGCGTAGCGGAACTTGCTTTCGCTTCGCTGCTGGCTTCCGGTCTGCCATACGCGCTCGTAGCGGTGTACGGCGTTGGCCATTGCGCGGGCCTCGCGAATCGAGCGGGCAAGCGGCTTTTCGCCGTAAATGTCGAGTCCGGCCTTGGCCGCCGCGATAGCGGGTATCGCGTGCCACTGGTCCGGAAGAGCCATGATGACCGCATCGAGATCGCCGCGCCCGATAAGCTCGCGGAAGTCGAGGTAGCCTTTAGCGTCTTTGGTGTTGTTGCGCTTATTGATTGACTGGGTCGCGCGGTCGAGTTGGGTTTTGTGCACGTCGCAGGCGGCGAGGAACTGAACGCCCCTGCAACCCATCAGTCCGCCCATGTCGCCGCGACCCATGCCGCCGCAACCGATAATGCCCATCAGGATTCGATCGCTGGCCGGTGTGCCGCCGTCTTTGCCCAACGCGGAGCCCGGTACAAAAGTCGGAGCGGCGATCGCAGCTCCCGCCGCAAGCGCAGTTCCCCTGAGGAAACCCCGACGACTCAGTGAATGCTTCTGGGTCATAGTCTCTCTCCATGCTTTGATCAACTCGGTATGCCGCGTCTGTCCAATGGGACGAGCCGCTAATGGTACAACGCAACATGAGCATATTCCATTGATTTTTTCCCAGATTCGACCGGCTAAACCGGGATTAGGCGTGACAGTTTTCCCGCATAAAGGAACGGAAGAATCGTCCGCGCAGAATCGCCCCGCCGGGGATTCAGGCAGCCCCGATCGACCGATCAGAATCGATCTACATTGGCTGGCGTGTCGCCGCCGTCGCCGCCTCTGATCTCGTTCCACCATTCGTCAGTCGTATTGAGGAGGTCTCGCATGACAAAGTAATACGCGATCGCCAGCAACACAACTACTGATATTACAACACTTAATATGATTGTGAGCTTGCGAGATTTCTTCGGTTTTTCCCCTTGGGGCAGTTCGGGCTGATGCAGTTCGGTCATTTTGACGGGATTCCTATCCTGGGTATGCTCTCATCGGGCGATTCCGGCCGGGCCGGGTTTATGGCCATCTCAATCGCCCGGACTATATCCTTTATGAGAGGTTTCGGGGCGTGCAGTGCGGTGCGGATCGTCGAGCCCCTGGCCTGGAGACCCAGCGCTATGGGAGCTTTGCTCTCGATAACAGGCGCCCTGACGACGGATTCGGGGCTCGCGTCGAGTGCTCTCATGCCGCGCCGGATGACGTCCATCAGGTTGCTGGGGCTCAGGATCGCGACGATCGAGGGATTGGCCGGCAGGTGTTCCATCGCCTTCTGAACGTGCCGATCTGAGGGGAGCGGTCCGGTTCCGTCGGCGACTTCCAGCGCCGCCTGCAGCCCTGCGACCGATCCGCCGAAGGTTGTCACGCGCGTTTTGTCGTTCGGGGTGGCGGTCAGGAAGCTCAATCCGCTGGGACCCATGAGGCGATTTGTCAGGACGGCGATATCCTTCTTGTCGCCCTCTGGCGCGTCTGAGATCACGATAGCCGCCGAATCGATCGGCAGAACGCCTATGGACTCGACGCCCTTGGAGTGGATCATCGACAGCTTCGGAGCCCCTGGCGGCATCTTTATGCCGGCGAGAATCTTGTTGGTCGTCGCCACGCCGGCGGCCGCACGGGCGCTGCGTTTCGGAGCCCCGGGTCCCTTGTCAACCCAGGCGGCGCACAACACGCCATTGCCCTCGGGGGCGGCGCCGAGGACCATCTGCACGCTACGGGCCGAAGATCCATCCGGCCGGGCCGATTCGACACCGAACGAATCTTTGGCGATGTCGCCCAGCGATTTGTCGAGATCGGGATTGTCGAGCCATCCTTCTATTCCCATCGCCGCGACGTAAGGCAGCGACGGCAGCGAATCGAGCAGTTTGAATCCGCCGGCGTTTTTCGATTCGGCCTGGAACACTCTTTCGGCGATGCTTCCGGGCTTCGCTGTGCAGATCGAATCGATATTCAAACCGTCCGGACCGAGCTTCACGCCGATAGTCGCCGAATCGAGCTGGGCGATGAACCCGCTGGCGGCCGAGGTCAGCAGACCGGCTACCGTCGCCAGCGGCTCGTCAAAATCCTCTTGGGGATTACTGGACGCCATGTCCATGAATTCATCGACGATCGGCCGGAATGACTCTATGGCGAAATGTGCGGTTACGTCACTATCGTTTATCATCGCGATTTCATCGCTGGACAGTTCATCGGCGACGGTCTTTTCAGCGTTGAGAATCGCAATGAGCCCCGCTCGGCTGCGACAGAAGATCACATAGGCGCCCTTCTGGGCGGCATAGGCCTCAGGTAACGAGCCGCCGGCCAGCACGGTGATGCGGCCTTGCTTAGCCGCCACGCGACCGACGAACATGTTTTCGAGTTTTCCGCACAGCACATAGGCCTGAAGCTCCTTGAGCCTGACCTCCCGGCCGTAATCTATCCCGTACCTTCCGGCTCCGCCGTCGGCTTCGGCCCGCGCCCTGGCCGCTTTCAACAGCTTACCGACGTCGATACCCGCGGACTGGGGACTAACAAACACCGCCGCGGCCGCACCGCTGGGGTCGAACCCCTCGCCGAGTTGAAGCATCCCTTTGATTCGCATCATCATCGCGCTGTCGCGTCTCGCCCCGTCACCGGGCCGACTAGCGCCAAAGCCCGTCATTCCCACAGCACCGACATCCAGCAGGAACGTCTCGGCGGCGTCGAAGGTCTTAGACAGCGACTTGGTCATGTAGAAAGTAGCCCCGGCGGGAATGCATTCAAGAATCGCAGGCGGACCGCTCGCCTGGCCGCTGCCCGAGGGACCTGAAGCATCCTCCTGACCAGCCCCGCATCCGCAGATCAGCATCGCGACTATCGCAAACGTTAACTTGTTCATAAAAGCGGCTCCCTGACCGGCAGCAACGATTCTACCGAGCAAGCGACAGGAATCAACAAACTCTCACTAACCCCGCCGCGCCGTCGCCGTTAGGTTTTGCCGTTCGCCAGTTGCCATTTGCCACGCCTTATTCAAACTCCCCGGCGTCATACTTCTTCCAGAACTGCTCGGGCGTCGTCTTGGGACCGTGATAGTGCTGATGATTCCACTTAGGGCCGATTTTCCGAATACTTTTCATACCCCTGACGATTTCGATGCCTTTGGTAATATTCTTTGGCGTCAGTGCGAGTTTTTCAAGCTTCATTCCTGCAAGCGGGGTGAGATCCTTGACGTTTGTCTCCTGGATTTGGAGCGATCGCAGAGGCATGCCCTTCAGCGGAGTCAGGTCATCGATCGGCGTGTCAGGAAACCACAGCGTGTGCAGTTCCATGCCCTCGATGCCCTCTAAGCTCCTCAGATTCAGCTGGCCCATCGACAGTGTGGTCAGTTGTTTCATACCCTTGAGCACAGTCAGGTCCCTCACCCGGCAAGCGCCGCAATGCAGTTCCTCCAGCGGGGTGTTCAGCAGCGGGCTCAGGTCGGCGACATTCGTGTGCCAGATGTAAATCGACTTCAGCGGCATGCCCTTGAGCGGGCCTAGATCTCTGAGCTTGGTTCCTGCACACGAAAAGTAGGTCAGCGGCATGCCGCGCAGCGGGCTCAAGTCGACAACGGAGGTCTCCAAACACGAAAACGATGTCAGGTGCATGCCCCTGAACGGATCGAGCCAGCGAACGGACTTGCCTTTAATGCTTATCCCGGTAAGACCGCCTTTCTCGATCCTGAAAGAGACCTCTATATCGGGTCCGTAAATCTCCTTGAACTTGGCGCCGAGCTTCTCGGTCCGCTCTTTCGTCGGCAGCGAGCGAATCGATTCGACAAAGCCCTCGAACTCCAGACAGAGCCTGGCCCGCGATAGTTTATCCTTCGTCTCGGATTGCTTCCTGGGAGGGGTGGTAGCGTCTGAATTCATCAGTTCGTCGACTCTCTCATAGGCCTTTATCGCCATGTCGTAGCGCCGAGCCGACACCAGCGCATCGCCGGCGACAAGGAGATTCCGCCAGTTGTCGACGTCTCCGGCTTTGGCGACGAGCGCATCGGCTCGGGCCAGATCGCCGGTGAGCGTCAATACGCGAGAGAGAAACACCTTCGAAGGATTGTGATCCGCGTCCAACTCAAGCGCCTGGGACAGATGTTCCCGTGCGGCGTCGAACTGCTTCCTTTCCATCGCCACAACACCCAGCGCATAGTGACCCCACGGCCCGTCGGGTAAAACTTCCAGTGCGGTGTCAGCTCGCACGTCGGCCTCGGCAAGACGCCCTTGCTCGGCGGCGCGAACCGCCAGCCCGGCCAGCGACTCAGACGCCGCAAGAGCCGTAGCCCGCTGCTTGTCGCGTGCGGCCCGAGCGGCCTGGCGTTCGGTAACAGCCACGTCGCGCTCCTCACTGACGCGCATGAATGCTATGGAAACAACCGCGATCAAGATCATCGCAGCGGCGCCAACAGCAACGCTCACCGGCTTGTTTCGCTTAATGAGCTTAACAAACGCCTGGCCGAACGTGTCCGGGGCGGCCGATACGCTTCGACCTTCGAGATACAAACTCACGTCCCGCTGGAGGTCGGGTACTGACTGGTATCGCCTGCCGCGGAACCTGGCCAGGCATTTCATAACAACCGCAGACAGCTCGCGGGGAATGTCGCGATCGGCAGCCCGCTGCTCGGGCGGCTGAATATCGCCGGCGATAACAGTATCCAATATCGCGCGGGCGGTTCCGCCCTCGACAGGGCTTTTCAATGCCAGAATCGTGTACAGGATCGCCCCGAGGGAGTAGATGTCACTGCGATGATCGATCTTCTCCAGTTCACCGGCCGCCTGTTCCGGCGGCATGTAAGGCGGCGAGCCCATGATCGATCCGACCATTGTGTGCATCGCCGTTGCGTCCTGGCGATTGGTCTTAACGCCTTCTTCGTTCTCGTCGCGCCCGACGATCCGCGCTATCCCCCAGTCCATGACGAGCACTTCGCCGAAGTCGCCGACCATGATGTTCGCAGGCTTGAGATCGCGATGCACCACCCCGCGGGAATGCGCAAACGCCACGCCGTCGCAGACCTTAAGGAATACGCCAAGCAGTTCGACCAGCGAGTGGGACTCTTCGCCGTCACGAGCGGCCGTGAGTATCTCGCCAAGCGAGCGGCCCTTGACCAGCTTCATCGTAAAGTAGATCGCCCCGTCGGCGTCGCGCCCCAGTTCGTGAACCGGAACAATATTCGGATGCTCGAGCTGAGCGGTGACCTGGGCCTCTTCGACGAACCTCGCACGCTGCTTGGCGTGACCGGCCGCAGTCGGCAGCATACGTTTCATCGCAACTTCGCGCCGCGTGTTCTGCTCGATGCAAAGAACGATCTCGCCCATCCCGCCGGCGCCGATGGTCTCCTGCTGGGAATACCGACCCGAACCGCAGTCGCCGAGTTCGGCTTCGATGGAATCGGTATCAACCTCGGCCGGCGGCCCATGCCCCGGAGGATCAACAATCGTGGTGTCATCGCCGACGGAGTCATCCGGATCGGCCTCTGGAATCGGAATCTCCGCCCCGCAATCATCACAGAGCAACCGTCCGCTCTCGTCAGGCCTCAAGCCCGCCGAAAGATCAGCGGCCTCCCCGCACGCCGGACAAACCAACTCAAATCCATCACTCATAATCCATCACTCCAACAGTTCGCCGCCCTGTTTAGCGGCAGGACGGTACGTCCGCCTATTCACGACAAAGTCGTGACGCCGTTCGCCAATTGCCAATTGCCAATTGCCAATTGCCAGCCGTTAATCAAAATCCCCGGCGTCGTACTTCCGCCAGAACTCTTCGGGAGGCATAAGATCATCGACTTTAATTCCTATCTGTTGGACGCTTGCCATACCCCTGACGATCTGAATGCCTTTGGTAACGCCCTTGGGCGTGAAGCAGATCGTTTCTAGCTCCATTCCCTGTAGAGGGCTCAGGTCGGTGACCTTTGTACGGTTGATGTAGAGAAGCGTCAGTTGCATTCCCTTCAATCTGCGCAGATCGCTGAAACTGGTGTCTACGCACTGCAGCTTGGTCAGCGGCATGCCCTCGATCCCTTTCAAGCTCGTCAGCCCCGAACAGTTATTCAGGATCAGTTCGACCAGTTTCATTCCCTTCAGGGCCGAAAGGTCGCCTCGAAGTGAGCTGTGATCGGTCAGGTCCAACCTCGTCAGCGGCATGCCCTCTATGCCCTCCAGACCGGTCAGTCCGAAACTGAACCGCAGATTCAACTCCGTCAGCTTCATCCCCTTGAGAACCGAAAGATCGCCTTGAAGCGACGTGCACTCCTGCAGCTTCAGGCTGGCCAGGGGCATCCCTTCGATGCCCTTCAAACTCGTCAGCGACGAACAGCCAAGCACGTCCAGACGGATCAGTTTCATGCCCTCAAGAGCCGAAAGATCACCTTGAAGAGAACCGCAGTAGCTCAGCGCCAGTTCCGTCAGCGGCATGCCCTCGACGCCTTTCAAACTCGTCAACGACGAACAACCGTCCAACACCAGCCTGGTCAGCTTCATGCCCGCAAGAGCGGACAGATCGCCTTGAAGCGACTGGCAGTCTCTCAAGCTCAACTCGGTCAGCCCCATGCCCTCGACGCCTTTCAAACTCGTCAACGACGAACAGCCGTCTAACTTCAGACCGGTCAGTTTCATGCCTGCAAGAACGGAAAGATCGCCTTGAAGAACTCGACACTCGCTCACGTCCAGTTCAGTCAGCGGCATGCCTTTCAGCAGGTTCAGATCCGTGATCGTCGCCCCTGGGATACTGAGTTTCTCCAGCGGCATGCCCGCCAGAACCGACAGGTTCGTAACCTCGATGTCCCTGCAATACAGCGACGTCAGGGCCATACCCTTCAATGGCGCCAGATCAGTGACTTTTGTCTTACTGATGTCCAGGCTCTTGAGCGGCATGCCCTTGAGCGGACCGAGGTCGGCAACGTGAGTTCCACTGCAGTCCAGCTTGACCAGCGGAAGACCCCTGAGGGGATCAAGCCATGGAACCTGGCCTTCATTGGCGGCTATGTAAAGGCCCGAAAGGCTGTGGTTTTCGATCGTGATCTCGATCTGCAGCCAGGGTCCGTAGATTTCCGTGAGTTCGGCCTCGAGCCGCTCGGCCTGCTCGTCGGCCGGCAGGTGACGAACTGATTCGTAGAACCCCTTCATCTTCACACAACCGTTGGCGCGAGCAAGACTGTCCTTCAGACCAAGACGTACGTTGTCGGGCACTGCAGGCTCGCTGGATATCAGCTCAGTGGCCCTGTTATACACCTTGCAGGCCTGCTGGTGCCTTTCGGCCTCCATGAGCGTATCGCCGGCGAAAACAAGACTGCGCCAGTCAGTGGACTGATCGGCCCCGGCGACAAGCTTCTCCAGGCGGGCCAATTGGTCCGTCGCGTCCAGGACGTTGTCCAGGAACGCTCTGGAAGGCTCGTGGGAGGGGTCCAGACTGAGCGCCTTTTCGATGTGCAATCTGGCTCCGGCCAGATCATTCTTCTCGAACGCCACCACCCCGAGAGTGTAATGACCCCACGGTCCGTCAGGCATGACCTCAACCGCCGCGTCGGCCCGCACATCCGCCACGGAAAAACGACCTTCATCTGCGGCGCTGACGGCCTGGCGGCCCAGTTGTTCAGAAGCCGTCAGCGCAGTCGTCCGCCGGGCCCGCTGAGCGGCAAGGGCTGCGTCTCGCTCAGATTTAACCCGGATTACGAACACGGTCCCCAGAACTATCAGTATCATTGCCGCGGCCGCTATCGACACACACACCGCCTTGTTGCGTTTAATGAGCTTAACAAACGCCTGGCGGAATGTGTCCGGGGCGGCCGATACGCTGCGGCCGCCAAGATACAGTCTCACATCTCGCTGGAGTTCGGGTACTGATCCGTAGCGCCTGCCGCGGAACCGACCGAGGCACTTCATCACCACCGCCGACAGTTCGCGCGGGATGTCGCGGCCGGGGGCGCGCCGCTCGGGCGGTTGGATGTCGCCTGCGATAACTGTATCTATCATCGCACGGGCATTCTCGCCTTCGACGGGGCTCTTGAGCGTTAGAATCGTATACAGGATGGCGCCGAGCGAGTAGATGTCAGAGCG
Organism: uncultured Planctomycetaceae bacterium; assembly: GCA_964392945.1. Lineage (GTDB taxonomy): Bacteria > Planctomycetota > Phycisphaerae > SM23-33 > SM23-33 > BS750m-G57. Next base: position 10,413 of record CAYMSH010000040.1, on the reverse strand, counting down.
ATGATCGATCTTGTCGATCTGGCCGGAGGCCTGCTCCGGCGGCATGTAAGACGGCGAGCCCATGACCTGTCCGGCCAGAGTGTGCATGCCGGGCAGATCAGTGTCCTGCCGATCAGTTTGAATGGTCTCTTCGTCGGCGATTTCATCCTGCCCGACGATTCGCGCGATACCCCAGTCCATCACCAGCACCTCGCCGAAGTCGCCGACCATTATGTTCGCCGGCTTCAAATCGCGATGCACCACCCCGCGAGAGTGCGCGAACGCCACGCCGTCGCAAGCCTTCAGGAATATCTGGAGCAGTTCGACCAGCGAGTGGGACTCGGCGCCGTCGCGAGCGTCGGTGAGAATCTCGGCCAGCGAGCGCCCTTTCACCAGCTTCATCGTGAAGTAGATCGCACCATCGGCGTCGCGCCCGAGTTCATGGACCGGAACGATGTTCGGATGTTCGAGTTGAGCGGTGACCTGGGCCTCTTCGACGAACCGAGCACGCTGTTTGGCGTGAGCGGCGCCCGTGGGGAGCATCCGCTTCATTGCAACTTCACGCCGCGTGTTATGCTCAACACAGATCACGATCTCGCCCATCCCGCCCTGGCCGATAGTGGATTGCTGTTCATACCGCTCCGAACCGCAATCACGCAGATCCGATTCGACGGCCCCATCCGGCCCCGGGCGCACCTGATGCTGCGGATCAACGACAGTAGGCCTGTCGCCCATACGAGTGGACTCATCGCTTAACGAGTCGTCGGGAAGAGCCACTGGAATCGGAATCTCGCCGCCGCAATCAGCGCAGACCAACCGCCCGCTGTCGTCAGGCGTCCAGCCCGCCGAAAGATCAGTAGTCGTCCCGCACGTCGGACAAACCAACTCGAATCGGTCACTCATGAATCTCGGTTCCTTACAGGCAAATACGCCAGAGATAAGAATACCGACATCCGAGCGGATTGTGAAGAACGTAGCGGACCGGCGATTGGGGTCATGTCTGCCTGCGTCGCATAACGGCGCCAAACCCCAGCAACAACAAAACCCCGGTCGCCGGTTCGGGGGTGACGGCGGTTAATTCCGCATCCGGAGCCGCAACTACGACGCCGGAACCGAAGTTGTCACGCATGATGATGAAATCGGCCAGGTCAACGATCCCGTCACCGTTGAAGTCGGCCGACTCGTCGCCGGGGGCAGCGCCGAACTGGGCGACGAGATTGTCGTAGTCGTCATCATCGACAATGTAGTCATGGTTGCTGTCGCCTGGAATTGGGTAGGGAGTGTTGACAGTCAGTACTGTGTACCCGGACAGGTTTCCATGGAGACCGCGGACCAGGGAGTAGCCGTCTCCCGGAGCCGCGCTAGTCAGGCTGACCCAACTCCAACTGGCGTCATCCCAGAAGCGAATCGCATCGGGCCCTTCGATCAGTCCCAGGAACTCGGCCAACGAGCTGTCGGCGTCGCCATAGAGCGCCAACATTCCACCGGAGCCCATGTTGATGAAGGAGTCCGCACCACCGCTGTAGTCTATGCTAAGCTCGCCGCCAATACTTATCAGACCTCCGTCAGATATATTCAAGTCGCCGGATCCGCGGCCGCCCAGGGAAACCCCTCCCGAATTGGCCCAGGTCGAGCCGGCTCCGCTTACAGTCACCGAACTGTCGGAAATATTGCCCGTACCGACGCTGCCGTACTCGCTACTGACGACCCCGCCGCCAGTAACGACCAGTTCGCCATCGCCGTCGTAACCTACGTAAAGTCCGCCGTTGTTCGTCCAGGTCGCTCCGTTTACCGTCGCAGAGCCGGATCCGTCGTACTCGCGACCCATGTAGCAATCGGTGTTGCTGACCGTCGCCCCGTCGGTGATATCCATCGAACCAGCCCCAGAGTAGCCAATCCACAAGTAGCCTGAATTAGTCCACGTTGAACCGGAGCCGCTTACTGTCATACTGCCTATCGCATCAGAGGACGATCCCATACGGCCAGTGTCGCTGGTGATAACTCCGCCGTCGGTGACTTTCACCTCACCGCGTCCTCTGCTGCCAACGTCAATACAGCCGGATGTGATCCACGTAGACCCGACTTGATCGACTCTTACTACACCGATCGAGCCTACTTCGGATGCTATGTGGGAGTAGCGGCTGCTGACGTCGGCGCCGTCGGTGATGTCCAGCGTGCCGCGACCGTATCTGCCGACGTACAGGCTGTAGTCATTGTTCCAACTCGATCCCTCGCCGCTGACGGAAACGACTCCGACCGACTCGGAGACGTATCCGTTGTAACCGTCGCCTCCCACGTAGCCGTACTTGCCGTTGACAGTCCCGCGATCGCTTATAGTCAACGATCCGTAACCGTACACGCCGACATGAATATCGTGTGAGGATTCCCAGGTCGAACCGTCTCCGCTGACCGTCGCGACGCCCGACGAACCGGTTTGGTAACCCAGGCGCCCGCCGTGTGATTGCAGGACGAACCCGTCTGAAACATGCATCGACGCAGAAGCGCCGTGACCGACGCCTACAGGCGCCGAACCGTCGATATCCAGGTTGATGGTGACGTTCTTTCCCGGGCCCGTGAACGTTATCACCCTCGACAGACTGCTTGCGTCATTGAACACAAAATCAACGTCGCTGACCAGCCCCTTGGCGTTTATTACGCCCGAACCGTTCAGGTCAGCCGGAGCTCCCAGGAACCCGCCCGTGGTAAGCACGCCGTTGTCGAAGTTGATTGTACCGGACGATCTGGCGGCGTCGGATACATAGGTGTTCCCGCCGACAGACACTACTCCGCCGTCAGAGATATTCAGCACGCCGTGGCCGTAGTAGCCAACGTAAAAATCAATGGAGTTATTCCAGGCCGAGCCGGATCCGCTCACCGTCACAACGCTTGTGTAAGGCGAAACAAAAGAATAATAAGGCGAGCTTATCTTGCCCGTCGCGTTGCTGACGATCGCACCATCGGTAATTTCCAGCGTAGCCTGACCGTTGCCCCCAACACCCAGACCGCTGGCGTTAGTCCAGGTTGATCCGACGCCGCTTACCCTTGCGATGCCGACTGAATGGTAAGCAGCGCCGATCGATGCGCCCATCTCTCCGACAACGGCGCCGCCGTTGGTGATATTCAACACGCCGGAGCCTTTGTAGCCGACAGTGGGCCCGCTGGCGCTGATCCAGATCGAACCGGGTCCGCTGACCGTCGCGGCTCCGACGGCATCGGAGTCGCACCCGATAAAGGTGGGCGAGCCGCTGTTGACAGCGCCGCCGCCAGTTACGTTTAACACGCCGCTTCCGAAATTGCCGACGAAAAGTCCGTACTCGGTGCTCCAGCTTGACCCGACTCCGCTGACGTTGGCCACTCCGAATGAACCGGCTTTGCTGCCGACGATGCCGGCATTGCAGTTGACAGTCCCGCGATCGCTGACAGTCAGCGTCCCGGCGCCGTATCTACCGACACAGAGATCGTAAGACGCGGCCCATGTCGAACCTTCGCCGCTCACGGTTACTGTGCCTGTGGAGTCCGGCTGCTGGCCCACGTAAGCGTCCCAGTGGGTCACCGAGGCGCCGTTGCTGATCTCCAGTTCGCCGTGTCCGTAGTTTCCGACATCCAGCTCGTGGCCTGTCCAACTCGATCCGGCTCCGCTTATCCGCACTACGCCGCTGGCGCCGACCTGGTCCCCCAGGTAGTCGCGGAGGTCGCCGATGAGCGATCCGCCGTCTGTGACGTCTATTCGCCCATCGCCATTGCAGCCTACGTAAAGGCGCCCCAAATCCCAGCTTGATCCCGCCCCGCTTATCGTCACTGCGCCTGTGGCTCCCGAAAGGTAGCCGACACGACCTTTGCCCGAGGCTATGCTCAGGCCGCCGGAAATGTGCATCGAGCCGCTGCTCTGGTATCCAACACCGAGAAGCGTGGAACTGCCGACGCCAAGATTCACTGTTATATTCCGCCCGGGACCGTCGATTGCAAAGGTCTGCGCCGCGCCGTGTGCGGCGTCGAAGACCAAATCGATATCCATCATCAGACCATTGGTGTTTATGACCCCGGTCCCGCTCATATTGCTCGGGTCGGCCCAGAGAACATTCGTCGTCAGCGTTCCGTTGTCGAAGTTCAGAACTCCGGCGGCTCCGGGGAGACTTGCTATGTAAGTATTGTCATCGACGGCAACTAAACCATCGTCGGATATGTTCAACTCGCCATCGCCTTCATTGCCGATGTACAGATCACCGGAATTCGTCCAGGTTGACCCGATTCCGCTGACGTTGACCCGGCCGATCGAACCGGGTTGATTTCCGATGCGTCCGTAGCCGCTGGTGACCTCGGCGCCGTCGGTGATGTTCAAAGTGCCGTGTCCGTAGTCGCCCACGTGGAGACTATGGCGAGTATTCCACGTCGATCCGGCGCCGCTCACTGTCGCCACGCCGATCGATCCGGGCTGGTCGCCTATATAGCCGTCATCCCTGTTGTCAATGGCTCCGCCGTCGGTGATATCCAGAGTTCCGCGGCCGTAGTAACCGACGCTCAAATGATCGGGATTGACCCAGGTTGATCCGGCCCCGCTTATAGTAACGGCTCCGATGCTGTCGGCGCCGGGGCTGCAGCCTATGAAAGTCGCCTGGCTGATGACCTGGGCGCCGTTGGCGACATTCACCGAGCCGGGGCCTTCGCAGCCGACGTTCATTTCAGCATCATTGTCCCAGAGCGATCCTGCATCGCTTATCGTAACTTCGCCTGTCGAACCGGGCTGATCGCCGAGGTAGCTTCTGAGGGTCTTTAGATAGGCTCCGTCGGTGACGTTCAACTCGCCGCGTCCGTGCTGGCCGATCTTGATATGAGGGTAGATTCTCCAGTACGTCCCGTCGCCGCTGAGGTTGGCCAGGCCCGCCGATCCGGGCTGGGCTCCGAGATACGTTTCGTCGCTGTCAACTTTTCCCTGATCGGTGATGTTCAGTTCGCCCGGTGCGGGGGTAACCGACGTAGAGTTCGTCTGAGACATTCCAGGTCGATCCGGCTCCGCTTACGCTCGCCGAGCCCCTGGACCCCGGCCTCAAGCCCAGGTAGCCGACCCCCGTCGGCACAACCAGGCCGTCCAGAATAGTTATGGAGCCGACGCCGCTGTACCCGGCGCCGCCGGGAGCATAATCGTTTAAGTCCAGATGGAATGTTATATTCCATTCGGCGTCAGAGACCGTCACAGTCTGGTTCACTCCGTGAGATGCATCAAAGACAATATCCGCGTCGGTGACCAGACCATTGGCGTGTATCGATCCGACCCCAGTGGCGACGCCCAGGAACCCGAGCGTCGTCAACTCGCCATTGTCCAAATGAACGGATCCCGAAGATCCGGACTCCCACCCGGCGTAAGTGTTGCCGCTGACGATTACCCGCCCCTGGTCGGAAATAACCAGCGTTCCGTCGCCGTAGCGAGCGACGTACAGATCGCCGGAAGTCGTCCATGTCGAACCGGCGTTGCTCACGCTAACCGCACCGGATGAACCAGCCTGCGAGCCGATCTCCGCGACGGCGTTGCTGACGGCGGCGCCGCCGGAGATATTCAATACTCCAGAGCCGTCACGGCCGATCCAGACGGGTCCGGAATTGGCCCAGACAGCCTCCGGGCCGATCAGTGTCGCTACGCCAGTGGAGCCTGGATGGCGGCCTATATAGCCGGCGCTGCTGTTGACGGTTCCTCCGTCGGAAATGTCGAGCGTTCCCGATCCGGAATGCCCGACGGTTATCTGGCCTGAGTTCGCCCAGATCGAGCCGGAGCCGATAACAGTCGCCTGGCCGTCGGACCCGGCTTGGTATCCCACGTATCCGGAGCCGGACTGAAGCGTCATACCGCCCGAAACAGTTACCGAACCGAGCCCTCCTCCTCCTGCGCCCATCGGCGCTTCGCTATCGACATTCAGGTTCACCGTGATGTTCTGCCCAGGACCGTTCAGCACAAGGGTCTGCACCAGATCGTCCGGTGAGTCGAAAACCAGATCAAGATCGGTAACCAGGCCGCCGGCATTGATCACGCCGACCCCGATCGCCGATCCGACAAACCCTCGGGTGGTGAGCGTCCCATTATCCAAAATGACCGCGCCCGAGGCCCCCGCGTACGTCCCGGTGAAAGTATCCTTGACGACATTCACCGTTCCGTAATCAGTTATGCTCAGTGTTCCGGCGCCTCTTAACCCGACATAAAGATTATCGACGTTCGTCCAGGTCGAGCCGGAGCCGCTGACACTGACTGCGCCGAGCGAACCGTCTTTGGAGGCGATGCTGCAGAATCGATTGCCGGCCGACGCGCCGTTGCTGATCTCCAGAGTTCCGTTTCCATGATCGCCGACAATAAGGTTTGAGTTGTTGTTCCAGTACGAGCCGGCTCCGCTGACGGTCATCCGGCCGACGCCCAGACTTCCAACTACGCAATCGTCGCTATCGACCACCGCCCCGTCGGTAACGTCCAACTGGCCCGAGCCGATAATCCCGACAAGAAGCAACCCGTAGCAGTCCAAGGCGGTTCCCACTCCGCTTACCGTACCGACGCCTTCGGAACCATATTGGTATCCCAGGAAGATGTCGTAGATTCGCATCGCCATTCCGTCTGAAATGCGTATCGAACTCGAGCCTGTGTAACCGGCGCCCATCATCGGTGAAACGCCCTGGCCCGTGTGCGACCAATAGTCTGTTTCAAGATTAACGGTGATATTCTGTCCGGCGCCGTTCAGCAAAAATGTCTGGGTCAGGTCATCGACGCTGTCGAAGACCAGGTCTACGTCGGCGGCCAGCCCCTTGGTGTTTATCGTACCGACGCCTGTGGCGTATCCCGCAAACGCACCGGTCGTTAGCGTTCCATTGTCGAAACTGATCGCTCCCGACGAACCGGGCAATACCGCCGTCAACGTTTGATCGGAGACCTCCACAAGTCCGCCATCGGCGATATGCAGCGTACCTGAACCGTAATAACCCACATGGAAATCGCCTTGAACAGACAGCAATGAACCGTCGCCGCTTACCGTGACATCACCGCTGGAATCGGCTTCGCGGCCGATGTAGCAACCCCAACCACTGCTTACTGCACCGCCGTCGAGAATGCTCAAACCGCCGTGGCCTTGCTTGCCAATATAAGACAAGCGGGAGTTGGTCCAGTTCGATCCCGAGCCGCTGACTGTCACTGTTCCCACTGCGCCGGCTTCTACGCCAAGATGCGCATATTGGCTGACCACGTTGTCGCCGCCGTCGATGGTCAGATCCCCAGTTCCTGTCTGTCCGATAAAAGCATCGGTATCGGTGTCCCACGTCGCCGGATCGGATGGGCTCACGTCGCCGGTTGCACTAATATCACCCCGGGCGATAGAAACGCACAATACCGCAGTAACCAGAAAAATGGCGATTCGCTTGATCAACATATCCCTACCCAACTCCCAAAAGCATCAGACCGCCCAGAATCTTCCTCAATCAAACATTATCCATCGACATCGTACCACGAAATGTACATGTCTCAAAGCGCAAAGTCTATGGCGATCTGGCGCCCGGCGGCCCGGCGGTGTTCGCAGGGTCCTGCGGGACCTCTTGACCTTGATAGGCGCCGCAGGATTTGTAGTCTTCGCCGAACAGTTCTTTGCATATTTCACCCATCAACTCCGGCGACAGATCGTGCAGCGTTCTGCTCAAGACCTGCGGGCTGAGCGGCTTGTCTTCTTCGGCTTCCGGCTCGGGGTGTTCTTCGGCTTTGACGGCCGCGGCCGGGATCGCCAGCATGAACGTTTTGAGCAGGAACTCGCGGCACTTGCGCGCGGTCTCGCCGTCGCCTTCAAGAGCGACTTGGACCTGCTTTTCCAGAAGGGCCTTCATGTGCCGGGCCGCAGCTCGGATAGCGGCCTGGCGGTAGCCCTCGACGACAGCAGCGATCCGACGCTGCAGATCCGGCCGGGAAAATCCATTGGCGATCCGCCAGACAGTCCGCCGCGAAACGCCAACAATTCCAGCAATCCGCTTCTGCGAAAACTCACCAGCAGCAATAAGTTCGACAAGCATGTCTTCGTTCATGGTTTTCTCCGAAAACCTGGGAATTGGCAATTGGCAACGTCAACGGCGACAGGCAACGGCAAGGCTCAAAACTGCACATCCACCCAAACCGTTCGAAACGCGCCGTAAGGTTCTTGCCGTTAGATTCTGCCGTGATGTTTTCGCCGTCGCCAATTGCCAACTGCCAATTCCCAATTGCCAGTCTTCTTTCCATAAACCTACTTACTGGCGAGCCGAGCAGCTTTTGTGACACAATTCTGAGAATTTTCGAAAAAAAGTTGAGCGAGAAAGCACACATGCGCAACGATACCGCAATCTGTCAAGCACAACGCACAGTACTATTCAGCCTTGGCGCCTGCCGTAAGGCCGTTCCCTGACCCTGGAACCTGGCCCCTGCCGTCCTGTGAACCAAATGTGACACCCGCCCAAGCGCTCCGACCTGGCCGTTATCCGTCGCCAATTGCCAATTCCCAATTGCCAACTGCCAGCCGTTCAATGCTTTATCTGCGACTTCTTGAGCGTAAATGTGCGGATCAGTTCGTCGTCGATCGAGTAGATTCGGTAGGTCACAGTCGGGTCGGATTTCGTCGTGTCGAACGTCAGCCGGCCGTAGGAGCACTTGGCGTTATAGCTGAACAGCGAGCCTTTCATATTGGCGTGTACGTGAATGTTCGTCAGGCGCGAACTCTCGAATTCGTAGAGAGGATAACCGTTGGGACGCTCGAGTTTCCAGGCGTCGGAGCGATGCCGATCGGCCGACAGGAGCAGCACGCCGTCGATCTTCTGCTCGGCCAGGAATGCGAATATTTCGTTGCGTTCTTCGCGGAATCCGTTCCACGTATCGCCGCTTTTGCCCTTGGCCTCGAAGGTCCAGGGCACCGACGAGCAAAGCACTTTGAAGGTCCCCTTGGCGGCCTTGAGCTTGGTCTTGAGCCACTTTTTCTGCGCGGCCCCAAGCATACTCGACGCGGCGCCCTGCTTGGGTTTGTTGCGGTAATATCGACAGTCGAGCATGATGAATTCAACGTCGCCGATCCGGAAATCGAACCAGCATCCCGGCTGCTTGTCGCCGCCGCCGTAATACGGATTGGCCCAGTTCTCGCAGAACAGTTTCCATACCGGGCGCTTCCACGGCGGGTCGTCGATATCGGCGCCCGGCACGCAGTCGTTCGTGCCGAAATCGTGATCGTCATAGATCGCGTAGACCGGCGTCTTGGCCACCAGGGCCCGGAACTCAGGGCGCGACTGGCGGCGATAATAGCAGTATCGCTGCGTCTGGGGGACCGTGGGCATGTCGATGTAAACGTTGTCGCCCAGCAGCAGCATCGCCAGCGGACGACGCTTGTCGATAGTGGTCCACATGTGCTCCTTCCACGGCGTGTAACCCGCCCCGCCGCCGAATGCGATAGAGAACTTCGAGGCCTTGCCCGCAGGCGGAAACGTGCGAAACGACATGCTCTCCAGCGGACCGATCGCCTTGCCGCCGACCACTATCGAGTAGACATATTCGGTATCCGGCTTCAGGCCCGTCAGCTCGATCACAGCGGTGTAGTCAGCCGCGGCGAGCGTCTTGACCGGCACGGACTTGATCCATTTAGTCGGCTGCTTGGCCTGGATGTCAACGCCGGTAGCGGCCTGGGCGCTGACGCTAATCTCGCCGGCAGTACGAACCCAGATGCGAACCGAACTGTCGGTCATCGTCCCGAGCATCGGGCCCTGGAGAATCGGCCGCGCGGCGATCTTCCGACCGGCCGCGTATTTCCCAAACGCCTCAGAACTCGTCAACGGCGCCAGCAAATCCCGCGGACCGGCGATAAACCGCTCGAACGGAACGCCGACTTCCATCGCAGCTTTCATCGCTTCGACGGACTTGTCAATCTGCTTGAGATTCGCATACGCCATCGCCAGCAGGTACTGGTGTTCGGTGTCTTTGGGACTTCCGGCCAGGAACGCCTCGCACCGCTTGACTGCCTCAGCGGCCTTGCCGCCGGCGATCAGAGTGACGATCTCGCGCGTGGGCTTCTTGTACTGGACCTTCCTCTTGGGCTTGTTCGCCCTGGCCCTGGCGGGCTTCTTTCGCTTCGGCTTCTCGGCCGCCGCGGCGGTCGCCGCAACTCCGGCGATCGCGATTACTGTTATCAATATCCTGGCTGCAGTGTTCTTCATTGTTCCGGTATTCTCCGATCGGCGTAGCGCCTATGTGTTCATGGTTGCCTGCCTGGCCGGCAAAGTCAATACGCCGCGTCGATCGGAGCCTGAAAGATTCACATTCTGCGCTATTGACATAAGCCCCCGAGCGTCCTATAGTATCCGTCCCTGTGGGAGACGCAATCCCGCAAACGGGCCGTTAGCTCAGTTGGCTAGAGCGCCTGCTCGACACGCAGGAGGTCACTGGTTCAAGTCCAGTACGGCTCATTT